>NZ_JBNDYG010000001.1:0-337308 GCF_049893405.1 Paenibacillus sp. Dod16
ATTATCCCTTTCGATGCTTCTTGCTTTATTTAATGCCAAGCCGCATGCGGTAGCTGAGCATAACGGGAAGTGTCCGCCCTTGGAAGTGCTCCTCGACCAGCGCATGGAACTGTGCGATTTTATCGTTCAATTCGGTTTGTTTCAGCTTGAACACGGTCTGGATACCGCCTTGACTGACGGCAAGGCCGGTATATCGTTCGGCGGTGAACGGCTCTATATGATGAAATACGATCTCCTTGGAAAACCGGAACACTCCGCTCTCCCGGATATGCTTCAGATGCTCGTTCTTATTCCCTTTATAGGCCTTTTCCTGTGCCTCCACATGGCGGTCGATGGTGGCCTCTGCCCATTCGATCAGCTCATGGTAGGATTGCTCGACCTTCCAGGTCAGGCTCGGCGGCCAATCACAATCATATACCGCGAATATCCCTTCCTCACGCAGAACGCGGGAAACCTCCTTCAACGTGCTGGCCGGGTCCATCCAGTGGAAGGATTGGGAACAGGTGATGATGTCCGCGGACTGATCCGGGAGCGCCAATTGGTTCGAATAGCCGGAGACAAACCTGATGTCGGCAAGCTGCACACCGTGGCTGCCGTCAGCCTCTTCCTGCAGCGACTGCAGTTTGGCCATGGCCTTGCCCCGCATATCGTCATTCGGTTCAACGCCGATGATCTGGTCCGCTGCGTCTTTCCATGCAAACGAGGATAGTCCCGTTCCGCATCCCAAGTCGACAACGAGAGAGGGCTTGCGCTCCAAATAGCCTGTCAGCAGGGCGACAACCTCCTGGGGAGCTTCGGGGCGATGCTGGTCATAGGTATCCTCAAAGCCGGTGAAACGATCCACGTTGCTGGCACGGTTGCCATCGGGAACGAAATCCTTACTCCACACTTCGGTCATATCCTTGGTCATCATTATTCATCTCCTTATCCGGGTACATAAATCGGGCCTTGCAATTGGAGGTCTTGGCTGCTGCGAGTCAGGATTCATGCTCCAGTTGATGTGTCCTGCCGCTCTAATTCCATCATATCATAGGAAAGGAACTTATTAACAGATAGGCTTGACCCGGGTGGTGCCGATGCGGGTACAATAGAGAGATCGAATGAGGAAGAGGGATGCGTATGAAGACACCAATATCACCGAAGGGAATCTTCTTCGATGTGGATGATACATTGTATGACCATCTGGCGCCTTTTCGCGATGCCGTTCAGAAGGTTGCCCGCCCTGATGGCACGTTTCCATATGAAGCCGCTTATCACCGGATGCGTTATTACAGCGACAAGCTGTCTGTAGAGCTCGGAGGGGCTGGCACGGCGGCATACGGGGAAGCGGTTGAGGATATGCGCAGACGTCGGTTCCAGTTAGCGCTGGCTGAATTCGGCGTAGGGCTGACCCTTGAGGAGGCGGAAACCGTACAGCAAGCCTACCTGGAGCGGCAGTATAACATCACGATGTTTGAAGGCGCCCGGGAGCTTCTTAAGAAATTGACGGATGCCGGGCATGTCGTTGGCTTGATCACCAATGGTCCGGCGGAACACCAGATGAACAAAATCGCGGCTATGCAGCTGGGTGACCTCATACCGGAGGAGCGGTTGTTCGTATCCGGTGCGGTGGGCTGGGACAAGCCTGATCCACGGATATTCCACCATGTGAACCGGCTGACCGGCACGGAGCCGAAGAGCTCCTATTACATCGGCGATTCGTGGCGCAATGATGTGGTTGGCGCATTGGCTGCAGGCTGGCATGTGATTTGGTTCAATCACCGGAGCGTTGGGCCGGAATCGGAGCATCAACCGCAGCATACCGTGGCGAGTTACGAAGAGCTCGAGCGGCTGCTGGATGAGGTTATCGGATAAAAAGGTGGGCGTTCCCTCTGATCCGCTGCCGAAGCGGGATGCTGCCGCATTATTCGAAAAATCTATTGCCAGGCTCTTTAAACGAAGGGCCTGATTTTTTTTTGCACTATATTCAACCGATTGGTTGACTTTATAAAATGGTTCCATTATAGTTAACCATATGGTTGAACAAAATAACGAAGAACAACTGGATCACATCTTCCACGCATTGGCTGATCCGACCCGAAGAGAGATGGTGCGCATGATCGCGGCGCAAGAGATGACCGTATCCGAGCTGGCCGAGCCGTTTGACATGTCGCTTGCGGCAGCTTCCAAGCATATCAAGGTGCTGGAGCGTTCTGGCCTTCTCGATCGATCCATTCAGGGACGGACACATACCTGTCGTCTCAATCCGGGCGTCATGAGTAAGGCGCTGGAATGGCTGCAATTCTACGAGCGATTCTGGACCCGGTAATTTGATGCATTGGAACGCGAGCTGAACAAAGCGAAGAAGGAGGAGCATTAACAGGAATACGGCTGAACATACTGGACAACGATGAGAACGTAGGGAAACAGATCGAACCTAATACCAATTTCAATATGAGAAGGATGATTTACATTGGAGAATGCCTCTACAACCACGCTGGTCATGAAACGCTTGTTTGAGGTAGCGCCGGAACGAGTATTTGATGCCTGGTTAAACCCCGACATGATGCGCAAATGGTTGTTTACGCTGGAAACGACGAATAAGATCGCCCGTAATGATCCTTGCGTGGGCGGAACCTGGGAGATTGTTGACGTTCGGGAAGGCAAGGAGTACCGGGCCATTGGGGAGTACCTTGTAATAGACCGGCCTCACAAGCTGGTGCTTACCTTCAGGATGCCCCAGTTCAGCGAAACCGTGGACCAAATAACGGTCGAGTTCAAACCCGTGGATGCGGGATGCGAAATGACATTCACGCAAGAGATCGTTGTTCCTCACGAGGAGGAATGGACCGCGGAGGATATCGAGAAGGCGCTCACGGAATATCATACCCAAACCGAACATGGATGGGGTTATATGTTTGAGGGATTGAAGCAGCTGCTTGAGACAGGAAAGATGAACGATCCGTCCTAATCAGATGAACAAGGGAGAGTGTTTTGTCCATGAAGAGTGCAACCCCGTTTTTAATGTTCCAAGGTAATGCCGAAGAAGCCATGAACCATTACATTTCCATTATTGAGGATTCCGAAATAACCAGCATCACCCGTTATGGCCCCAATCAGCCGGGAGCCGAGGGAAGCGTCATGCATGCCACCTTTTCGTTGAAGGGGCAAACGTTCATGTGTATCGACAGCAATGTGAAGCATGACTTCACGTTCACGCCTTCCTTCTCCATCTACCTGACTTGCGAATCGGAAGCGGAGATCGAGAAGGTGTATGGGGCATTAATTGATGGCGGAGGTGCGATGATGCCGCTGGACAACTATGGGTTTAGCCAAAAATTCGGCTGGATCGCGGACAAGTTCGGCGTATCATGGCAGCTTAATCTGCCGAATGAAGCGTAACATCACGCAATCGATTCATTAGAGACGGGCCGCGAGGGGTCCGTCTTTTTTTGCGCGGACAACGCATCGTTTAGCTCGATGCTCCGCGAACAAGGACCCGCCGATCCCAACAGCTAATCTGAACCGCGGAATATGGCAATGCGCATCCTGAGGCTCCATATTACTTCTTACTCCGTGTACTGCTTTCGGAATTGCAGCGGCGATAGGCCGAAACGTGCGGAGAAGCGGCGAGAGAAATAGGGCGGATATTGAAATCCCACATGCTCCGCGATTCGAGCCATGGACCACTTGGTGGTCAGCAGCAGCCGCTTCGCCTGGTCCAGGCGGTATTGAAGCAGGTATTCCGTAGGCGTTACGCCGTGAGATTCCTTCATGCAGCGCGTCAGGTAGTTGTAGTGGAAATGCAAGTCGGACGATAAACGTGCGTTGCTGATGGGCTCACGATAATGCATTTTGATATAGGACTCCACCTGCTCCGCGACTTTGCGTACCCGCGATTGTTCCTGATCCGATCTCGACGGGTCCAGCAGCTCCAGCAGCTCGATAAACAGCGTTTGTTCGCGCCAAAATGCCGTGGACCTCGGTTCCGTTGCCAGCAGGTGAAGAGAATCGAACAGCTGATAGGCTTGCTCCGGATAAGGGATAGGGCCATGCCTCGGCAGCTTTATGTTGTGTGAGATCGAATCATCGTGGGCTGCGTCTGATGCTGCGGTCTGAAAATGCAGCCAATAAAAGGAGGTTTCCTCCTGGCACCCCTGCACGGCGTAATGGTATGCATCCGGTAATAATACAATGCAATCCCCTGCGCCAAGCGCCCACTGCATATCCTCCTCGCCCAGGAACAAGCAGCCGCATTGAACCAGGATGAGATCGTAGACGCCAAGGTTTCTCCGGTTGGGATGCGACTCGCCCGGTATATAATGCGTTTTTCCGGATTCAAGGAAGTAGGGGAGCGGCGGTGAAGGAATGGAAAGTACGCTCCGTTCTGTCATGGTATCCCCTCCAGGGAAGTGTGAAATCGTATAAGAATTTAGGTCATTTCTGTTATCGTTTTCATCCTATCATAGAACGTAGAATGGGAAGTGTCGAGGCTTTATCATTCGAATCCTAAAGGAGTGTATATCCAAGATGATAACTCTTACTTCGCGTTCAGCTGCCGTCCCCCTTAAGCAAGTGAAACTGACGGACCCTTTCTGGTCCCGTTACATAGAGCTGGTAAGGGAAGTGGTGATCCCATACCAATATGAAGCCCTCCATGATCGAATTCCGGGCGTGGAACCGAGTTATGGCGTGTCCAATTTTCGAATTGCTGCCGGCAGGGAGGAGGGGGAATTTGGCGGTATGGTGTTTCAGGACAGCGATGTCGCCAAATGGCTTGAGGCTGCGGCTTATTCGCTTGCCATTCATCCGGATCCGAAGCTGGAGGAGCAGGTGGATGAGCTGATCGATCTTGTGGCCGCTGCCCAGCAGCCGGATGGCTATCTGAATACATATTTTACGGTGAAGGAGCCGGAGAAGCGCTGGACCAATCTGACGGATTGCCATGAGCTGTACTGCGCCGGCCATATGATCGAAGCCGGAGTTGCGCATTACCGGGCGACGGGCAAGCGGAAACTGCTGGACGTGGTATGCCGCTTGGCGGATTACATCGATACCGTCTTTGGACCCGAGGATGGCAAAATCCATGGGTTCGACGGCCATCAGGAGATTGAGCTGGCACTGGTCAAATTGTATGAGGTAACCCAGGAGCCGAGATATTTGAGTCTGAGTCAGTATTTTATAGATGAGCGCGGGACGGAACCCCACTTCTTCCTTCAGGAGTGGGAACAGCGAGGGAAGAAGTCATTCTACCGCTCTGTACTGCATCCGCCGCATTTGGCTTATCATCAGAGCCACCTGCCGGTTAGGGAACAGAAGGAGGCGGTCGGGCATTCGGTCCGCGCGGTTTACATGTATACGGCGATGGCCGATTTAGCTGCCAGAACGAAAGACCCTGCTCTGCTTGAGGCTTGCGTTAATCTGTGGCATAACATGGTCCGTAAACAGATGTACATTACCGGGGGGATCGGCTCCACCCATCATGGCGAGGCGTTTACCACGGATTATGACCTGCCGAACGATACCGTATACTCGGAGACCTGCGCATCCATCGGGCTGATCTTTTTTGCCCAGCGCATGCTGCAGCTGTCACCTAAATCGGAGTATGCGGACGTGATGGAGCGCGCGCTGTTCAATACGGTCATTGGCAGCATGGCTCAGGACGGGCGTCATTTCTTCTATGTGAATCCGCTTGAGGTATGGCCTACGGCCTGCCGTCATAATCCGGGCAAGTTCCATGTGAAGCCGGTTCGGCCGGGCTGGTTCGCCTGCGCATGCTGTCCGCCGAACGTGGCGAGACTGCTGTCGTCGCTGGGTGAATACGTGTATACGATGAATGACGATACGCTGTATACCCATCTATACATCGGCGGCGAAGCCGAGGTCAATCTCGGGAACGTGCCAGTGAAGGTAACCCAGACCAGCGCGCTGCCATGGGATGGGAATGTTACGCTTACGATTCAGCCTGAGCAGGCAGCCGAGTGGACCATCGCTCTTCGCATTCCGGACTGGTCGCGCGGCAAAGCCGTTATGCGGGTGAACGGGCAAGAGGTGACCGTGGAGGATATTACCCAAGACGGCTATGCCTACATCAAGAGAGTGTGGGCACCGGGGGACACCGTGGAATTGGCATTCTCCATGGAGATCCATCAAGTAAGAGCCAATCCCAACATACGGGGGAATGCCGGCAAGGCCGCGATTCAGCGCGGGCCGCTGGTATATTGCTTGGAGAGCGTCGATCATGGAGCGCCGGTATCCTCGCTGTCGCTCGCAGGCGATCCGAAGCTTCATTCCCGATTCGATCCGGATCTTCTTGGCGGAGCCGTTGTCATTGAAGGGGAGGGATGGCTTGAAGAGTCTGATGATTGGGGCGATGAACTGTATCGTTCCTCTCCGAAAAAGAGGCTTCCCGCATCATTAAAGGCCATTCCGTACTATTTATGGGGCAACCGCGGCGAGAATGAAATGGCCGTCTGGGTACGCGAGCTGCCGCACACGTTATAAGATCGTACAGCCCGGCTCTTTAGGGAGTTGACCGAGGAGCCAGCATACAAAGGATGCAATGGCAAAGCATGGACGATTCCGAACCACATAACATAAAGGGCTTGCCCAAGGTCGATGGACCTTGGGCAAGCCCTTTTTTATCCGAATCGGCGGCCTGCATTTATAACAGCTTCTTGATATCCTCTTCTATTTTTTCCGGAGTATCCGTTGGCGCAAAGCGCTTGACCACTTTGCCGCTGCGGTCCACAAGAAACTTGGTGAAGTTCCATTTAATCGCTTTAATGCCGAGTGCGCCGGGCGCTTCCCTCGTCAGATGCCTGTAGAGCGGATGAGCGCTTGTGCCATTCACATCAATTTTGGAGAATAGGGGGAAGGTGACGCCATGATTGAGCTTGCAGGCCTCCTCGATCGCGGAGTCCTCCTCCAGCTCTTGATTCATGAACTGACTGCTTGGGAAACCGAGAACGGCCAATCCTTGATCGCGGT
Source organism: Paenibacillus sp. Dod16 (assembly GCF_049893405.1). Taxonomy (NCBI): domain Bacteria; kingdom Bacillati; phylum Bacillota; class Bacilli; order Caryophanales; family Paenibacillaceae; genus Paenibacillus; species Paenibacillus sp. Dod16. Next base: position 6,970 of record NZ_JBNDYG010000001.1, read on the forward strand.
AGGCTTGGTGCAGCTTCTCCAGGCCGTCGAATTGAGGAGCAAAGCCGCATTTGGTTGCTGTATTGACAATGAGCATGACGTCGCCTTTATAAGACTCCAGCGTTTGGGACTCGCCGCGTATCGTTTTTACTTCATATTCATAGATGGACATCGCCGTAGAACCTCCTCCAATGAGATGTATATACAATCAGAGTATATTCTTTCGCTGTAGATTGCAATTTGCTAGAAACGGCAGCGGCAATTATATGCTATTTGTATGACAAAAGATGGAATGCAATACATGATGCGGAAATATCAAAAGTAAAATTTTGTATTTTCATCTGGACTTATTTAGGAGATGTATGATAGTAGTAGAATAAGTGCTTAATCGAATGAACCAATAGGGGTACTGCTGAAATCATGTGTGGGAGGACGGTATGAGATTAAAAACGCAAATGCTCAAAACGACGGTGACTAGCCTGCTGGCTTTTATGTTCATCGTCCTCATCGTCCTGGTGCCGAGGGATTTGAATCTGTCGGTGGACGGCTATTTAGTGGTGGCAAACTATTCCTTTGACATGGGTGAGTATGTTACGTATATTCGCGATTTTTTTGCAAATGCCATTCAGAACGGGACACTGGGAGAAACACGGTATATCGGCCAGACCTCGGAAGCGGCTGCTTTCGGAGCCGTCGGCAAAAGCCTGCTGGTTATTGTATCCGCTTTAATCCTTGGATTTGTGTTTGGCATTCTGAAGGGAGTCCTCGACTATAAATTGTCCAAGACCAAATTCAGTGTGCTGGGGCACTGGACCACATGGCTGTTCCAATCCGTTCCGGATTTTTTCCTGATGCTGATCGCCCAGTGGGTGCTTATTAAGCATGTTCCGGCTATCCGCTATTTTGCGGTTGACGGCTGGGAGGCCTTTGTGCTGCCATCGCTGCTCGTGTCGATTTACCCGATTTTCTTCATTGCCCGAATCACTTCGGCTTCTCTGCTTGCGCAGGAGGGCAAGTTATACATACTGCTGGCTAAAGCCAAAGGGCTGAGTGACCGAAAAGTCGTATACAAACATATGCTGCGCAACGGTATCGCGACCATCCTGACCCATCTTCCGGGCCTGCTCGTCTTCATCTTGTCCAATCTGCTCGTGGTGGAATATTACCGCAATTATCCGGGGGCGGCATGGAGACTGTTTCAGGCGCTGGACTTCAACACGTTCAGTGGAACCGGGTCCAATTATGAGCCGGGTGTCATTATCTATATTGCGTTTTCTTTCATGGTGCTGTTCATGATCGTCCAATGGATCAGTCAATCGGCACGCAAGTACTTTGATCCCCGATCAGAAATGAGGTGAGTCGACTTGAAGAATATCCCTTTATGGATTGGCGGCACACTGCTTGCCTTCTTTGTTTTTGTTATGCTGGCGGGGCCGTATATGCCCTTTATCGACAAGGATTTGAAACAGGAAACCTCCAGATGGGTGATGAAGGACGGGAAGCAGAAGCTGACGCTTCCGCCCTATAAGCCTTCTTCGAAGAACTGGCTGGGATCGGATAAGAAGGGGGTCGATAATCTGAGCAAGCTGGTTGTGACCGCCAAGGATACGATCCTGCTTGTGCTGGGGATTACGGCTGTTCGATATGCGATAGGCGTGCCCCTGGGATTGATCGCCCGTAAGAAAAAAGGCTTCGTCCACCGGTTCATTACCTTCTGGAACCAGCTGTGCTCCTATTTGCCGCCGGTCTTCGCTTCGGCTCTGCTGCTTGCGCTGCCATTCTTTCTCTTCTCCCAGCAGCGGATGGGCTGGGCCATTCTGATTCTGGCCGGCGTTGAGGCCGGGCGGGTTGCGATTACGATACAGCAGCAGGCCCACAAAATGGCAAGTGAGCCTTACATGGAGGCCGGAACCGCGTTAGGACTTCGGACGAGAACGTTGACAAAGAATTATTATATTCCGGTCTTGTTCCCCGAGGTGATCGTCAACTTCTGCTTGGATATGGGGAAGGTCATGCTCCTGCTCGGCCAGCTTGCCATCGTGAACATCTTCCTCGGTCATGAATGGAAGGAAGTTAATTATTATGTCATGGAATTCGTGGAGACCGGGTATAACTGGGCGACCATTCTGTCCAAGCATCGAGCGGACATATGGTTAGGGAAGTTTCAATTCGTTGTGTATCCCGCATTTGCCATGATGCTGTTAATCATCACGTTCAACCTGTTAGGCGAAGGCCTGCGCCGTCGTTTTCAGGTTAAAGGCTGATCGGTACGTGGCCGCTAACGCGAATAACCGGAAGGATGAGAGTTTGCGCCAGGTGCTTTCCTATTTATTAGGACTGCCAGTGTCTGGTGAAACCGATCCTTCCGGTTTTTTTGATTGTGTAAAATGCTGCTGTTTACGCTTCTACAGGAATATCCGGGTGAGCCCAGACGGACACGCTGCCGCCGTTCACCGGAAAAAGAGCGAACCCATCCTTGCCGATCGTAATCCGATCCTGCCGTGTACGGGTCAGATCCATCCATATCTCCCCGGCTCGATGCTCGCCGACAAACATCCGCTTATCCCCGGCTTCGCCATTGGCGATGACCACCGCGCAGCCGGAAAACTCGATTTCCGGGATGCCGCGGCGGACCCAGCCGATCGTATTCGGGTGGTCAAAATAATCGTCCTGCTGGCCATACGCCCGATTCGCTCTGGCATACAGCAGCGGGTCAATCGCTTCCTTTTTGCCGGGAATGGGTTTCTCGCCGCCGATTCCGTAATAATCGCCATAGAAGACGGAAGGATAACCGTCCTTTCGCAGCAGGATCAACGCATAAGCGCTCTGCTTGAACCAATCCTCCACCCAGGATTCCAGCGATTCCTGCGGCTGCGAGTCGTGATTGTCCACAAACGTGACAGCATTCATCGGGTGCGATTGGACAAGCGTATCGTCAAAGATCGTCCGCAGGTCGAAGGAACGGCCGGCTTTGGAAGCCGCTTGGAGTTTATAATGAAGAGACACGTCAAACAGATCGATCCTGTAATCCACCGTATCCAGAAAGTCTCGGCAATCCTGAAGCTCGGGATTCCAAAACTCGCCCACGATGTAAAAATCATCTCCGCGCTTTTTCTTCATGGCAGTGGCAAATTCTTTAATGAAGTCATGGTTAATATGCTTGATCGCATCCAGCCGGAATCCGCTGCACTGCAGCGTATCCACCAGCCACTTGCCCCATGCGAGCATTTCCTTGCGTACATCCGGATGGCTGTAATCAAGGTTGGCAAACATCAGGTAGTCGTAATTGCCGAATTCATTGTCAACGTTATCGCTCCATGATTTGTTCTCGCCGACGATCCGGTAAATGCCGGAACGTTTGCTGATTTCGTCGTAATCGGTACCGTTAAAATGAGTGAAATTCCACTGGAACGAGGAGTATTGATCCCCTCGGCCGGGGAAAGTGAATTTGGTCCAACCCTCAATCTCGAATGGCTTTGATATATCCTTGGTCCGATCCATCTCGTCGACCTGTACCACCCGAAACCGCTCGGTTTCATCTGCGCCCGCCTTATGGTTCATGACCAGATCGACATAGACGGCAATTCCGTGCTTGTGGCAGGCCGCGATGGCATCAATCAATTCCTGCTTGGTTCCATATTTCGTGCGAACCGTTCCTTTCTGATCGAACTCTCCCAGATCATAGAGATCGTATATGCCGTAGCCATTGTCCTCTGCGGACGTAGCTTTTGTCACCGGAGGAATCCATACCGCATCGATTCCCGCCTTGCTCAGCTCCGGGGCTGCGTTCTTGAGTCGGTTCCAGTGCGAGCCATCGGCTGCAACATGCCATTCGAAGAATTGCATAATCGTATGATTTCGCTGCATACTTCCATCTCCTCTATCATGATAGCTCTGCATGTTTACTGCATACTAAGCTCAAATACCCAAGAAAGCAGGGGAGCTAAACCTTCCACCCGAAATGGGCGGACCGTCTCCATTTAGTTTTACCCTAAAATGGAAAGAAAAAGACGGGGGTTGTCGTATTGCGGCCATCCTAATATGGCTTGGATCCAGCTATTCACCACAAAAAAACCATCCCCTGCCGAGAATCTATCGCAGGGGATGGTTTTCCGTTTTGTACACTTTGGCTGCCTTTCGCTTACTTATGCCATGGCATAAGTAAGCAGAATCAGCAGCACGGTGGTGATGGACATGGCCAGCAGCGGCCGCCAGGCGCCGCGCACATCCTTCAAGTGGACATTCAGGCCAAGTCCGACCATCGCCATGGCAAGAATGAAGGAGGCTGCCTGAGAAATCGAATCTTTGATCGGCAGGGGAATGATCGGTTGTCCGGTAAATTCCCAGCTTCCCAGTACACTCGCTGCCATGAAGCCCAGCAGAAACCAGGGAAACTCCATCCGTGTATGACTCTGCATACGTCCGGTGCGCTTCATCCAGACCATAAGCGCGATACTGAGCGGTACGAGCAAGAATACGCGTCCCAGCTTCGCGAGCAGGCTAATCGCAAGTGCATCCTCACCTGCTGGAGCAGCTGCCAATGCTACATGGGCGATTTCATGAAGACTGACACCCGACCACACGCCGTATTGGGTGTCTGTTAAGGGAAGCAGCGGCTGGACGAGGGTATAACCGATAGCAACAATGGTTCCAAGAAAGGCAATCAGCCCCGCACCTAGCGCAGTGTCCTTCTCCTTCGCCTTGAGGATCGGGGACACGGCGGCGATGGCCGCCGCACCGCATACACCGGTTCCAATGCCAAGCAGAAGGGACAAGGACATATCGGCTTTCAGCCATTTGGCAATCAGCAGAGTGAGCGCGATGGCAAATATGACGCTGATCACATCCCTCATCATTAAACCCAGGCCTTGCTGGAACACGATGCCGATATTCAGCTTAAGGCCATATAGAATAATTGCTAGACGCAGCAGCCGCTTGGCCGTGAATTGGATTCCTATGCGCAGTCTCTCCGGGTAACCTCGCAGCTGTCGATATACTGCGGCGATGAGAATCGCCCAGGCGAGCTGGCCAAGGTAGCCAAGGCCCGGCATGCTTGCTAATACGTAACCGATGAGAGCGATGACAAAGGTAAAGGCAATGCCGCCTGCTGTGGCGGGCAGCGTATGCTGTGTCCATCGAACCAGACGATGGACGTGTTCTTGTGATTTGGAATAGGCTGGCTCTGTCATTAGATGTAACCTCCGATTCGTTCGGTTGGTCTGAACCCATCGTATCCCATTCCAATGGATAAGAAAAATAAATCATTATAATGATCATCATAAGTAATATGTTATGGTAAATATAACTCATAACCATTCGTGGACATTGCGAAGAAGGAGGCAAAAAGCGTGGATCAACCATTGGAGGTATTCGTTACGGTGGTAGAGAAGGGGAATTTCACCCGTGCGGCGGAGGAGCTGCTGATGACACAGCCCGCGGTAAGCCAATATATCCAAGCGCTCGAGCGGTCTGTGGGCACCAAGCTGCTGGAGCGAACCAATAAATATGTCCGGCTAACCAAAGCCGGAGAGATCGTATACCATCATGCGAAGGACATTCTGGGCCTGTACACCCGCATGAACACGCTTGTGGACGATTTGATGCATCGGGCGAGCGGCATTCTGTCCATTGGCTCCAGCTATACCTTCGGGGAATATATGCTGCCGCATTTGATCGCTTATATGAGGGAACATTATCCCTTGATCCGCCCATCGATTATGATCGGGAACACCACGGAGGTGGCGGAGATGATACTGCGCCATGAGGCGGATATCGGCATCGTGGAGGGGGATTATCAGGATGATAAGCTGCATATCGAGGCTTTTGCCGAGGATGAGATGCTGGTGATGGTTCCCCGGGACGGGCGGTATGATCATCTGCAGGAGCTATCGCTCTCCGAGCTTGCGGATGAGACCTGGATTGTCAGGGAAGCCGGATCGGGCACCCGCGAGGCAACGGAGCGGATGTTCTCACGGTATCATATTCGCCCTCAGCATATCGTGGAGTTCGGTAGCACCCAGCTGATCAAGGAATCCGTGGAGGCAGGCCTTGGCGTCACGCTGCTGTCGCGATGGGCGGTGCGCAAGGAGGTGCAACTCGGAACGCTGCATATGCTGGTACCGAATGGCAGACCGGTGGCACGGCAGTTCTCATGGATTACACAAAAAACACCTTATCATACCAAGGCCGTAGAGGTGTTTCTCGAGCTTTTGCATCATAAACGCGGTTTCCCCAAGGGGGTCTAAAGGAAGAGAATGACCCGGTGCAAGAGCATCCCCGTTAAGGGGATGTTTTTTTGTTCGGACATGATTACATACGCAATAATTGGTTAAAAATAGATACTAAAATCATAGATGAACAAACATGTAACGAATGATGTGAAAATCGGACGTAAGGAGGGTTAAACGATGAGAACATTTAATACAATAGCTTTGCTGTTATTGATTGTTGGAGGCATTAACTGGCTTCTGGTCGGCCTGTTTCAATACGACCTGGTAGCTGCATTGTTTGGTGGACAGAGCTCCATCGGCTCCCGCATCATCTATACGATTGTCGGTCTGTGTGCATTGTACTCGATCCGCTTCTTTGGTGATGTTACGAATGACGACCGAAATACAGCCAGATAGGTTACATTTAATAACATAAAAATGACATAGTTTTCGAGAAATATCCATATCCTCATAGATAAAAAAAGCCTTTCCGTGTTCAGGAATGGCTTTTTTTCTGTCCGAAATCCAAGATTGTCAGTGAATTGTAATCCTCATGTCAGGTGCAAGATCAACATATACAGTATGAAATTTCCAGTGTTTATGAGGCTTTGCATGCTCTATAGTTAAAGATAAAAACGACATATTTACGGGATTTGGAAGGAACTCATAGAATAAAGCCAAGCCATTGCAGCGCAGCAATCGGAAGTTAATGGCATGATAGGAAACATAACGTGATATCTGTCGGCATCCTCCGTGTTGCGTAAACAATGAAATGAAAAGGACTCCTTCACCATTAGGAAAGAGTCCGAACGAATAGCGACATAAAGACACCTGGAGGGGAGTGAAACTGTTACAACTAGGCGGTCCCCACTCTGTTTTATGAGTGGAATGCCTTATACATGGCATCCAGCAGGCTGTGTGTCGCATCACAGCTGTATTCCCAGAACATAATACCAGCCAAGCCTTGATCCTGTACGTATTTGCATTTATGAGTCAGAGATTCAGCATCATCGTAAGTAATGAAGCTGCTGCCATCGAATAAATAAGGCGCTTTGGCTTCGTCGTCCCAGTACCTTTTATAGGAAGGGTTATTAAAATATTCGGCTGCGAGCTGGGTATAGGTCGGACCATAACCACCGGAGGATGGAGCGATTTGGAGGTAGCCGTTGTTCACATCCGGCACATCCTTCCACTTTCTGGAGTAAAATGCGGCCCCGATCACGATTTTCTCACGCGGCACGCCGGCAAGCGTGAACAGGCGGACGGAGGCATCGACGCTGATTCGGAACAGATCGCCAGTTGAGGTGTACAGGTTGGCGTGATGGCCCGTCAGCGTCTGGAATCCGCCGCGCATGTCGTACGTCATCAGCTGAATGAAGTCGAGATAGGGGTGAATGTCACGGATATCGGTGCCATCTATATAATATTGATCGGCCCCGGCTGCGATCGTGAGCAGATAGTGTGTCTCGTCCCGCCCGTATTGATCCAATGTTTCCCGGAGCTCCTTCAGCAGCATCGTGAAGTTCTTCTTGTCATTTGGCGATGCGGTCGTTCCTGCGATCGAGTAGCATGGATACTCCCAGTCCAGATCAATGCCGTCGAACGGAAACTCTTGCAGCAGCTTGATTGCCGATTCGCACACGCTTTGTCTCCCTGCGGACGTTGCTGCCGCTCTCGAGAATCCGTCGGAGCCCCAGCCGCCAACGGACAGCAGGACGATTAATTCGGGATTGACGGCTTTCAGGCGATGGATCTCGTGGATGGTGTTCGTATCGGTATACGTAATCTTGTCTTCTCGGATATGGGCGAAAGCGATATTCAAGTGAGTGAGCCGCTTGGCATCTTCGGTCGTGATCTCGGATAAGACCTTGCGCCCTGCGTAGCCGGCTAAAATCCAGGAGGATGGCTGCATGCGTAATCCCTCATTTCTTTTAGAATATGTCAGTTTTGCTTTTGCGGTTTATTTTTCCAACTTACGGTCAGATATGACATCTGTCAAGGCTCATCCCATTGGCCTGAATGACAATTTATCGGAGGGGAAGGGGGCAAAAACCACATGTTTTCCTGCTTGAAAACGACAATGACAGAAGTGGGTGGGACGTGAAAAGCCCGTCATACCAGCACATTAGGCTATTTTGAACAGACAATAGAAATGACATATTTACGGATCATGCGGCAGTCCATACACTTGGGATGTAAGCGTTAACAATTCTGAAGCGGGCAAGCCGCACGCTAAGGATGTGTGGTCAGGAAGGCTCTTTCTTTTACATTGAACAGGGGTGCTTTTCCGAAAAAACATGGCCGGATTTTCATTAGAAAAGGAGGGGGCAACCTATGCAGCAAGATGGTCAATCCGCCCTGACACAAAGCGTATCGGTTAACACGATGCCGAATCGTAAGAAAAATACATTATGGAGGAGGATGATTCGAAACTGGGAGCTGTATTTGTTTATCGCTCCGGCATTTCTGTATTTTGTCATTTTCCATTATGGGCCGATGTACGGGATCCAAATCGCCTTCAAAAACTTCATCCCGACGTTGGGAATAACGGGAAGCCCGTGGGTCGGATTCGACCACTTCGAACGCTTCTTTAACTCTTATTACTTCTGGGACTTGCTCTGGAATACCTTGAGCATCAGCTTGTATGAGCTGGCCATCGGGTTTCCGCTGCCCATCATTCTGGCATTGGCCTTCAATGAAGTGAAGGATTCATTCTTTAAGCGTACGGTACAGACCGTCACGTATGCGCCACATTTTATTTCAGTCGTTGTTATGTCCGGTATGATCATTACGTTCTTGTCGCCTTCGTCCGGCATGATCGTAAATTTTGTGGAAATGCTGGGCTTTCAGCCGCCGCAGTTCCTGACAGATCCCGCTTGGTTTAAGACTGTGTACGTGCTGTCGGGCGTCTGGCAGAGCGCGGGCTGGGGTACCATTATCTATCTGGCCGCTTTGTCGGGTGTCGATCCGCAGCTGCATGAGGCTGCCGTCGTGGACGGTGCGAGCCGATTCAAACGCATCCTGCATATTAACATTCCGGCGATTGTACCAACGATCACCATTCTGTTGATCCTGAACATGGGCAGCATTTTGGGCGTCGGATTCGAGAAAATCCTGCTCTTGCAGAACCCGCTGAATATGAGCTCTTCCGATGTCATCTCGACTTTTGTTTATCGCTCCGGTCTGGTTGACGCACAGTACAGCTTCTCTACCGCCGTCGGATTGTTCAATTCGGTCATTAATGCGATTCTGCTGATTGCGGTGAACCAAATCGCTCGTCGCACCAGCGAAAACAGCCTGTGGTAGAAGGGGGAATAACATATGTCATCCACGGTAAGGGAAAGCAAAGGGGATAAATTATTCCTGCTATGCAACTACATCTATCTGACGATTGCACTGATCATCGTGCTGTACCCGCTGCTGTACATTGTCAGCGCCTCTATCAGTGATCCGAAGTACGTAAGTTCAGGTGAAATGTGGCTGATTCCGAAAGGGATAACTTTTGATGGATATGCCCGGGTGTTTGAGAATGCCAACATTTGGATTGGCTACAAGAACACGATTATTTATACAGTGATAGGTACGATCGTGAATCTGATTGTCACGCTGCCTGCAGCCTATGCGCTAAGCCGCTCAGATTTTGTGGGCAGAGGATTTTTTATGGCGGTGTTCCTGGTTACGATGTTTTTCGGCGGGGGACTGATTCCGAGTTACCTGCTCGTGAAAGATCTTGGCATGGTCAACAGCATGTGGGCTCTTATTCTGCCGGGAGCTGCGTCCATATGGAATATAATTGTGTCCCGGACGTTCTTCCAATCGACCATTCCGAAGGAGCTTCAGGAAGCGGCCCATATCGACGGCTGTACGAACTTCCGGTTATTCATCAAAATCGTATTGCCGCTCTCGATGCCGATTATTGCCGTCATGGCACTTTTCTACGGCGTCGGACATTGGAACAGTTACTTCAGTGCCATGATTTATCTGAATGATGCCGCGAAGTACCCGCTTCAGCTCTTCCTGCGTCAAATCCTGGTACTTCAGGAGATGGCGGCACAGGGCGGCGGGGCGATTGACGCCTCATCCGCAGCAGCGATGAATTCCAAAGCGGAAATTGCCGCACTGGTCAAATATGCGGTCATTATCGTTGCGACACTTCCGGTTATTGCTGTTTACCCGTTCCTTCAACGTTATTTTGTGCAGGGTGTTATGATTGGTTCCGTTAAGGGCTGATCTTAAACCATACAATCCACACCAAAAAAGGGGAGTTGTTGTCATGAAAAAGCTTCGCAAGGCATCATCTATTTTACTCTGCCTCACCCTCTCAGCAACAATGCTTGCAGCCTGTGGTTCACCTAAAGGAGATGGCGCTGCTACAGCACCGTCCGGGACAGCCAGCACGGAAGGGGTAAAGAAGGAAGGTTTCCCGATTGTGGATGAGCCGATCACGCTGACGGTCATGTCACAGGATGCCGGTGTAGCCGATTGGAATACGATGCCCGTACTACAAGAGATGGAGAAATTGTCAGGCATCAAGCTGGAATATCAGCTTTCTCCGATTGACAGCTTTGAAACAAAGAAAAATCTGGTGTTTGCGAGCGGCGATTTGCCCGATATGTTCTATGCGGCGGATCTGAAGCCGGCTGAGCAGGTAACTTACGGCAGCCAAGGCATCCTCATTCCGCTGGAGAAGTACATTGACGAAGGTTATGCACCGAACATCAAAAAGATATTGGATGAGAACCCGGATGTCCGCAAATCCTTCACGACCCCGGACGGACATATGTATGCCCTGCCGTTCGTCGACAAGGCTGCTGTATGGTACAGAGGACCGATGTGGTATAACGGCAAATTCTTAAAAGCGCTCAACGTGTCCGAGCCTAAGACTACTGAGGAATTATATACATTCTTGAAACGCGTCAAGGAAGAAGATCCTAACGGAAACGGAAAGAAAGACGAGATTCCGCTGACTTCCGTCAAGCTGGATGACCTGCGCATGTACTTCTTCGGCTTCTGGGGCATGTACAACGAAGGCATCTATTCCGACAAGGATGGGAAAGTACACTACCCTTACCAGGAAGAGGGCTACAAAGGCTATCTGACGTTCATGAACCGTCTGTGGAAGGAAGAACTGCTGGATCATGAAACCTTCTCGCAAACAGGCGATCAGAAAAAAGCCAAGGGAGAAAACAATCAGCTGGCTCTGTTTAACGACTACCATGCGTACTTCACGCTTGGCGGCGAGCCTAGCAGCGAGCATCCGCTCATGACGCCGGTGAAGAGTGAAATCGCCGACTCTCCGGTATACGGCATGCATCCTGGTATGTCGGCAAGAGGCACATTCGCCATTTCGAGCAGCAACCCGGCTCCGGAAGCGACCATGCGCTGGATCGATTACCTGTACAGCTATGAAGGCGCTACGCTGTTTAACCAAGGACCGGAAGGCACCCTATGGAAATTCAAGGATGAGGCTAACCGCGTGAAAGAATGGCTCCCAGTGCCAGGCGGCGGTGATCGTGAGGAGTATCGCGGCAAAATCACGCCGAACTACGGTATTTTGACACCTGGCGTCAATGATCCGGATGTTGCGAAAGGTCTTCGCACCGAATTCGATGAGTGGATCGATCAGCAGAACCAAGAGAAGCTGGTGCCGATCGGCAAATCGCCATTCCCTAACGTTTATTTGACGAATGAAGAGCAGAGCGAGGCAACTGCGCTGTTGTCCGATTTGGAAACGTACGTGAAACAGATGGAAGCCAAATTCGTAACAGGCCAAGAGCCGCTTGAGAATTGGGATAAATACGTCGCACAAGTCAAGAAAATGGGCAGCGACCGTCTCGTCGAGCTTTACCAAGGCGCGTATGATCGCTGGAACGCCGAGCAATAATCAGATGCATATATGAAAAACAAAGAGCCAACGTATCCCGGTCGCTTCATGACCGGGGGTTGGCTATTGTTTTTAAGGGGCAGGCGAAGCCCGTTCCAATGATCTTCAAAAATATCGTTATCAACAAATGACTATTGGAGGTACACCATGTCGGAGAACAAGCTGGTTGAGGAAGAGCAAGCGGTAGTGGAGCAGGGCGTGCACAATTTCAGCAGTGAGGACAAATGGGTCAAGCCGGAGGATCCGCTGCTTCTGGAACGCTTGGAATGGTTCAAGGACCAGAAGCTGGGCTTGATGATGCACTGGGGGCCGTATTCCCAGCTGGGCCTTGTTGAATCTTGGGCGCTGAGCGATAAAGACGCGGACTGGTCGCGAGACGGCATTGACTGGGACATCGATGCGGAGGAGCTTAAGCGGCAGTATTTTGATCTGAACAAGACCTTCAACCCGCTTCGCTTTCAGCCTGATCTGTGGGCTGACCTGGCAGCCGATAACGGCTTCAAATATTTGAACTTTACTACCAAGCACCATGACGGATTCTGCATGTGGGATACGCATACGACCGAGTACCGTGTTACGGGACCGGAATGTCCGTTCCATAGGCATAAACACGCCGATATTACGAAGGAGCTGTTCGATGCATTCCGTGCCAAGGGGCTCGGCATCTCCGCCTATTTCTCCAAGGCTGATTGGCATACCCCGTACTACTGGGCGCCGGGAATGGAAGCGGGGAGCTTTACTTCTCGCGGCCCTAGCTACGATCCGAAGAAATATCCTTGGCTGTGGGAACAGTTTGTCCAGTTTACCCATGAGCAGATCATGGAGCTGATGACCCGTTACGGCCGTATCGATGTGCTGTGGCTGGATGCAGGCTGGGTGAACGATTACCGGGACCAGAATATCCGATTGGGCGAAGTGGTAGAGAAGGCGCGTGAGATTCAGCCTTGGCTTCTCTCGGCGGACCGCACGGTCGGCGGGCCTTACGAGAATCTGATCACGCCGGAGCAGACCCTTCCTGAGCGTGCCCTTCATGTGCCGTGGGAGAGCTGCATCACGATGGGAACCTCCTTCTCCTTCCGCTACGAGGATCGTTACAAAACGGTGCGTCAGCTCATTCACCTGCTGGCCGAGATCGTGGCCAAAGGCGGAAATCTAGCGCTCAATGTGGGCCCGCAGCCGGACGGAAGGCTGCCCGAGACGGCCATTTCACGAATGAAGGGCATGGGAGAGTGGCTGAAAGTCTATGGGGAGGCCATCTATGGGACCCGTGTCTGTGAGCCGTATTCCTCCGGCGCGGTCCAGTTTACCCAGAAAGGCGATACCACCTACGCCATCTATCTGTATCGAAATGAGCAAGAAGCCGTTCCTGAGGAGCTGCACATTCCGATTCAGACGGCGTTCAGCCGCATAGATTTGGTCGGGGGTCAGGAGGCGCTGGATTATCGCCGCACGGACGATGGCGTCGCGGTCCGACTTCCGGATCAGGAGCGTCAGGGGCTGGCGCCGATCGCGCATGTATTGCGGTTTCGTTAAGAGGCGGGTTATATAAAGTGTGTGTTCAAAAAGGTCGATTTTCAGCACCGAGAAGGTTGGATGAAGCTAGGGGGTGAGGAGCGGAGCGTACGTTTTGGGTACGTGAGCACCGGAAGGCCCGGCTGAATTCAAGATTCGATGCCGAGTTGCTTCCTGATTCGCTTCGTGTTAGATATAGAATTTATGAGTTATCAGTGAAACTGATGAAATTCTATATCGCAAGAAAACCTACCTATGCATCGCGGTCGCTCATCCTTGAAGTGGCCTCGATAGAGGTTTTCTTATCAAAAGCGGACTTTTTGAACAACCTCATAAACGTGTTTTTCACTTAAAAGGACTTCAAGAAGAGGTGTGGACAGATATGCAGAAATGGTTCGAAGAAGCCAAGCTGGGCATCTTCATTCACTATGGCATTTATGCCGTGGACGGAGTCTCGGAATCTTGGTCCTTCTATAACGGAAGGATCACGTACGACGAGTACATGAAGCAGCTGGACGGTTTTACGGCATCGAAATTCAATGCGGAGAAATGGGCGGATTTGATCGAGAAATCCGGCGCCCGGTATGCCGTGCTGACAACGAAGCACCATGATGGCGTTGCGCTGTGGGATACGCAGTACAGCGACCTCAATGTGGTTAAGCGGACCCCGGCCAATCGGGATATCGTGCGGGAGTATGCCGAAGCGATCAGGGAGAAGGGCATTCACCTGGGCATGTACTTTTCTCTAATCGATTGGTCGTATCCGGATTATCCAAGCGTGTTTGAAGGAGGCCGGGTACCGGAGGATCTCAGCAGTGTCAACCTGCACTCCAGTCCCGTGGACGGTGTTCAGGATCAGGAGAAGTGGCAGAAATTCCTGGAGTTTAATAACAACCAGCTGCGGGAGATCCTGACGAATTACGGGAAGGTGGATCTGCTGTGGTTCGATGGCGACTGGGAACGGAGTGCCGAGCAGTGGAATCTGCCGGAGTTCAAGCATTACCTGCAGTCCTTCAATCCGGATATCATCATCAACTCGCGGCTTCAGGGCCACGGTGATTACAAAACGCCGGAGCAGGGCATTCCGATCACGAGACCGGAGGGGCCTTGGGAATTCTGCACAACGATCAACAGTTCGTGGGGCTACGTGCCGACCGATCATAAATACAAATCATTGAACCAGATCATTCGGATGTTCTGCGACTGCATCTCGATGGGCGGCAATATGCTGCTGGATATCGGTCCGCGCGAGGACGGCACCATCGATCCAAGGCAGGAGGACATTCTGCTTGGGCTGGGCGCGTGGATCCGGACCCACGAGGAGGCCGTATTCGGAACGGGCGAAGGCATTATGACCCGCTATTATCTGGGGGGAAGCACAATTTCCGAGGATAGAAAGACATTGTACCTGTTTGTCTATGACGATCCAAAAGAGAATGTGTGCATCAAGGGGCTGTGCAACCCGATCAAGAAAATTACCGTGCTGCATTCGGGCAAGGAGCTTGCCCACGAGATCCATGGGGGCGTGCCTTGGTTCAACATTCCGGGGACGACGTGGATTAAAATGACTCCTGAAGACGCGCATGAGCAGGTGACGGTTCTTAAGCTGGAATTTGACGAAGAGCTGGAGATGTACGGCGGCTCGGGAGCCGTTGTCACGCATAACTAACCATCACGGGAAGGGACGCACTTAAATAGGTGCTAAGCCTCCCTCATGAAGCGGAGAGAATGACATGAACAGAAGTGGTGTGCCGGAGCCAAGGATAGAGTATGCTCCCAAGCATTATATATGCAAGCGTGCGGGGCAGCCGCTCGTGCTGGACGGCCGCGTGGATAAGGCGTTCTGGGATGCGGCGGAGTGGACCGACGATTTCGTTGATATCGAGGGGGATCTAAGGCCGAAGCCGGGGAAACGGACCCGGGTCAAAATGCTGTGGGACGACGAGTATTTCTATTTTGCCGCGGAGCTGATCGAGGATCAGATATGGGCGACGCTGACGGAACGCGATTCGGTTATTTTCTATGATAATGATTTTGAAATATTCATTGATCCGGACGGAGACAGCCATCAATATTATGAATTCGAGATCAATGCGTTGAACACGGTGTGGGACTTGCTGCTCGTGAAACCGTACCGGGATGGTGGACCTCCGGTCAACGGCTGGGACATCAGCGGTCTTAAGACGGCAGTGTTTATCGACGGGGAGCTGAACCGACCGGGAGCGGATAACCGGAAATGGAGCGTGGAGGTGGCAATTCCTTGGGCTAGTCTCAAGGAATGTGCCGAAGGTGGCCGCCGTCCTGCGCCGGGTGAGTTCTGGCGCGTCAACTTCTCGCGCGTGGAATGGCAGACCGAGGTACAAGACGGCGAATATCGCAAGGTGCTGAATCCGGAGACAGGCAAGCCTTATCCGGAGGACAATTGGGTATGGTCGCCTATGGGCATCATTAATATGCATTACCCGGAGCTGTGGGGTTACGTCGTATTCGCCGATGGCGAGGAACGCCAGCCGTTCGCGCTTCCGGAAGACGAACGGATCAAGTGGGAGCTGCGGAGACTCTATTACCGGCAGCGAAATTATTATGAAGCCCATGGTGAATTTACGAAGGATGCACAGCAGCTCATGGGCGAGGATTCATGGAACATTCAGCCTGTGATTGAAACGACCCGCAGCCTGTTCCAGATTAGCGCCCCTTCGTCGGACGGCACGGCTTTAATCTGCATTCGGGAAGACGGAAAGCTATGGAAGGAGTGAGCTTAAGGGTGACCAGCCAAACCGCGGTGTTCTCGCTGGATTCGCAGACAATAGAGCGGATCGAGCAAAGGTTCCAGGAGAAGGTAGTCTTTGCGGAAGCCCGCAAAGATCAGCTGTTTCATGTTTTTGAGCAGGAGCTGACTGAAGAAGAAACTTGGGCCCTGAAATATTTGTTTGCCTACATGCCGGTGAACGACATGGCCGACTATGATGGGGAATTGTTCTTGAGTCATGTACGTCAAGCATTGGACATCCGTAAGCGCGTGCCTTGGGGCGAGCGTGTGCCGGATCATTTGTTCCTGCATTTTGTGCTTCCTTACCGGGTCAATACGGAGAATATTGAAGATTTCCGCGGTATTCTCTACAACGAACTGGCCGAACGGACAGCGAAGTTATCGATGGCGGATGCCATTCTGGAAACCAATTATTGGTGTCATGAGAAGGCGAACTACATCGGCAGCGATCTGAGGACGATTTCGCCGCTGACGATGATCCGGAACGCACGCGGACGCTGCGGCGAGGAGTCCACGCTGGCGGTGGCCGCTCTTCGAAGCATCGGGATCCCCGCGCGTCAGGTCTATACGCCGCGCTGGGCGCATTGCGACAGCAACCATGCCTGGGTGGAAGCATGGGCCGACGGCCAGTGGTATTACATCGGGGCATGCGAACCGGAGGCCCGCCTGAATCAAGGCTGGTTCAGTCCGCCGGCTCGCAGGGCGATGCTGATTAATACGCGAATTTTTGCCGATTATCCCGGACCGGAGGATATTACCCTCAATGAAAAGGGATTTACAGAGATTAATTTGCTGGAGAACTATGCACCGGCCCGCACCCTTTACGTCAGCGTGAAGGATAAGCAGGGAGAGCCCGTATCCGGCGCAAGCGTTCGATTTGAGCTGTATAATATGGCTGAATTTTACCCGATTGCCGAAATCAAGACCGATGAGGAAGGGAAGGCTTCCTTTAAAACCGGTTATGGCGACCTCTTGGTTCGCGCGGTCAGCGGCGGCAAATGGAGTGAAATCCTGTTCAAGGCCCAGGACGGCGAACATATCGAATTTGTGCTTGATTCATCCGAACAGCCGTCAGGGATCGTGGATTTCGATATGGTTCCTCC
This sequence comes from Paenibacillus sp. Dod16, assembly GCF_049893405.1. Taxonomy (NCBI): domain Bacteria; kingdom Bacillati; phylum Bacillota; class Bacilli; order Caryophanales; family Paenibacillaceae; genus Paenibacillus; species Paenibacillus sp. Dod16. Next base: position 24,427 of record NZ_JBNDYG010000001.1, read on the forward strand.
GCCGGAGGGAGAAGGAGATGCCGCGTCGTCGCTGCCGGAAGAGAAGATCCGGGCTCATAACCGTCGTCTGGAGGAAGGGACGAAGGTCCGGACCGAATATGAGGGTACATTCCTGAGCGAAGAAGAGGCATTCACGCTGGCCCAGTCACTAGGACTGCCTCCGGAGCGGGTATGGGACGTTCTTCAAAAAGCCAGGGGCAACAGCAGGGAAATCGCCGCGTTCCTGGAGGAGCGTACCGGCGATTATGGCGAGTGGCCGCTGCGACTGCTGGAGTCGCTGAACGAAAAGGATTTGATTGATACCTTCCGGCAGACGCTGGATGATCATCTGATGGGTGCGCTCGCTCAGCGTGGAGAGTGGGATGAGGATACCTTCGTGAAGTACATTCTGTGTCCGCGGGTTTCTTATGAAATGCTGGTTCCGTATCGACGCGTATTCGGTGATGCCTTTACGGCTGCGGAGGCAGCGGCATTCAGGAAGGATCCTTCTGCGCTTGCCGGGCGTTTGGAGAAGGGGTATGCATATGCCGACGATCTTCCTAACTTGAAAGGTAAGGGGAATCCGGCAGGCACATACAGTCTCATGAAGGGAGACGAGCAGTCGCTGGACATCCTGTTTGTGGCGGTATGCCGCAGTCTGGGGATTCCTGCCCGACTGCATCCGAGCGAGCAGAAGCCGCAGTACTTATGTGCTGGCGGCTGGGAAGATGCAATCTTCCATCTGAACTCGCCGCGGAATCAGGAGAGCTCAAGCTGGGGGATGCTGCAGCTCCTCAGGGATCCGAAAGGCTCGCAGGACACGCCGGTTGCATCCTATGCCGAGAACTTTACCTTCGCCCGCATGGAAGACGGCGTGTACAAAACGCTCGTGTATCCTTATGGCAGCACCGATGTTTACGATGAGCCATATGAGGTTGAACCGGGTTCGTACCGCCTAACGTCGGGCATCCGGCTGAAGGACGGAACGGTAAGAGTGCGCTTCACGTACTTTACCGTGCGTGCCGGAGACACCGCGCGCGTGGCGCTGACCTATCGGGAGACGGCGGTCGACATTCCGGTGCTGGGCACACTGTCTCCGGGCAGTACGCTTACCCGATTGGACGGAACGGGAGCCAATCTTAAGGATCTTCTGGGATCCGCGGGTGCTCTTGCTGCCTGGATCGAACCGGAGCGGGAGCCGACCAAGCATCTTCTCCGCGAGCTCAGCGAGCTGGCCGAGCCGCTGGATAAGCTGGGCTTGCCGATTGTGCTGATAATCGGGAATGCGGAGTGGACGGCTTCCTTTGATCCGGCAAGCTATCCGAAGCTGCCGGCACGCACTGTTTTTGTACGGGATTCCAGTTATGCTTCCTTGTCGGGCTTCATCCCGAATCCAGCAGCCCATGAAGCTGGTTATCCTCATCTGTTCGTCCTGGATAGTCAGGATCAAATCCGTTATTCGGCTTCCGGATATAAGATCGGCACCGGGAAGGAAGCCCTGCAGATTGCGACCGCGATATTACAACCCTAGAAGGGATCGGAGTGAAGAGTAATGACGAAGTATATTGTGGCGGGTTACGCCGTCGATTCGGTTCTTCCGGACATGACGCACGAGGATCTGCTGAAGTTAACGCATCTGAACGTAGCCTTCGGTCATGTCAAGAATGATGAGATCACCACCGAGCATTTGAAGAATGGCGAAGTTGTCCGGAACATCAAAAGGGATCACCCGAATCTTACGGTGCTTCTGTCTGTTGGCGGCTGGAGCGCCGGTGGTTTCTCAGAAGCCGCCTCAACCGAAGGCGGAAGGGCGCGCATGGCTGCCTCCGCCGTACGGGTGCTGGAGGAATACCCTTTTGACGGGATCGATCTGGACTGGGAGTATCCTTGTTACGGTGAGGCTGGCATAGGGTCGAGTCCTGATGATAAACGGAATTTCACCCTGCTGCTGAAGACGATCCGGGAGGCGCTGGATGCCAAGGGCTCCCGGGATGGCCGTCATTATCTGCTCACGATAGCGGCAGGGGCTGACCAGTACTATGTAGACGGTACGGAGATGGCTGAGGTGCAGCAGTACCTCGATTTCGTTCAGCTGATGACCTATGATATGCGCGGCGGGTTTCAGGTTCTGACCGGACATCATACGAATCTGTACACGCCAACCGGTGATCTGTTCCGAATTAGCACGGATGCTTCTGTGAACCTGTTCGTTCGCGCCGGTGTTCCGAAGGAGAAGATCGTCATTGGTGCCGCATTCTATTCCCGTGTATGGAACGAGGTTCCGGACCGAAACCACGGCCTTCACCAAATGGCCGGCAGCACGGGCGGTTATGGGCCGGCCTTCGCCGAGCTGGCTGCGGATTACATCAACAAGAACGGCTACATTCGTTATTGGGATGAGGAAGCCTGTGCACCGTACCTCTTTAATGGCTCCAGCCTGATTTCATATGACGATGAGGAATCGATTCAGTGCAAATGCGATTATGTGAAGGAACAAGGCTTGGCTGGGATCATGTTCTGGGAATACGGGTGTGATTCGACCCATCGCCTGTTGGGTGCTATGCATCAAGGACTTCAAGACAATTTAGCCGGTAAATAGGAATAGTGACGGGTCCCTGTGGATCTGATGACTCGGATATGAGTTTAAAACATACGAAAACCTCCCCTGAACAGTGCCGCTCAGGGGAGGTTTCTATTTATGCGGCGGAACCGCTACCGGATGCACACTTCTTAGCCATTGTCCGAAACCGTTATCCGATATACTCCTTCAGGCCAATCGTCCAAATCGGTTTACCCGATATACTCCTCGTCGTCGTCATCCGTGGAAACGGCGGCGCTGTCGGGGCTATGCATTTTGCGGTATTGACCGGGCGTGTATCCCGTCTCTTTCTTGAATTTGCGGATGAAGTTCGGCGTGTCCAGGTAACCGACCCGGGTGATGATATCTTTTAATGGATCGGTGGTGTGCAGCAGCAGTCGGATCACCTCGTCCATCCGTTTCTGCCAGATGTACTGGGTGAAGTTCATGCCGATCTTCTCCTTGAAGGAACGGCTGAAATACGATGAAGAGATGGAGAATTTAGACGAGATCGTACCCAGACTGAGGTCATAATCCGTAAAATTGGCGTCGATATAAGCGACGATTTCGTCCATCAGGGAGCTTTCTTCCGTCTCGCTCTTCGCCTCGACATGGGCGCAGATTTCAGCGGCAAGGCCTGCCAGCTTCTTCTCCAAATCCTCCAGCGAGTCATAGGAAGTGACACGCGGCAGCTGATTGACCACATGATGGATGCCCAGCTCCGAGGCCGTTTTCAGCATCGTATTCAGAATATCGAAGCAGATGCAGCGCAGCAGCGGTACGGACGGCATTTCCGTCTTCAGGTTATTCAATGCGGTGGATACCATCTGAACCGCCACATCGTAACTGCCCTGTTTCAAGCTCTGAACCAGCTTCAGCAGCACATCCTTAGGGACCCAGAAGGATGAATCCTGTGCGCCGGAACCGGAAAGCGCGTTAAAGAAGGTGCTGCTGCCCTGTCCGTGCAGCATGGATGCCTCCAAAGCGGTTGAGGCTTCAATGAAGGATTGATTCAGCTGCTCCGGATAACTGTAGCGGTTGCCTACCCCGATCGCAGGAGAGACGCCTGTGTGCTCTGCCGCCATCGATTGCAGGGCAAGGGCGATCGGCTCCATACGGGCGTTAAGGCTCGCTTCATGCCCGGTTTCCGCATCGAATCCGACAATGAGGGCCAGCTGATCGGGCTGTGGAAGCTCCACTCCAAAGGCATAGGCGGAGAAGGCCGGCAGGTCCACATCGTTCATTAACTGCATCACGGGCCGCCGCTCCGGATTGTCGCCAATGGGAAGGGCGTGCGACTCCCACCCCATGGTCACGACAAAATAATGGGACCGGCTGAAGCGAATGCCCAGCTTCTCGGTGAATTCGAAGGGGAATTCACCGGTATGGCCATGCTTCAGCAGCATGAGCAGAATATGATTCCGCGCATAGGGCTCTTGGAGATCGACGCGCTGGCTGTAGTCGTGCAGCGTTTTCTTGATCCATTCCAGTTCGTTGCTGGATGTGGACGGTTCCGGGTCATTCTTCAACCGGATGAACTCCATTAAGTCTGAAATCGGATGGTATTGTCTGCGGGCCAGCATAATAGCAAGAATGGTGCCCATCACCACCACGAAGGAGAATACCAGAATTACAAAGGTACGAATATGAACGATGCGGCTGAAAAATTGGTTGCTTGGCATCGCGGTGACATAAGTCCAGCCCGCATCGGATTTGACGGATACAACCGAATGCGGCTCTTGGTTTAAGGAAAGGCTGTGCGTTCCGGGCTCAAGCGCGAACAGTGCGCTGACTTCCTGCTCGGTAATGGTTTCGCCTTGGTAGTTGGCGGCCAGCACTTGCCCGTAGTTATCGAATATATAAGTCATCCCATGGTAGTCGCTGAGGATGGAGTCGATCAATCCGGTCAGATTGGATTCATGAATCAGGTACATGACGGTTCCATGGGCGGGCGTATTGTTAGGTGCGATCGGCACAAGGTAGGCCAGCATGGAATTTTGGATTTTGGTTCCCTGAACCACTTGCTCCGCCGGACGCATGGTCGGAATCGGGACGGAGTTTAAATCGCGGACCATCTCCGTTTCGTTCCAGCTGTTGAATTTGTAGCGGTCGGTGAAGACGTTCAGATTCTCAAAGCCCTGTGACGAATAAATGCTGTTATCCCCGCGGAAGAACAGGAACAGCTCATCAATGATGGAGCTGGTGGCTTTGTATTTGACCAAGGCCCCGATAGATTCGCGGCTGTAATAAGGATGGTGAGTCCAATAACGGGTCAACTGCTCATCGTAGGCGATTCGAAAGGCAATGTCCTGCAGTTCTTTCATGCGCTCATCGATGACCGTTTTAGCCTGGGTCAATTGATTGACGTTGGTCTGCTCGATCTCGGAACGGAGCGTATTCACGGCATTGTGATAAATAATAATAGTTAATATAACAAGAGGTATCAGAAAAATGGAGATGTAGGACAGTGTGTATTTAAGCAGAAGCTTGGACTTGAAGTGATTCCATTTCATATCTGCAACCTCCCGTTTTTAGATTATAGAATGATAAGATTTGAAACTGAACAAATTCTATAATCGCAAGAAAAACTTCCTCTAATCGCAGTCTGTATTGTGTAAAGTCCGTTAATAGACGTGTTTCTTTAAGATATCAGAAGTCTTAAACTTAGAGCATGGCCTGCCTGATATCACAAGAAAAACAACATCTAAACGCGGTCTGTCTTCTCTAGAATGAAAGTCGATAGTCGTTTTTTCTTGTAGAAACTGGTAGCGCTATCATAAATGACGGCGAAGTGATGGCCCAAATGCCAAACCGTTAGATGTTCTACTAAAAATACTAGGAGAACTCGACTAATAAATCAATGGATCATTTCTAAAAATAAGTGGAATCATGCCAAAAGTCTCAGCTCAGGGATTGATGTAACGAGCCCATGGATGCAGATGAATAGGAGAGGCAAAGGATGGAGCCAAGGGATTTCGGTAGATGATTCGAATGTAATTATTCATGACATATATATGACAAATTATACTCAATATGGAAGATATCCTAGGATATAATACATAATCGTCGTGATATATAAGATGAATTCTTTACTATAAAGTAAAACTATAGCAATGTATCCAAGGTGTCAATCCATTTTTACTAGATACCTCATAATTGGCGTCACATTATCTAACGTGACGAATATAAAAGAGAACCCGTGACTGACAACCTGCTTGCTTAGGTTGTCAGTCACGGGTTCTTCAAGGTTCCGTCCTGCATCGGGGGAAACGGACGTGTATTAGGTTGCGCTGCCCTCTGCTTGAGAGAGCTGCAGCTGCTTGCGATAGATGAATCTGGAGATCGAAACGCTGATTTCGTACAGCAGGAACAGCGGGACGATCACGATCAAATCGGACATGATATCCGGCGGCGTAATAGTGACGGCCACGATGCAGAGCAGGAAGTAGGCTGATTTGCGCATCTTGGCCAGCCGATGCGGATTCACGATGCCGAGCTTCGTCAGAAAAACGACGATGGCGGGCATTTCGAACAGGAATCCGAATGGAACGGTCATATGAATCATGAACGTGAAGTATTTTTGCGCGGTGTACATCGTTTGGAATGCCCCTTCGGCCATACGCTGCATGAACTCCAGCACCATCGGGAACAGCACGAAGTATCCAAAGCAGATGCCGGCAATGAATAACACGCTGATCACGGGAATGAGCAGTACGGCCGAGCGGTGAGTCCCATCGGGCAGCGCCGGCTGCACGAACCGCCATATTTGATAAGCGGCAATGGGAAGTGTGACGGTGACGGCCACAACGCCCGCAATGATCATATACACCCACATGACTTCGGAGGGACCGAGCAGAACGAGCTGCTTGTCCATACCTCGTACCAGCCAGTGATAGATCTTCTCGACGTAGATGAAGGCAGCCACCATTGCGACGAGAAACGCAATCAGCGTGCGGATCAGGCGCTTCCGCATTTCTTCCAGATGCTCGATCGCGCTCTGGTCGTTCGGATTAGCTGTTCTGCTTATTGACCGCTGCAGCAGGTTGCGGAGCATCGTCTTTTTTTCCATTCTCGTCGTCTCCGTTCATCAAGCCACGGGTTGCGCCCTTGAATTCGCTTAAGGTCCGCCCGAATGCGCGACCGAGCTCAGGAAGCTTGGATGGACCGAATATGATGAGTGCGATAACCAAGATAAGAATTAAACCGCCAATTCCGATATTGCCAAACGGCATGATCCTCGCTCCTTTCGATTGGTATTATTCCAGTTTGAAGCCGCTAATTGCCACGACAGCGCAGTGCGCCATGTTTTCGCCGGAGCGGTGAGGCCATGTGCTGGTTGGTTTGCTGAGGTCCTCCGTATTCTCGCCCGGGTGCTGAACGGACAGGAAGAGCGTCTGCTCGTCGGGGGTGAAGAATGGGCCGGTAAGCTCGGACTCTACCGGACCGGAGGCGAATTGAAGCGCGACTCCTTGATCCGGCCCGCTTGTTGGAATTACAAACAGTCCGTTGTTCATAAAGGATTTGTGAACACCTTTGTTCTGGCTGCTGCTGGAGATGTCCGTTACGACCCACAGATCGCCGTTTGAATCGAACGCCAGGTTGTCCGGCGAGCTGAAGCCGGATTGGCGTCCGCCGGCCGCAAAGATTTCAAAGTCGAACTCCATCGCGGCCAGATCGTTGCCCGCTTCAAAAATGCGTGTAATATGGCCATGAATGTTGCCATGATTGTCGTTGTTCGTATGGCAGACAAACACCGTGTTATCAAACGGCGAGATTTCGATGTCCTCCGGACGGTCCGTCGGTGTTCCGCCGACAAGACGCGCAGCTTCCTGACAGTAAGTGACTACATCGCCTTGGGATTTGAACTTAGCTTGGGCCTCTTTATCTTCTGCGGCGGCCTTGTTTACAGCTTCCAAGGTGACCGGCATCCATTTGCCTGACTTCAGGTTGGCAACGTACAGGGTTCCGTCTTCCAGAAGCGCGGAATTGGCACGGCCTTTGCTTTTGTCATACTTGTTGTTGCTGATGAATTTATAGACGCAGGCATCCTTCTTGTCGTCGCCCATATAGACAACGACCCGGCCGTCTGCGGCAAGTCCCATGGCGGTATTCTCATGATTGAATCTACCGAGGGCGGTGTGCTTCTTCAGGAAGGATTTATCGAATGGATCGACTTCGACGACCCAGCCGTAATGCGTATCCGGCAGGTTCGAAACCGCCGCGGTGTCCTCGAAATTCTCTTCGCAGGACAAGACCGTGTTCCACAGCGTGACGCCGCCGGAGCAGTTGGCGAACGTACCGGTAGCCGTCGTGGCGCCTTTCAGGGCAGGGATGCCTTTGGCCGGGCCGGTGATATCGAATTTGCTGAAGCCGTTGATGCGGCGGGCATGGGTGGAGGTGGTGTCCATTTTCCATACACCCTTCTCGTCACGGTATACTTCAATGACCGACATGCCTTGGTAATACAGGTTTTTATGGATTTGATCTGCCGTCATCTTCCCATCCTTCACAGGGCCGATCGAGAAGATGGTGGAGTACTCGTGATTGTTGACCAGGAGGCCGCGGACATTGGAGCCCTTAATCGGGAAAAATGCGTTGTAATCGCAGCCGGAGCCGAATTTTTCGCCAGCCGGATTGATCACGTCATCGAAAGCCGCAATGACATCATATTTAAAGTTTTTAGGCAGGACGAGCTGGTCTGCTTTGGTTGGTTCGATTGGCTCGAAGTAGCCGCTGACCCGATTCGTTTTGAATCCGAACAGATGATTTGCGGTTCCGGACATGGCGGAGGCCTTTCCTTCCAGTACGCCTAAGCCTGCGGAAGCGGCTGCCAATGCGGTTGCGCCCGTACCCAGATAAGACAGAAACGTTTTGCGGTCCATCGTTTTATTCAAGCTTATCCACCCCTAATGTATAAATTGCCATCAGGACAAGTTTATAGGGGAAGTGTTAAGGGAATATCATCGGTGAATGGTGGAATTGTAAAAATAAAGTAATCCAGGTATGTTTCACGGTTCTAATTAATAACTTGGCCTAACCGCCAGGTGATGGTGCCAAGATGAACAATTCAGTTATTTGGGTCCCTAGGGTGAATTGATTGGATTGAATTGATGGATGGATTGTGTGGATCGACTGAACGGCCGATCGATTCGTTACGATCAACCTGCTGTGTCGAAGGGATAGAATGAATCGAAGGACGCGAATGGATTGATGGACGGATTGTATCGATGAACGGATGGTATCGATAGTGCGCGGTTTATTGGTCCGCGGAATACCAGACCCTGCATGAGTGTGTCAACAGTTGCGATGATTTGAGGACAGAGGTTCCGCTATTACGCCACGATTGGTGAGTTGGGGGTTACATGAGGACACCAGATCCGTTATTACATAGAATATGGCTGTTATTCGTGGTATTTATAGTAGATAGCGGATTCTGAGTCCGGAAGTACGGGGGAAAGTTGCTGTTTTTTTGAAATAACGGATCTAGTGTCCATTAGTTTGTTTATTCGTCTCTTGGATATCTGCAAGAACAGCACTGCAAGAACTGTTGCATGCTCCCGTCAGTACTACAAAATGAAAGAATATAAAGAACCATACAGACTGATTAATCAGCCTATATGGTTCTTTATTATGTTTAATTAAGGTTATACCGCTGCCGCATTTGCTCAGCCATATTACGAATCTCCTCAGAGCCTGGCATCGTAAACCTGGAAGCGGCCTCTGTCAGCTCCTTGCCTGACTGCCAGCTGCGAATGACCTCTTTTACCGCGGCTATAAACGCGTGCACGGCGTTCTGGCCGGTGCCGATGCTCGTAAGCTCTTCAAGACTGGCGGTGCTGTTGGCTTCTACCAGAGGATACTGCTTGGGGTCTGCTCCCGCAGCGGCAATATCATAGAAGGAACGAACCAGCCGGGCGCGCTCGCTGCCTGACCCTTCGGCGATGATAAAAGCTTGGATAATGAACGCTTTACGTTGCCGCCGCTGGGCAATACCGCAGAATTTAAGGCCGTCTATGCTTAAATCGAACGTTCCCGGACAGAAGGCACCGGCAATTTCGCCGGTATCTACGTTCTGTCCGGTGCCGCGGAGGGCTTCCCGGATCAGCTCCACCATGATTTCAAAGTCCTGATGAAAGTCAGGTGCCGGTCCCGCAGAGGAAAAGGGGAGGATGAGGGACAGGTTCACCACGCCAGCGTCCAAGGGTACGGCAGCACCGCCCGAATGGCGGACGGCGGTGTCATAGCCGAGAGAGTGAAGCATGGCTTCCCCTTGCGGCGCATAAGGGAGGCGGCTGTCGCGCACGCCCATCACAAAGGCGCGCGGATGCCGCCACAGATGACAGATGGCAGGCCCGCCATCTCCGGTCAGCCTGCACAGGAGCTCGTCCAGCGCAAAATGGTACAGTACGTCCTGGTGCGCTAAATCATGGGTCCGGTCGAGCAGCAGAACGGGTTGATCTTCAGGTAGTGACAGCGGAATATTCACGCTTTCTTGCGCCTCCTCTAACATGCGGATCGTGCACAAGACCATGGAAGAAATTTGTCTTCCGAGAGGGAGCCCGATCGTTATTTTCTTTGGATAGCATACCATAAATTCATACGGAAGCGGCGAGCCTGGCCCGCGCGAAATACATCAACTAAACGCGGTCTGTCATCTGAGAATGTACGTCGATCGACGTTTTTGTTAAGATACCAGAAAGTATAACTTCGAAGCTTGTAGCTTCCTGATATCGCAAGAAAAACTTCCTCTAAACGCGGTCTGTCATCTAGGAATGTACGTCGAATGACGTTTTTGTTAAGATACCAGAAAGTATAAACTTTCAAGCTTGTAGCTTCCTGATATCGCAAGAAAAACTTCCTCTAAACGCGGTCCGTCATCCGGGAATGTACGTCGAATGACGTTTTTGTTAAGATACCAGAAAGCATAAACTTTCAAGCTTGTAGCTTCCTGATATCGCAAGAAAAACTTCCTCTAAACGCGGTCCGTCGTCTGAGAATGTACGTCGAATGACGTTTTTGTTAAGATATCAGAAAGCATAAACTTCGAAGCTTGTAGCTTCCTGATATCGCAAGAAAAACTTCCTCTAAACGCGGTCTGTCATCTGGGCATGTACGTCGATCGACGTTTTTGTTAAGATACCAGAAAGTATAAACTTCGAAGCATGTAACTTCCTGATATCGCAAGAAAAACTTCCTCTAAGAGCGGTCTGTCATCTGAGAATGTACGTCGAATGACGTTTTTGTTATAATCCGAGTAAGCTTATTGTCTTTATAGAAATTCGGTTTGGTGGAGAATGATTTCACTTCATATATAAAGGAGAGTTTCAACATCGTGAAGATTTATAACAGTGTGGTGGATATGATCGGTCAGACGCCCATGGTGAAACTTCAGCGCCTAGTGCCTCCAAGCGCTGCCGATGTCTATGTAAAGCTTGAGAGATTCAATCCTTCCGGCAGCGTGAAGGACCGCGCGGCGTACAACCTGATTCATACCGCCGAGGAACAAGGACTCCTCCAGCCGGGCGGTACCATTATTGAGCCAACAAGCGGGAATACCGGCATTGGCCTGGCGATGATTGCGGCCGCCAAGGGTTACCGGGCTATCCTGATTATGCCGGACAATATGTCCAAGGAACGGATCAATATATTGAAGGCGTACGGCGCGGAAGTCGTGCTGACACCGAGCAGCGAACGCATGCCGGGTTCGATTGCCAAGGCGCTGGAGCTCAAGGAGCAGATTCCCGGAAGCTTCATTCCGCAGCAGTTCGAGAATGCGGCCAACCCGGACATTCACCGGGTGACTACGGCGCCGGAAATATTGGAGCAGATGGAAGGTCGGCTTGACGCCTTCGTGGCGACGGCGGGAACGGGTGGTACCGTAACCGGAACCGGGGAAGAGTTGAGGAAGTCATTGCCGAACCTGCACATTGCGGTAGTCGAGCCGAAGGGCTCCCCCGTGCTCTCCGGCGGACAGCCTGGACCGCACAAGCTGGTGGGCACGAGCCCGGGCTTTGTACCGAAGATTCTGAATACGGGCGTATATGATGAGATCATCCAGATCGCCGACGAGGATGCGTTGCAAACGGTGCGGGACTTGGCTCGCAGGGAAGGCATTCTGGTAGGACCGTCCTCCGGTGCATCGGTATTCGCTGCTCTTCGCGTAGCGAAGGGGCTGGGGGAAGGGAAGCGGGTTGTCTGCATTGCCCCGGATACGGGAGAGCGGTATTTGAGCATGGATATTTTCTAAGTGAGAAGGACCTTTGGTTAACCAGAGGTCCTTTCTTGCTGTTCTATGGGCGACCTCCACTGTTCGAGCCGTTGTTCAAGCTGTTTGAGATCTTTTACGACGACGACATTGCCGGGATAATCTTCGAGCGTATCCTGAATCTGATATTTGCCTTCCCGCTGATAAGCTGCGCTCCATTCGAACATTTTTTTGAACATGTCCCAGGTGGGGGTGTAGTGGGCCTGTTCAAGTCGCAGTCGCTGCTTGATGAACCTTGTGATGATTCGGTAGGTTATTGTTGAGTAGGAGGGGTTCAGGAATACGATAAGCTCTGCACGGCAGAAGCTGGGGCTGACCCATTTGAGGTGAGCGCCTTCGATGATCCAGCATTTCTTGTTGACGATACTTAGTAACATCGCATCCCTGTCTGCTTCACTCCTCCGAATATCGTTCGGCTCGGCTCGCTCCCACACCACATTGTCGAGCTCGTAATAAGGAATGTGGAACAGGGTGGACAGGGTCCTGGCGAGTGTCGTTTTACCGCTTCCGACGGAGCCGATAATATGGATCCGGTTCGGAATGTTAGTATCCATAAAAGATCACCGCATTCCTTAAAAATGGTAGCTAATCAATTCGGTGCCGATGCGGCGATCTCCTGTCATAATATTCATAAAATTATACCGCTCGCGGCCGGGAACGGGAAAATGGTGCTCGATCGAAAGCCTGCGGCAATCGGGCGAAGAATAAAACATATCGAGAGCGAGCCAAGTCCATGGGATAAACAGTCTGCCATAGGAACTGGTTTGGATCAGGATCATCGCCTTCTCCATGGACCAATCAAGCGTTTTGCCTTGATTGGTCTTTTTTTTCATGGAGCCGAATTTTTTAACAGGAATACACGGCCCAGTAACGAAATGGGTTGTAACCTATTATTTTTTTAAAAATGTTGACGCCTTTGTCGATTAGGGGATTCTCTATTCGTTGGTTTAGCATAGAACGAAAATTTTAAGTTTAATCTTGATAACCAGGAGGGAATAAGAATGAGATTTATGATGATTGTTAAGGCAACCGAGGATTCCGAGGCAGGCGTGCTGCCAAGCGCAGAGCAATTGGATGCCATGATGAGGTACAACATGGAGCTGGCCAGAGCGGGCGTGCTCCTTGCTGCCGACGGGCTCCATCCAAGCTCGGGCGCCATTCGGATATCTTATCCAGAGCCGGGGGGGAAGCCGAAAATTACCGATGGTCCCTTTACGGAAGCGAAGGAACTGATCGCGGGGTATACCTTGATCGAAGTAAAGACGAGGGAAGAGGCGATCGAATGGGCTAAACGCATGCCGGATCCGCACGGCTTCGGTGGGGGCCAGATCGAGCTCCGCCAGGTCTTTGAACCGACAGAGCTGACGCAGGATCCGGAGGCGCAGGCTAAACAATACGAAATGCGTGAACACATTCAAAGGCAGAATCCATAATGTCAGCTGCAGATACCCATCGTACGATCGATGCCATCTGGAGAATCGAATCCTCCAAAATCATTGCCTACCTGACTCGAATGGTTCGTGACGTCGGGATCGCCGAGGATCTTGCTCAGGATGCGCTAATCGCTGCGCTGGAACACTGGCCGATAAACGGAATACCGGATAATCCCGGTGGATGGCTCATGACCGCTGCGAAGCGCAAAGCGCTGGATCTGCTGCGCCGGAATAAGGTGCGCGATCAGAAGTATGAGCTGCTCGGACGCGAAATAGATTCCCGGATGGATTCGGATATGGAGGTACCGGAGGCGGGGGAAGTGAACGATGATCTTCTGCGGCTGATCTTCATGACCTGCCATCCGGTTCTTTCCCCTGAGGCGCGCGTAGCTCTGACGCTGCGTTTGCTCGGCGGATTAACGACAGCGGAGATTGCTCACGCCTATCTTGTGCCTGAACCAACGATCGCGCAGCGAATCGTTCGTGCCAAACGGACGCTGTCGGCGACCCGGGTGGCATTCGAGATTCCTCAAGGAGCAGAGCTTAAACCGCGGTTGTCATCGGTTCTTGAGGTCATCTACCTCATGTTTAACGAGGGGTACGCAGCGTCCTCGGGCAGCCAGTGGATTCGTCCGCTGCTGTGCCAGGAAGCGCTTCGGATCGGGCGGGTGCTGGCAGAGATCGCGCCGACGGAGGCCGAGGTGCATGGGTTGGTTGCGTTAATGGAATTTCAATCCTCTAGGTTCAAGTCCCGGGTCAATGCGGAGGGGGAGCCTGTCCTTCTCATGGATCAGAATCGGGCGTTGTGGGATTATTTATTGATTCGGCGCGGTTTTGCCGCTCTGGAACGGATCGAGCGGTTGGGCGGAATGACGGGACCTTACGCCATACAAGCTGCCATCTCCGCTTGTCATGCCGGAGCGCCCACTGCAGCAGAGACCGATTGGATTCGCATCTCCGCGTTATATGAGGCCTTGGCCCAGGTTTCTCCTTCGCCCATCGTGGAATTGAACCGGGCCGTGGCCCTCTCCATGGCTTTCGGTCCGGAGATCGGGCTTGAGATCGTGGATGTTTTACGTGGCGAGCCGGCCTTGAAGGGATACCATCTCCTCCCGAGCGTAAGGGGAGACCTGCTCTTCAAGCTGGGACGCCTGGACGAAGCCTGCGCGGAGTTCAAGCTGGCCGCATCGCTAACGGATAACCTGAGGGAACGTGCTTTGCTGCTTGACCGTGCGGCAGAATGCCTGTCAGCGGAGTCCTAAGACAAACTAAAGAAACTTTTTAAAAAAACTTTTTAAAAAAATATGAAGATGTGTCGATTACATAAAACCTCGTTCGTCATTTAGATATAAAACAAAAAAACCGAGAGGAAGATGAACATGCAAGCACAAATGGTACCTTTTATTATTTCGGAGGATGCAAGAGGTCAGGCGAATTTTTACATGCAAGCGCTGGGTGGAGAGATCGATTTGCTGACTACCTTCAAGGACATGCCGGGCATACCGGAAGTCCATCAGGATAAGGTGATGCACATGTCGTTAACGCTGGCCTGCGGCAACAAGCTGATCCTCACCGATGCGTTTCAGGAAACTGGCAAGAGCACGAGCATGGGTCTGGCCATCACGTTCGATAACGAGGAAGACGCCCGGGCTGCCTATCGCCATCTCAGCGATGGGGGTACTGAGAAGTATCCTTTTGCTCTGCAGCCTTGGGGAGCCTACTACGGTGAAGTGGTGGACCGGTTCGGCATGACTTGGCAGATGGTTCATCAGGGCTGAGTTGAAAAAATACCATACTACGATACAGAGGGAGCCAATAATATGAATCAAGAAGTTACTGATTACATTGCAGCCATTAGTGATACCTGGAAGGTGGAGGTCAGCGAGCGGCTTCGGGAGCTTGTGCACGGCACGATCCCGGACGTTTCGGAACGGCTTCAATACAAAAAGCCCCATTTTCTGAAAAACGGAAAATATGCAGCCGTGATCAGCGTCGCGAAGAGCGCCGTAAGCTTTACGATTTTCAATGCGGATGGCCTGGATTGGCCTGAAGCGTCGTTTGAAGGACCGCCTGAGCGAAAGACCATCAAAATTTCGTCCGGGCAGCATGTCGATTATGATGCGCTCGGATCCTTGTTGAAGCAGGCATCCGACGGACTGTAAATCATATGTAATAGGAAGCACGGATAACCGGTGTTCGAACCGTTGCTGATATCATACCGCGATCCTGTGAGGATCGCGGTATGCGTCATTACTTCTTGGTGCCGTGCTGCTTGGTCGGCAGCTTATCGCTTGGCGTTCCTTTGCCGTGATTTTCCTTGTTGCGACGGGCCTTCTCCGCATTCTCGTTCATTTTTTCCACAAAATCGTGCGTGCTTTCCATATGACGTAAGCTCCTTTTGCTCAGAATGTATGGCTTTGCCTGATCGTGCTTAATATAACCATTTCGCCCTGATCATATTTGGTCACTTTGGAATGGATACAGATGGTGAGATTTTCGTTTGGGGGGATGAAGGGTTGTCCAGTAAGCTCGCGTTCATCATGATGGTTGGAATTATCGTTGTTCTGGGCATGGTCGGCTGCAGCGGATTTGACGAGGATGCGGGGTCTGCAGACATGAGCTTGTACTCCGTCAAGAAACTGATGAAGCTGGATGCAGCGAAGGTGAAGGCCATTCATGTGGTTTATGGGGATGGCACACGGATGGTGCTGGATCAGAAGCAGGACATAGAACCGGTTATGGAGCGAGTGGACAATCTTCAAGCCAAGCGGATCACGGATAACGAGAAACCGGGATTTCTGTTCTTTATGGACGTTGTGCAGGGCGAGCAGGAGGTCCGCGTGGCGAACGAGTTCGAGGTGGATGGACAATCGTATGTGCTGGCGGGTCCCGAGTTGAACGATCTGAACAAGTACATGGTCGAGCTGGGTCGATCCCACAACCCTGAATTGCTGCCGGGATACACGATAAACGATCAGGGGCCTTGAGGCATGTCCTATTGGTTTCACAGGGATCGTGAACGGAATGAAGGGAGAAGGCATTATCATACCACGGCAAAAAAATACCCTGCCACAGGCAAACGCCCGGGCGGGGTATTTAGGGTGAAAACCCGTTCCATATTACTTCTTATGACTGATCAACAGCTCATATTTGTTTAAGGAAGCGCCCAAAATATTCTCGTTGCGGCCCTGACCGTGGGATTGCCTGAACGATTCACTGGAAGTCCAGCGTTTGAACGCTTCCTCGTCTTCCCATACCGTAGAGACCTTCAGTTCCTCTGCCTCTGCGCCTTCTTTGGCTTCGTGCCATACTTCCATCCGCACGAATCCCTCAATCTCCTGGACACCCTTCGCTTCAGCGAATCGCTGCGCAATTTCTTGTCCGAAGCCCGGTTTAACCTTAATCGAGTTTGTAACAACCAGCATGCAAGATTCCTCCTTCGATGATGACCGGATAAATTCCAAAAATGTCTAGCCCTTGCCTGTATGTCCATTATACCTGAACGGAAGGGCCGATTTCATCTTGGGAGCTAGGGAGCCACAAGAGCCACAAGAGCCACAAGAGCCTCGTAGCTGGGGCTCCCCGGCTTTAAGCCAAAGCTGCGGCTTAATTAATTAAGTCACCGGAGGACCTTCTGCCGGAAACTCTGCCGCAGGTACGGCTGCAGCCGGCGTCATGACTTTGGGTTTCGCCCTGCCGCTCCATGACCAATAGGTGCCGATGCGCAGCAGCCGTTCAACGGGTCCGCTGCGGAACCGCTTCAACCAGAGCAGGCTGGCCGTTGCTAGTACGGCATAGACGAGGATCGCTAGCAGCGCTCCTTGCAGAACGCCGAGCTTGCCGAACAGGCCCAATCCGAATCCGTAGAATATCAGTACGCACACAACGCTTTGCGTTAGATAGTTGGTTAGCGACATCCGTCCAACCGCTTCAAACGCCCGGATGATGACCGATTGTTTAGAAGAGAAGGCATATAGGGAAGCGAACAGATGTATATAACCCAGCGCGAGCAGAGGTCCGCCAAGCATCGTAAGTACGCCGCTCCAGCCGTGGGTGGATCCGAGCATAACCCCTGCTGTCTTTAGTCCAAGCCCGACCGGTATGAGCAGAGACCATCTTAGATACAGCTTGATCTCCATGGAGGGATGAAGGAAGCGCCCGCGTTTGGCGGCGACCATACCAAACAGGAACATTGGCGCGCTCATCAGCGGAGCAATCAGAATGACCAGCAGCATCAACCAATCCGGAAGGTCGATGGGCATTTCCTCAGTTGAACGAAAGTTCAGAATCTCTCGGTACGTGCCATTGCCGTACACCTCAATAGACTGCTTCACATAATTCTCCATACGCTCGGCTTCACCTGCCGTAGGCTCCATGGAGCCATATCCGAGGAGGGACATCAGCGCCAGTAAGAGGATCCCCCAGATCAGGATTGTTTTGGCCTTCCGTTTCACAAACAGCACCAGGAAGAGTCCGATCGCTCCGTAAAACAGCAGAATATCGCCTTCCCAGATGAAGGTCGAATGGAGCAAACCGAGAACGATCAGCAGCACGGACCTGCGGAAAAAGCTGCGTCCGTATTTGAGCCCTTTGCCGATCAGGCTTTCCCGCATCTTGATCATGCTGTAACCGAACAGGAACGTGAAGATCGGCATGAAGCTGCCCTCTACGAATACTTTCAGCATGTCATGGCTGATCAGATCCAGCGTGGATGGCTGGAAGAAATGCAGCTCGTCTTTGCCGAACATGCCGTATTGAAAAATAAGCATATTGGCCATCAGGATGCCGAGCAAGCTCAAGCCGCGAATCGCATCCACGGCCGTGGAACGTTTATTTGAATTCATGTCAATCACCTCTGACACCAAGTATAAAGCTCGAAATGAAATAACTCGGAAACGGCAACCTAACTTTTTCTTAACTCTTCCCGCATTTGTTTAACTCCTGTTAAGGTTGTTGTGCTAGCATAAATGTCGGGTGAGGATAAAATGGATCAAACACGAATTTTAATTGTAGATGACGAACCTTCCATTGTGAAAATGCTGCAGATGGTGCTGCGCAAGGAAGGCTTTAACCGCATATATACGGCTTCCAGCTGTAAGGAAGCGCTTAGCGAAATCGCTGCACATGGAGCGGATATCGTGCTGCTCGATGTCATGCTGCCGGACGGCACGGGATTTGATCTCTGTCCGCAGATCCGCTCCTATGGCAGTCCGCACATTCTGTTTCTGACGGCCAAAGCGTCGGATCTGGATGTGCTGACCGGTTTTGCGATGGGCGGGGACGATTATGTCACCAAGCCCTTTAATCCGCTGGAGATTGCCGCAAGGATCAAGGCGCGTCTGCGCCGTGGCGGCATCGGGGCCACCGTGTCGGCCGAGCAGCCGGTGATCCAGCGTGCATGGGATTTCGGCCGGTTTAAGGTCGATGAATCCGCCGGGGAGCTTACGGTGCTGGGAGAGCCTGTGCCTTGTCCGGCGCAGGTCTTTCAGCTGCTGCTTTATTTTTGCAAGCATCCGGGGGTCGTATTCTCCAAGTCTCAGCTGTACGAAGCCGTGTGGGGCATCGACGGCATGGGCGAGGACAACACCGTCATGGTACATATCCGCCGCATCCGTGAACGCATCGAGGAGGATCCGAGCAACCCGCAATATTTGTTGACGGTCCGGGGGCTCGGCTACAAGCTGGTTAAGGAGAAAGCCCGATGAGACTGCGCAGAAGGCTGGCCTTTCATTTTACGTACCAATTGATTGCGTTCTCGGCGTTTATGTTTTGCTTCCTGATCGTGCTCTTATTCTTCCTGATCAAACATATCAGCGAGGATGAGATCAAACGGAACTTTCCGACAGGTGTCCTGAACAGCATCGTGACCGAGACGGTGACGGAGAATGGGGAGGTCCTGCTGCAGGAACAGTGGAAGCTCCTGCTTCAAGAGAAGGATATGTGGCTGCAAGTGGTGGATATGGACGGAAACGTGATTCTTTCCACCAATACGGCTCCGGATGTTCCGTCGGAGTACTCGGTAAGCACCTTGCTCGAGATCAAGGAGGAGCGCCGTCTCGGCGAGTACACGATGGATTGGCAGATGGATCTGACCTATGAAGAACCGCTGCTGTATCTGATCGGACGTATCGATGAGGGTTCGGACCGTCTTCGGGAATGGTATGCCCAATATCAGAACGGCGGCAAGGTGAGGCCGGAGGATGAAGCGAAGCTCGAACGCGAATTAGCCGGTCTAGGCGGTTATTTGCATGTCATTGACCGGGAGGGCCGCGTTGTCCAAGCGATTGGAACAGATTCAGACAATAAGGTAAGCTACCACCCGCTGGAGATCATTACGATGCAGGAGCAGCCGGGCACGTATTCCACGCATATCGCGGTTTATCGCGATACGGACAGCGGCAACACCTGGGTATATCATACGCCGCAGGATGGGGCGCTGGAAAAAAGACCGATGATGAACGAGCTGATCCGCGTGGCGTTATGGACGATGGTCTGCGTGCTTGTGCTGTCGCTAGGGGTCGCCATATGGCATGGATATCGGTACAGCCGGCCGCTGCTGCTGTTTACCGGGTGGTTTGAGCGGATGGGGAGCGGAGCTTACGAGGAAGTGCTGACGCCGAAGGACCGGAAGCGGGTATTCCGTAAGAACGGAAAGCTGCGCACGCGCTTCAAGCTGTACAAGGAAGTGATTCATTCGTTTTACAAGATGGCGGAGCAGCTTGCCGAGACCGAGAGGGAACGGGAGCGGCTCGATCGTAACCGGGAAGAATGGATGTCCGGGATATCGCATGATTTGCGTACTCCGTTGTCCTCCATCCAGGGTTACGGCTATATGCTTGAGAATGCACCGCAGGATTGGAGTCAGGAGGAACTGCGGGAGATGGGAACGGTGATTCGGGAAAAAGGGGACTACATGCTGGAGCTGATCAATGATTTCTCGCTCGTCTTCCGTCTGAGAAGCGAGATCCGCCCGCAGGAGCTGACCCGGCTTGACCTGAATGAGCTGGTGCGCCGCTGCGTGCTGAAATACGTCAATGATGCTACGCTGGATGCGAATTTCAACTATATCGGCGGCGAAGAGGCGCTGCTCGTCGACGGCAATGCCAAGTGGCTGCAGCGGTTGATGGATAACCTGATCACGAATGCCGTGAAGCATAATCCGGATGGGGTAAACGTTGAGGTCCGGGTGGAGAGACGTCCGGGCGGTGCGGCGATCGTGGTTGCGGATCAAGGCGTGGGGATGGACGAAGAGACCCGCTGCAATCTGTTCGAGCGTTACTACAGGGGAACGAATACCGAAGAGAGCATGGACGGCTCGGGACTCGGGATGAGCATCGCCAAGGCGATTGTCGAAGCACATCGGGGCCGGGTAAATGTGTGGTCTGAAGTAGGTCGAGGAACCACCATCACCGTGCTATTGCCTGAGGCTGCCTTACAAGAAGGTGAGGGGGCTGCTGAGCGCGGCAAGGAGTAACCTTGCTGATTGGATCGGCATTTCCCGAATCGCCTCAAAAATCCTTCAACATTCCTATCCTGCTGCAGGCCCGGTTGCGCTATAATGGCTAAGCAACGACTACATTTCAGGTCCGGAGGATATTATGGGTTCTACTTCGTTTCGGCAATTGACTGGCAATGCGCGGGGCTGTCTCGTCTACGAGCCGCTGTTTCTTATTCCTTACAGCATGTTCACGACGTACACCTCGATCTACATGTACCAACTTGGGGTAACCGAGACGGGAATCGGCTGGATTACCTCCATCGGTTTGCTTGTGCAGGTGCTTTCTTCGTTTCTCAGCGGGTATTTAACGGACCGTTTAGGCAGAAAAAAGGCTTTGCTGTACTTCGACGTACTAAGCTGGACCGTGGCTACACTGCTCTGGGCGGTCTCGCAGAACTTCTGGTTTTTTGTGATCGCGGCGGTCATCAACGGCTTTCAGAAGGTGCCGCATACCGCCTTTTACTGTCTGCTGGTGGAGGACACCGCGCCGAAGGAGCGGACCTATGTCTTTACGCTGCTGCAGCTGATTAGCGTCGTCGGCGGCTTGTTTGCACCGATCGGCGGGCTGCTGGTGTATCATTTTACGCTTGTGCCCGGGGTGCGCATCATGTTCGTGCTGGCTTGTATCCTGATGACGATCCAGTTCATCGGGCGCCACTATGCGACAAGGGAGACGGATATCGGTTACCGCAAGATGAAAGAAACGAAGGCAATGAGCCTGCGGGAAGGGATGTCCGACTATGCTTCAGTGATGAAGAGCATGCTCGGAAATCCGCTGCTGCTGATGATCTTCGGCGTGTATATATTATTTAATTTTCAGATGACGGTGAAGACGACCTATGTCTCCATTTTCATGGTGGAATATTTGCATTTGGGCAGCGGCCTGATCTCGGTCTTTCCGGCATTCTCCTCCGTTATTATGCTGATATTCATGCGGTGGATCATGCCCCGGATCGGGGAGCAGCATGTGCACCGGACGATGGTATGGGGGTTTGTTATATCGGTATTGTCCAATGTCATACTGGTGTTTGCGCCGCAAGGGGATCTTCTGGTGCTGAGCTTGAGCACCGTCATTGCCGCAATCGGCACCATGATGACGTACCCATACTTGGAGACTGCGGTGGCCAACGCCATAGACGATGAGAACCGCGCCAAAATATTTGCGCTGCTCCAGGTGCTCATCCTTATTGTCATTTCGCCATCCGGCATCATTGGCGGCTGGGCGTATGGCATTGATCCGAGAATTCCCTTCCTGCTAGTTGCCGGGGCATTTGTGATCAGCATCCCGCTTATGCTGCTGTACGGCAAAAAGGTAAAGGCGGCGCCTGTCGAAGCCGGAGTTTAGCATAGGCATGAGATTGAGCTCATGGTTAAAAAAGGTTGAGCGTGCGTTTTAAGCGGCGGGAAGCGAAGAAATATGAATGGAGAGGCACTCCGGGCAAGGAGGAGCCTCTTTTTTGTGTTGATTATTGCAATTTGGTTAGTGTTCACTTATGATATGAGCATGAAAAAGAAACCACATTTCGATAGCAAGAAGAAGGATATTTTGCAGGCTGCCATGAAGCTCTTCGCCGAGAAGGGCGTGGACGGCGTATCGGTGAAGGAGATCGGCGCGGCGGCGGGTGTAACGGATGCGGCGATCTATAAGCATTTTACGAATAAGGATGCCGTGGCTGCGGAAGCGTTCGAGGAATACTGCAGCAGCTATACGCATCTGGTGGATGATTATGCGTCCCGCCCCGGCTTGTTTACAGAGCGGCTGTCGGCGCTCGTCACCCGGGTGCTGGCTTCGTATGACGAGGATAAATACGGCTTGCTGCTCTTGTCCCAGCATCACGAGCTGTTTACGGAGGTGCTCAAGAGCAGAGGACGCCAGCCGCTGGACGCCTTGCATGATCTGCTTGAGCAAGCGGTCTTGCAGCGGGATATTCCGCCGCAGAATACGCGGTTAACCGCCGTGTTGATCATCGGTGCATTCAACCAGCTGGCGATCGCAACGATGCAAGGGGAGCTGGAGGAACCTTTGTCGCCGCTGGCATCTGAAGTGACGGCGCATTTATTGGCATTAACAGGTTTGGGGAAAGGTCCGGCGTGACCTTTTCTTTTACCATTAGGTTAGTGTTTGTTAACCAAATAATGAGGGGGAAGAAACATATGAAAAAGGTTTTAATTATTCAAGGCAATCCCATTGCGAACTGCTATGGCAGCCAGCTGGCCGAGGTCTATGCGAGGGGGGCGGCCGAATCCGGGGCGGAGGTGCGGGAGCTGGTGCTTGCGGAGCTGGAGTTTGACCTGAATCTCTCCGGCGGCTATAAGGGTAAACAACCGCTGGAGCCGGATCTGCAAAAAGCGCAGGAACTGATCTCTTGGGCGGATCACCTGGTATTTGTGTACCCGAATTGGTGGGGAGGCATGCCGGCGCTGCTCAAAGGGTTCATCGACCGGGTGTTTCTGCCGGGCTTTGCCTTTAAATACCGCAAGAACTCGCCCTTGCCGGAGCAGCTGCTCAAAGGGAAAACGGCCCGTCTGATCGTCACGATGGATTCGCCGTACGTCTACTACCGTTTCTATCTCGGCCAGCCGGGGCATCAAATGATGAAACATTCCATTCTGAAGTTTTGCGGCGTAGGCAGTGTGCGTGCCACGAACATTACGCAGCTTCGCAAAATGCCTGAAGTGGCAAGAAAGCAATGGCTTGAGCGTGTACACAGAATGGGACGGAAATTGGCCTAAAGCTGGCAGATTGTGTGATGTACAGTTCCTTCCAATGGCTTGACTTCTCGGGCAGGAGGATTATAATTCATACAACAAATGAAACGAAAAGAATGGAAAGGTACGTTTTTTCAAAATCAAATCTTGATGTATATGCCGGGGAATAGGGCCCAGGCGTTTCTACCAGGTTACCGTAAATGACTTGACTACATGAAGGTTGAGAATCCCACCACCCCAGCTAAAGCTCCGCAATTATGGAAGCCGGGCTGGAAAATCATCTGGATTGGAATCCGGCAGGTTTTAACGGATGAGGTGATGTGCAGACTAGATAGCATACCAATTGCTGATGCACGGGACTTCTCTTCCTCTATGGATATAAGTACAGGCACCCCGGGCAGATACGCTGCCCGGGGTGTTTGGCGTGTTATACAGCGGATCGATTTTGTATTCTTACCGTTCATTTTAAAAAAGGGGAGCGTGCAATCATCATGAGTTCAATCCAGAGACAGAAACGATACGAGGTCAGCCGGCAGCTGGGGAAGGTTGCCTTAGGACAGGAGCCAGCCGATCTGGTCATCAAGAGCGGTACGCTGGTAAATGTGTTTACAGGCGAGCTTCAGGAGCGAGTGGACGTGGCCATGGCCTCCGGGCGCATTGCTTATATCGGCAACGCGGATCACACGATCGGGGAGGGGACTCGGGTCATCGAAGCGAATGGCCGATATATCTCGCCGGGCCTGCTCGACGGCCATATGCATGTGGAGAGCACGATGCTCACCGTGACCGAGTTTGCCAAGGCGGCTATCGTTAGCGGAACGACAGGGGTATATATGGATCCCCATGAGATTGCCAACGTATTCGGCATGGAGGGCGTGCGCTGGATGCACGAAGAAGGGCAGCAGCTGCCGATGAAGGTGTTCACCACCATACCTTCGTGTGTGCCGTCAACCTTCGATCTGGAGGATGCCGGGGCGCAGCTGGGCGTAGCCGACATTGAGGAAGGGCTGACATGGCCCGGTGTTGCCGGGCTTGGCGAAGTGATGAATTTCCCGGGCGTCGTGTATGGCGATCCGACCATGAGCGGGGAGATCGAAGCCACGCTGCGTGCAGGCAAGACGGTGACCGGGCATTTTCCGGCAGAGGACGACCGGATGCTGCAGGCATATATGGCAACCGGCGTAAGCTCCGACCATGAGACGGTAACCCGGGAGCAGGCTTTGGAGAAGGTTCGCCTCGGCATGCACCTGATGATCCGCGAGGGTTCGGCTTGGCAGGATGTGAAGGAAGTTGTTAAGGTCATAACGGAAGATAAGGTGCGCACAGACAATATTTCTCTGGTTACGGATGATGTGTATCCGCAGACGCTGTTGAGACTCGGACATATGAACCATGTGGTCCGCCGCGCTATGGAAGAGGGCGTGGACCCGGTTACGGCGATCCAGCTGGGAACGATCAACGTGGCTCGTTATTTCGGGATGGACATGGAGCTTGGCAGCATTTCACCTGGCAAAACGGCGGATATATTGCTGATTGATGATCTGTTGAGCATGGTCCCTTCCGTTGTGATCACGGATGGCGAAGTGGTTGCAGAGAACGGCCGACTCGTGAAGGCGTTCCCTGTATATCAATACCCGGAAAAAGCCTTTAACTCGGTCAAACTGCAGCGTTCGCTTACTGCGGATGACTTTCTGCTGCGCAACAAATTCGATGCAACTCGCACGGAAGTGAACGTGGTGCGCGTCATCGAGAACAGCGCCCGTACCGCTAAAATGACAGCGGTGCTCTCCGTGGAGCAGGGCGTCATCCAGCCAGACCTGGATCAGGACGTGGTTCAGCTGGCATGCATTGAGCGCCACGGCACGACGGGGCAAATCTCACTCGGTTTTGCGAGCGGCTTCGGACTGAAGTCCGGCGCAGTTGCATCCACGGTAGCGCATGACAGCCACAATCTGCTGGTGATGGGCACGAATGCCGAAGATATGGCACTCGCGGCGAATGAGCTGGCGGCGTGCGGTGGCGGCATGATCGTAGTACGGGACGGCAAGGTGCTGGCGAAGGTGGCGATGCCGATTGCCGGTTTGCTGGCGGACCGTCCGGTTGAGATCGTAGCGGAGGAGGTCGCTGCCTTGGAGGAAGCTTGGAAGGAGCTCGGATGCTACATTCATGCCCCGTTCATGACCTTCTCGCTCATTGCGCTGCCGGTGATTCCGGAAATCCGCATAACCAACCGCGGGATCGCGGACGTAACGGAATTCAAGCTCATCGAGACCGAGATTGGCGCGGTTCAATAAGGGCGCAGATACACCGAAGCAGGCTGGCCTTCATGTCAGCTTGCTTTTTATATTGTAAATACAGGCTTTTAAATCGCGAGCAGAGGCAGCGAGTCCTTTCCATTTTCCTCGATGTGCACAAAATCGCAATTCACTTAGTGATTTTCGTCACAAATTTATAACTTTTTGCTCCAGTTTCAGTCCTGATATTGTGATGTTTATCACAATCCTTTAGGGCGTGGTCTGCGACAATACAAAAAGAATCAAATTTGAAGTGATCACGTGAGCTAAAGGAAGGGGTATCTGATATGGATCCGGTTATGCTGGCGCGAATTCAATTCGCATCGACAACCATTTTTCACTTTATTTTCGTACCGTTGTCCATCGGGTTGGCGTTTCTGATTGCCATCATGGAGACGATGTATGTTGTTAAAGGCCAGGAAGTCTACAAGAAAATGGCGAAGTTCTGGGGAAAGCTGTTCCTGATTAACTTTGCGGTCGGGGTTGTGACAGGGATTCTGCAGGAATTCCAGTTCGGCATGAACTGGTCGGATTACTCAAGGTTTGTCGGGGACGTATTTGGCGCACCGCTTGCCATTGAAGCATTGCTGGCGTTTTTCCTAGAGTCGACGTTTATCGGACTGTGGATATTCGGTTGGGACCGTTTATCAAAGAAGGTCCATCTGCTCAGTATCTGGCTGGTATCGTTTGGGACCCTGATGTCCGCATTCTGGATTCTGGCAGCGAATTCGTTCATGCAGCGTCCCGTCGGATTCGAGATGAATAATGGGCGGGCGGAGATGAATGATTTCTTTGCACTGATTACGAACGGTCAGCTGTTGGTGGAGTTCCCGCACACGATCTTCGGGGCACTGGCAACCGGGGCGTTCCTCGTTGCAGGTGTGAGTGCCTACAAGCTGATGAAGAAGCAGGATTTGGATTTCTTTAAGAAATCATTTCACATCGCCATCGTGATTGGCCTCATCACCTCCATTCTGGTTGCGGTATTCGGTCACCAGCAGGCGCAGTATCTGGTGGATACGCAGCCGATGAAGATGGCCGCTGCGGAGAGCCTGTGGGAAACGAGCGATGATCCTGCGCCTTGGACGGTCATTGCGGCCATCGATCCGGATAAGCAGGAGAACACGATGGAGTTTAAAATCCCGTATTTGCTCAGCTTTTTGTCCTACAGCAAGTTTTCCGGTGAAGTCATCGGGATGAAGGAGCTGCAGGCGCAGTACGAACAGCAATATGGTCCCGGAGATTATATCCCTCCCGTGCGCACAACATTCTGGAGCTTCCGGATTATGGTGGCCGCTGGCAGCGTCATGATTCTGCTGGGATTGTACGGAGCGTGGCTGATGCTGCGCAAAAAGGTCGAGAAGGCCGGCAAATGGTTCCTCAGATTGATGCTGCTGGGCATTTCGCTGCCGTTCATCGCCAATACGTCGGGATGGATCATGACGGAGATCGGACGCCAGCCTTGGACGGTATTCGGACTGATCACCACGGAGAACAGTGTTTCACCGAACGTCAGCGCAGGCTCGATCCTGTTCTCGCTGATCATGTTTACTGCCATTTATGCGGTGCTGGCAGCCGTTATGGCGTATCTATTTATCAAAGTCATTAAGAAAGGACCGTATGCGGCGGAGGAAGAGGACCACCACGCAAGCGATCCGTTTAATAAGGAGGGCTACAATGCTGTCTCTTAACGAACTGTGGTTTGTGCTCGTTGCCGTCTTGTTTATAGGGTTCTTCTTCTTGGAGGGCTTCGACTTCGGGGTCGGGATGTCCACGCAGCTGCTGGCCAAAAATGATACCCAGCGCCGGGTGCTGATCAACTCGATCGGCCCGTTCTGGGACGCCAACGAGGTCTGGCTGCTGACGGCGGGCGGCGCCATGTTCGCCGCCTTCCCGAACTGGTATGCGACGCTGTTCAGCGGCTTCTACATTCCACTTGTCTTTCTTCTGCTGGCCTTGATCGGACGCGGGGTGGCCTTTGAATTCCGCGGCAAGGTGGGTGATGTTCGCTGGAAACGGGTGTGGGACGGTGCGATCTTCACCGGCAGCGTGCTTCCGCCATTCCTGTTCGGCGTTGTTTTTGCCTGCCTGATTCAGGGGCTCCCCATTAACGAGGAGATGCAGCTGCATGCCGGATTGTTTGATGTTGTGAATGGCTATACTGTGGTTGGCGGACTGACGATGGTGATGCTCTGCCTGCTGCATGGCTTGATGTTCACAACACTGCGCACGATGGGGGATCTTCAGGAACGGGCGCGCCGTATGGCCCGGAGACTCCTGCTTCCCGTAGCGGCCCTGTTCGTTGCATTCGGGGTAATGACATATTTCATGACCGATATCTTCGAGAAGCGTGGAGTGGCGTTAACCGTGCTGCTGGTGCTGGCTTTGCTCGCATTCCTGCTGGGCGGATATTTCATGAACATCAAACGGGACGGCTGGGCTTTCGGGATGACCGGGGCGGTTATCGCCCTGCTGGTAACGTCCGTGTTCGTGGGCTTGTTCCCGCGCGTGATGGTCAGCTCCATCAATTCCGCATTTGACCTGACTATTTATAATGCGGCCTCCGGACCGTATTCTCTCAAGGTTATGACGATTGTGGCGGTCACGCTGCTGCCTTTCGTATTGGGCTATCAAATTTGGAGTTACTTCGTTTTCCACAAACGGGTACATGAGAAGGAGCATTTGGAGTACTGATGGGAAAAGATCTGCTGGGATACAAAGGCGCCAAGACGGTATTCTTCCTTGTCGCCGTATGTACCCTGGCACAGAGCATGGCCATCCTCCTGCAAGCCAAGTGGCTGGCGGAAGCCGTATCCGCCCTGTTTGCGGGATCAACGCTGCAGGAGCAGGGGGAGACCATTGCCTTGTTCCTCCTTGCCTTTCTGGCACGCCACGGCATCTCGGCCGTGCAGCAAGGAATCGCGCAGCGCTTTGCCGAGGAGACGGGCACGAGCCTGAGGAAGCAGCTGCTGGATGAGCTGTTTCGGAATGGGCCGTCCTTTGTCCGGTCGGAAGGAACGGGCAATGTGGTTACGCTTGTGCTGGAGGGCATCGGCAAGTTCCGCAAATATGCGGAGCTGACCATACCGCGCATGATGGGGGCGGGCATTACCCCGGCGCTGGTATGGCTGTACGTGTTCATGACGGACCGGATATCGGGCATTATTCTGCTGGTGACCATGCCGATCCTGATCGTATTTCTCATCCTCGTGGGGCTTGCCGCGAGAAAGCAGACCGAGCGGCAGCTGGATTCCTACCGAATGCTGTCCAATCATTTTGTAGATTCACTTAGAGGGCTCACTACCCTGAAGTTTCTGGGACAGAGCCGTAAGCACAGCGAGAGCATACAGCAGGTCAGCGAGGGATATCGTGCAGCTACCATGCGGACGCTGCGCGTGGCGTTTCTGTCGTCCTTCGCACTGGATTTCTTTACGATGCTGTCCGTGGCATCTGTTGCGGTAAACCTGGGCTTGCGCCTCATTAATGGCAGCCTGGAGCTGCTGCCCGCGCTGCTCATCCTGATCCTGGCACCGGAGTATTTCCTGCCGGTGCGCATGGTCGGGGCGGACTTTCATGCCACGCTGGACGGCAAGCAGGCTGGAGAAGCGATGCAATCCATGATTCGAGAGGCCCGGAAAGGGCATTTGGGTGGAATCTCGGGTTCTGTTGCTGCGGGGGGTTCGGTCAATGGAGCAGGTCCATTCGAGCCAACTGGAGCGCTTGAAACCCCGGCGGTAGGAACGATGGAACGGACCTCAACGGGCTTAACATTTAAAATTCAAAATAATTTCTCTAATTCCAGCCTCAGACCGCAGCCGCCATTCCAATGGGATCACCACAGCGTGCTGGAGCTGTCCGGAATCGGCCTCAGGCACGAGGAGTTGGGGCCGGCTTCCTTGGAGGATGTCAGCTTCCAGATACCGGGTCAATGCAAAATCGGCATCGTCGGGGAGAGTGGGGCCGGCAAATCCACGCTCATCGAGCTATTGGGTGGATTCATGGCGCCTACTTCCGGCGTGATGGAGCTAAATGGCATGAAGCTGGAGGACAGAAACCGGCAGGCATGGCGGACTGAGGTCACCTATATGCCACAGCAGCCGTACTTATTCGGTGCTACCTTGGCGGATAATGTGCGCTTCTATGCACCGAAGGCATCAACAGCGCAAGTCGAAGCAGCGGTAGAAGCGGCGGGTCTGTCGGATCTGGTGAAGAGCTTGCCTGGCGGACTCGCAGAGATGATCGGCGGCGGCGGACGCACTTTAAGCGGCGGTCAGGCACAGCGCGTGGCCTTGGCCAGAGCGCTGCTCGGCGACCGGCGGGTTCTGCTGCTGGATGAGCCGACGGCCCATTTGGATATCGAGACGGAATACGAGCTGAAGGAGACGATGCTTTCCCTTTTTCAGGATAAGTGGGTATTCCTCGCGACGCACAGACTGCACTGGATGCAGGATATGGATTACATCATCGTTCTGCATCAGGGTCGGGTGGCGGAAACGGGAACCCATGAGGAGCTTATTGCTCGGCAAGGCGTCTATTATGGGTTGATTACATCGCAGATGGAGGGAGTACAATGAAGCAGGAATCGTGGTTTCGGCCTTACGTAACGGCAAACTTCTGGCGCTTTCTGCTGATTGTGATGCTTGGCGTGCTCACGATCCTGTTCGCCGGGATGCTGATGTTCACATCCGGGTATTTGATCTCCAAGTCTGCCCTAAGGCCGGAAAATATCCTGATGGTATACGTGCCGACCGTAGCGGTTCGGACCTTCGGCATCGGACGCGCGGTCATCCATTACGTGGAGCGCCTGGTGGGGCATGACACGATTCTCCGCATCCTGTCCCAGATGCGCCTGCGGCTGTACCGCATTCTGGAACCGCAAGCCCTCCGTTTATCCTCCCGGTACCGCACCGGGGATCTGCTGGGCGTGCTCTCCGATGATATCGAGTATTTGCAGGACGTCTATATTCGTACGGTCTTTCCATCGATTGTTGCGCTTGTGTTATACGCCGGGGTCATTCTGGCCGTCGGCCTGTTTGATCCGGCATTTGCTCTTCTACTCGCGCTGTATGTAGCCGTGCTGATTCTGGTACTGCCGCTCGTTTCCCTGCTGCTCACCAAGCGGAAGAACCGGGAAATGAAGCAGGCACGAAGCAACCTCTACCAGAAGCTGACCGACGCGGTACTGGGCATTCATGAATGGTATGTCAGCGGCCGGCAGACGGAATTCCTGACCGGATATGAGGCGGATGAAGCGGAGGTCGACCGGACCGATCGCTCTCTCAAGCGCTGGTCGCGTCTTCGGGCTTTTATCGGCCAATGCGTGGTTGCCGTGACGGTGGTATCGATGGTGTATTGGTCAGGAAGGCAGTATGCGGACGGCTCGATCGATGTTACGCTGATCGCGGCTTGCGTTCTGGTTGTGTTCCCGTTAATGGACGCATTCCTGCCGGTATCCGAAGCCGTGGAGCGGATTCCGCAGTACGGCCAATCGGTCGCAAGGCTTCAGGCGATAGAAAGCGCCGAAACATCTGAAGGGAAACGGAATCGGGGTCAACAGCTCAATAAGGGAGAGATCGAATCTGTCATAAGCAGCGGTGTCCATGTGAAGGCGGATGGCGTCAGCTTCCGTTATGATCAGGCGGCAGGCGGCAAATCCGGGCTGGAACGATCCGGTATGAATGGGGAAGGGGCTACGTTAACGGATGTATCCCTGGATATTCCTCCTGGGGCCAAGGTAGCCATTATAGGGCGTTCAGGTGCTGGCAAATCCACCCTGCTGCAGCTGATTCAGGGTGTGCTGGCACCCTCAGGGGGCAGCCTGACTTTAGGCGGAGTGGATTCCGTGCGGTTTGGCGATGAGATATCTTCCGTTATTTCGGTGTTGAACCAGAGTCCGCATTTGTTCGATACGACGCTAGCAAACAACATCCGGCTTGGACAGCCGGATGCCACGGAAGCGGAAATACGGGACGCGGTTGCTTTGGCACGGCTAGAACCGTTGGTGGCTTCCCTTCCGGAAGGTCTTCGCACCCGAATGCAGGAAGCCGGACAGCGTTTCTCCGGAGGAGAGCGCCAGCGCGTGGCTTTGGCCCGAATCCTGCTGCAGAAAACACCCGTTGTCATTCTGGATGAGCCTACGGTCGGGCTGGATCCCAAAACCGAGCGGGAACTGCTGTCCACCATATTCGCCAGCCTGCAGGACCGGACCTTGATCTGGGTGACGCATCATCTGGTCGGCGTGGAGCGCATGGATGAGATCCTCTTCATGGAAGACGGTCAAATCGTCATGCGGGGTACCCATGATGAGCTGATGCAGCGATATCCGCGGTATCGGAACCTGTACCGTTTGGATCGTCCGGCGATATAGACAGCGATAGCGATTTGCCAGCAGAAGAACCGGCCTTTTCAGGAGGGCGGTTCTTCTTTTTGTTGCCTTCTTTTTTTCTTATAAGCCCGATAAAAGATCAGAATCCACGCGCCTTCTGGAAAGATGTAACATTAGTCTTAAGCAGGATAAAGGGTTAATTACAACGTTAGGGGTGTGGTGTAGGGTGGATTCGAAACAGTTGGTGAACGTGTTTCGTCATTTTGCTGAACGGGAATGTCCGGGATCCAGTGTGTTCTATGAGTACTTGGCTGGCCATATAGCCGATGATGAAGAGCTGCTGCAAGTCGCTGCGTATGTTCCTGCAGGCCAGCCTGTCCCCAATATGCTGTTTGGCGCCGTCCAATATTTGCTGCTGCAGGGTGAGGGGCCGGATCTGAGGGCTTATTACCCGGGTCTAGTAGAGCATCCGAAGGAAATGAGCTCCTGTTTTCCCTATTTTCGTTCATTTGTGCTGAAGCATCAGGCAGCCATTATCAGGATCCTGGAGAGTAAATGGGTACAGACGAACGAAGTCCGCCGCTGTGCGTATTTGTACCCGGTGTTCTGCTCGATCTATGATAAGGTCCGTAAGCCGCTTGCCTTGGTGGAGCTTGGAACCAGTGCCGGATTGCAGCTGCTGTGGGATCAGTACAGCTACTCCTATGGAGACGCGATTCGTTACGGCCTAGCGGGGTCGAAGGTTCATATTACATCGGAGATCAGGGGAGGTCGGATGCCGTTCCTGCCAGCTTCCATTCCCCCGGTGGTCTATCGGATGGGGATCGATCTGCATGTGAATGACGTGCGGAACCCGGAGCACTTTTTGTGGCTGCGGTCTTTAATCTGGCCGGGTAATCACGACAGGGTATCCATGCTGGAGCATGCGGCGGAGGTATTGAAGCAGCAGTCCGGGATACAGTTCCGGGAAGGGGACGGCACCGAACTGCTTCCCGATATCGTGAAGGGCATCCCTGAGGAGGCCGTCATTTGCGTATTTCATACGCATGTGGCTAATCAGATCCCGGAGGCATCCAAGCAAAAGCTGCTGCATCACTTAAATGAAATCGGAAGGGTTCGCGATATCGTGCATGTCTACAACAATATGCAGGATGGCGATCTTCATGCGGACTATATCCTTGGGGGCGTGCGAAGCGAGTTTACGGTCGCGCGAACGGATGGGCATGCTCGCTGGTTCCAGTGGCTGTTGTGAATTGGGAATAGTGCCGTTAGCTTGATTGAAGAAGCACAGCGAATCGTGTGGTACCTGCCATTGTTCCGTGTGAGGTGACGGCGAGCAAGCGAGCCTGGAAATCAGCCGAATCAAGGCTGTACGTATGGAAGTCGCTGCTGTTCATCCGGTCTGTTTTTTTCTTGGGCAAGTCTATGTCATAATAGGGGAGATGGAATAATAAGCGCTTAAATTCAAGGAAGCCAAAGGAGGAAGTTGGGATGGATTATCGTATTGAGAAGGATACCCTGGGTGAGGTTAAAGTGCCTGCGGATAAGCTATGGGCAGCGCAGACACAGCGCAGTTCCGAGAATTTCCGGATTGGAACCGAAACGATGCCGAAGGAAATCATTCGGGCGTTTGCGATATTGAAGAAAAGCGCGGCTATCGTGAATGGCAAGCTCGGCAAGCTGGAAGCAGACAAGGTCGATGCCATTACGACCGCCGCCGATGAGATTGTGGCCGGCAAGTGGGATGAGCACTTTCCGCTGGTGGTTTGGCAGACCGGCAGCGGCACGCAGTCCAATATGAACGTAAACGAAGTCATTGCGAATCGGGCCAATCAGCTGCTTGAGCAAAAAGACAGCGCCCTGCGCGTTCATCCCAACGACGACGTCAACAAATCCCAAAGCTCTAACGATACGTTTCCGACAGCGATGCACATGGCCGCGGTCGTGGCCGTGGAAGATCATGTGCTGCCCGCGCTGCGCCGCTTGAAGAAAACGCTCGAGAAGAAAAGCGATGAATATAAGGACCTGATCAAAATCGGCCGCACGCATCTTCAAGATGCCACACCGCTGACCCTCGGACAGGAAATCAGCGGCTGGCACCGGATGCTCGAGAAGTGTGAATTGATGCTGGCTTCCGCCGTAGAACCGCTGCGTGAGCTGGCTATCGGCGGCACTGCCGTCGGCACCGGCATTAACGCACATCCGAAATTCGGAGAAATGACGGCAGCTGAAATCAGCATGCAGATCGGAAAAAGCTACACGTCGGCCAGCAACAAGTTCCATTCGCTGACCAGTCATGACGAGATAGTATTTGCCCATGGGGCGCTGAAGGCGCTGGCTGCCGATCTGATGAAGATCGCCAACGACGTTCGCTGGCTGGCAAGCGGTCCCCGTTCCGGGATTGGGGAAATCTCGATCCCTGCCAACGAACCGGGCAGCTCGATCATGCCGGGGAAAGTGAACCCAACCCAGAGCGAGGCACTGACGATGGTGGTCTGCCAAGTGATGGGCAACGATGCCACGATCGGTTTTGCAGCAAGCCAGGGTAATTTTGAGTTAAACGTCTTTAAACCGGTCATCATCTATAACTTCTTGCAGTCCGTACGCCTGCTGTCGGATGCGATGGATTCATTCGACCAGAATTGCGCGGTCGGCATCGAAGCCAACCTTGACGTTCTCCGTACGAACATGGAGCGGTCGCTGATGCTGGTGACAGCGCTGAATCCGCATATCGGATATGAGAATGCAGCGGCCATCGCAAAAAAAGCGCATAAAGAAGGGACAACGCTTCGCGAGGCGGCTCTGGCAAGCGGGCTGTTAAGCGGAGAGGATTTTGACCGGATCGTTCGTCCGGAAGAAATGATCCATCCGAAGGAGTAAGGGCGTATGTTTGGAGCTTGATCGGAAAACATGCCTCGGTTGACCCAAAACCCATTTCACCACGGTGAAATGGGTTTTGGTTTTTAGATTTTTTCTTTTCCCAAGCTCCGCAGCGGTTATAATAGGGTGTCAGGATATTGACCATGATTGATAAACCATTTGCATGAAGGACGGATGATAACTTGAAGAAACATCAGTGGATCGCCACGCTGCTTTCTCTGATATGCACCGGGCTCGGGATGTTTTATATCGGGACGCCGGGTATGATTATAGGCGGAACGATGCTTATGGCGTTTCAGGGAGCGGCTTTGTTTATTTTTTTCATGACATTGGGATTTTTGGGCCTGATTATTGGTCCGCTCGCTATTGGACTACATATTATAGGTCTGATTATACCGGTTATTTATTTCAACTACCGATCACCCAAGAAACCGATGTTCGACGAGAAGCGGAAGCGCCAACTCGCCTCTCCTTGGAAAATCGTCTTGCGGACGGTGATTGGACTTGCCCTGTTCGCCGGGTCCATCTACGCGGGGTATACCTGGGGATCTGCTCCGTTCATGAAGACGGCCGCCGAGAAACGAGAGGTCCAGGAGGCGGCAGAGTCCTATTTGGAACAGAAGTACAACGAACCCTTTAAAGTTACGGACGTGGACTATACCTGGGCCATCGGCTCATACAATCTGAGAGCCCATCCGGTACAGTCGCCTGAGCTGGAATTCACGCTTAGTAGCAATGAAGCCAGCCCTCCCAGCATATCGAATGATACATATTTGAATCTGCTTTGGGGACAGCAGCTGAGAGACCGGCTGAAACCACTGCTGGCTGAGCTTTATCCGGACCAGGCGTTTGCGAATGCTTATGTTAACTCCGATTTCGACACCATCGAGCGTGATTATAACCAACTCGTAAATACTGACGGGAATATCAGTCAGAATATCAGTTTAATCGTATTCGCGGATCTGACGGCAGACAATCTGGCGCAAGAGAAGGAACGGGTGCTGGAGCTGATTCGGCGGCTGCCTTCGGTGGCGGTACCGGGGGAGACGGACCTTCACATTGAATATTATGGGGCGGATTTGAAGACGCCGGACCGTGTAAAGAAGCTAGAGCAGGATTTTGATATGAATGGGAAACAGAGCACCCATATTTTCAGGGAGTTTGATATTTCGAAAATCACGTCCACGGATGACATTGAAATCAGAGGACTGGAATGAGGAGTATGGAAAAATTGAAGGATTGGATTGCCTCTATTCCGATTAAAAGCCAGGCTGAGTTCGTGACTCTGCCTGGCTTTTTCAAGTATTCGTTAGGGGGAAATGGGAGCTTCAGCGCTGGGACAGATGAATGATGCGCCCTTTCTGGGTCTGCTTCATGGTCAGCTTCAGATTTAAGGCTGTGGCCATGTTTCGGACAGGTACGTAGAGGGTGTTCTTGATAAAAAGAGGGCCGTTATACTTGCTCTCATCAAGCTTGCAATGGTCCGATTCCTCGGGGCATAGCTTGGCCGGCTTATAAATATCGATATCGTTCACGTTCATCTCTTGCGTTGCCCGCCGAACGATCGTATACCCCCATCTGTCGTTGCCCCATATCGATACCGGGGGGCTGTTCGCAGCCTTCACGTCATATTGATGAAAGTTGTCCAACTCCTCCTTCAGCGTATAGGAAATTTCATACCCCATTGCATCGGCTAAGGACTTGAGCGGAACGTACGCTTTGCCTTTGTGAACAAGAACGCTAGTCATGGGGGTGCCTGCTGCCTTCACGGAATAGTTCTCTGCATCGTTAGCGGCTGCTTGTTCGCTGTTCCAGATTAGCGAAGCGGCCAGCAGGACACTTGTCAGCGCGAACAACGATATTCTTCTGAATTTCACGATCATCATAACCTCCTTCCGTTTTTCGAATGGGTATAGGCATCCAAATCAAGGAGCCTATCTATAATATAAACCCTTTTTCAGGACATTTGGTTAGTTAAAATCCTGCTTATTGGAGCTGACCATATCCTACATGCTCACGGTGTTTTTCGCATCCCGATAACCGGACAGTTTGTTTACGAAGAACGTAATCAGGAACGAGCAGAGCATGCTGGCTGCCATGGAGATCAGGAAGCCAATGGTGTTATTCGATGTGATGGGACCGATAAAGGAAGGCACGTAGGCGGTTCCCCGAACGCCGAATAAACCGACGAGCATGCCGCCAAGACCTGCGGAAGCAATCGCTCCAGCAAACACGAGTTTGTTCGAAAACATGAAGGGATAGGCGGCTTCAACGAAGGTGCCAAAACCCATATTGATAGCAAACCCGGGAGCCGCTACGGCCGCTTCTCCCTTATCCCGCGGGGCGATAATGTTGGCCAGCGTGATTCCTGCGGACACCATCACCAGACCGACCATATCCACCGCGCCGAGGAAGCTGTTGCTTGTTGTCTCCATCTCCAGCAGTACAATTGGCAGGATGGCCGCATGATAAACGCCGCCAATGATCGCGGGCCAGATCAGCAGGCCGGCAATCAATCCGGCTATAGCCGGGCTCCAGGAGACAAGCGTTTCGATCAGGAAGCGGATGCCTTGCCCTGCACTCAGCGCAATCGGTGCAATGAGGAAGTAAACCAGCAGACCGGCAATCAGTCCCGATATACCGCCTGCAACAATGTTGACCGTGGTTGYGGGGAAACGCCACTCCACGCACTGGCGGAATATGTAATGGACGATGATACCTGCGCCAATTCCGCCAATGATGCCTCCGATAATGCCCCCCTCGACGGAGAGGACACCTGCCACGATGCCTGCCACGATGGATACCTCGTCCAGTTCGGATACCTGTTTGGCAGCGATCACAGCAACGATGACCGGCAGCGCCTTAATCAATAGATCAAACACTTCGGTCAGCGAGGATAACCCCGGGATTTTGCTGACTGCGAGAATCAGGGCCATGCCGATAAACCCGGGGAGGGATGCCATCATAATGCCCCGAATATTGATGCGCCGCCATGGCGACGAGCTTCCGGACGCTCCGTGAAGGTTCGCGGCTGCATTTCCGATGACCGGCCGATACGTTAGTCGCCAATGCTTGCTGAGGGAAGTAACAAAGGTGACCGCGCGGGTTCGGTTGGTGGTTCCGGTGGTACCCGAAGCGGCGATGACATGCGCGCCTTTGGTTTGGATGATGGCCATGGAAGCTCCGCCAGTACCGGTCACTGGCAATCGGAACTTGGCAGCAGCCTCAATGGCGTGCCGGTTGCTGCCCTCAGGGTCGGCACTCATAACGATGATGCCGTCAATCTCGCCGAGTTCAATCTGCTCGGCAATCTCCCGGTCCAGCCGTTCAGCCGCCTGATTGACCTGCTTAAGAGTGCCCTCGGCAATAACGATGGGCTCCCCTTGAGAAATGCTCCAGCTGAAAAGCGCGGCGGGCGTTGTATCCTTGGCTGCATCCATGGAGACCTGGGCAGCAATAAACTGCAGCGCCCCGCAGGACAGGCCTGCGCTCTCCAGCTGCATCAATATCTCATCCAGCAGCTTGCGCGGGTCTTTGCCGCCGAGATTGTACAGATTGCCCCCGCTGCTCCCAATGATAGCGATTTGACGATTCATGACTTGCTGCCCCCCATATGTATAAAATTCGATTATTTCTATATTACAGCAGAGTTATAACTTGTTAAAGTGTTAAAATGCCATTCCGGTATACGAAAAGCCGCCATGCATAACCCGGTAAGGCTGCATGGCGGCTTGGCTATCTGTTATCTATTCGTTGTTTTCGCTTGCAGCTGCGACGGCAGCTGCTTCTTCCGCTGCTGTTTCGGCTGTTTCTTTAACAATTTGCAGCTTCGTGTAGCGGTGGGTCTTCTTCTCGATGATGGTAAACGTCAGTTCACCGTAAGTCCATGTATCGCCTTTGGCAAGCTCGGAGTTATGTCCGTACAGCCAGCCGCCGATCGTATCCAGGTCATCGGTGCTCAGGTCGATGTGAAGCAGATCGTTGATCCGGTTAATGGATACCTTGCCGTCGGCAATAATGCGGTTCGGCTCAGGTTGGGTCAACTCGCGTTCTTCATCCTCGTCGAATTCGTCGCGGATTTCGCCGACGATCTCCTCGAGAATATCCTCGATGGTGATCATCCCCGAGGTGCCGCCGTATTCATCGATCAGGATGGCCATATGCGTGCCTTCCTGCTGCATTTTCCGAAGCAATTTCTTGATCGGTATCGCTTCGGATACCGTCATGGCCGGATGAATCAGCTTGGTCAAGTCGATGTTGGAATTGTCATCAAACTCCAGAAAGAACTGCTTGGTGTTCACCATGCCGACGATCTGGTCCTTGTCACCGCGTACAACCGGAAAACGGGTGTACTGCTCGCGCTTGATGATCTGCAGATTAGTGGCAAGCGGCTTATCGACATACAGGCAGATCATATCGGTACGGGGGACCATAATTTCTTTGGCAAGCATATCATCAAAAGCAAAAATTCGGCTTACATAACCGTATTCAGCTTGGTTGATCTTTCCGCTCTCATAACTGTCGCTCAGAATCATGCGGAGTTCTTCTTCCGAGTGAGCTTCCTCGTGCTCACTGGCGGGATGCATGCCGAACAGACGAACGATTTTGTTGGCGGATCCGTTCAGCAACCAGATGAACGGGTACATGATCCGGTTAAACCAGATAATAGGTGTCGCACAGAGGAACGACACGGCTTCCGCTTTATTAATAGCAATCGTCTTCGGCGCAAGTTCACCGATAACGACGTGAATATAAGTCATGATAATAAATGCAAGCAAAAACGAGATTAGCGATCCGATGGCCGCAGGAATTGCAAAGCTATCAAACACCGGGTGAAGAATTTTCTCGATGGTCGGTTCCCCGAGCCAACCAAGACCGAGCGCCGTGATGGTAATTCCCAGCTGACACGCGGACAGATATCCATCCAGATTCGAAGTTACCTTTTTGACGGCAAGCGCGCCTTTGCGCCCTTCCATTACCAATTGGTCTACCCGGCTGGGGCGAAGTCTTATGATAGCAAATTCCGTCATAACGAAAAAAGCGGTAGCTGCGATAAGCACAGCGACTAAGAATAAATTTAAGCCTATACTGTCATCCAAACAAAACACATCCTTTTTTATCTGATCCGAATTAGTTTTTTATTAACCATCACTTACTATGCATGGCTGTCAACATAATTCGACCGGAATTTTAAAGGGTCTAGTTTCATGTGCTTTAGGAGCAGAAACATATCGGTATCCGTGCGGCATGTAACGTTATGCAAGGAAAGCAGAGACACATGGAATTTTGACTCCAGCATCAACCGAACGGGTTCCGGGCTCTTGGGCACCGGCGTTGGCGATGGAAGAGTCCCTTCAGACGCTTCCATTCCCTGCGTAGCAGCAGCGGAATCGGAAATGTCCACCAGGGGGACATGCGTAAAGGAAGCAATCAGAAGAAGGCCAAGTGTTGAACATATAATTCTGTTTATCCTTCGTATGGGGTCCAAGTCGGATCGTCACTCCTACAATTCATAATCGATTTGTTCATAAAAAATATATGGCTTAATTAGCAGCGTATGAGTATGAGTCATTTAAGTTGTTGTACGTAATTTCACCACGAATGCGGGTTTCAAAACAAGGTATATTGCTAAGATTATAAAATTTATAGTTTTCAGCGAAGCGTAAGCAACTCTTTAATCGCATTTATAGTTTTGGGGTCCCCGCAAAGTATTTGGAATAAGCATCGAAGCATAGGCTCCACTTTGTGGGGCTATTTTATTAATCATAAGAAAAAGTAAGCCACTATGTCAAATAACCGTCGCCCTCGGGTTGAAAAACCTTATGCATCAAGGGATGCCGGCGATTCTCTGCCAAACACAAAAAAGGACAACTCTTTCGATTTATCGAAAGAGTTGTCCTATTAAGCAACGGGCTATTTATGGTATGGCAGCTGTTTGATATAGCTGTCCGACAGATGGAGCAGCTGCAGCGCGCGTTCGAATTCTTCCTTGGTCGCCTGGGTCCTCTTCTCGTCCGCGTTCGGAAGCGGATGCTTGGTTCCATCCTCAAAGCCGATTCCCGGGATGTACAGGGTCGTATTGTTAATAAAGGTACCGGAAGGAAGGTAATACCGTTCCGGCAGCAAGTTATTATCGGTGTTGTTTATCAGATCCTGGCCGAAATGAAGCTGATTGTCCATCGATACGCCGAGCAGGTTAGCCACCGTTGGCAAGAGGTCGATCTGCCCGCCGACTTGCTCCTTGACTTCCGGCTGAAGGCCTTTTCCATGGATCATAAGCGGGATATTGATCATATCGCCGGAGTTATAATCACGGCCATAAATTTCGTGCATCAGCTCTTTATCCTTGTTGTCCAAGGAATAAATCGGCAGTCCGAGGTGGTCTCCGTAGAGAACAATCAGGCTGTTATCCCACACGCCGTCTTTCTTCAGCTGCTCAATGAATTTACCAAGCGCATCATCGGCGTAATTCTGCGAACGGATGTAGTCGCCGACGAAGGTGCCTTCATAACGCTCCGGCAGCGTCATCCGATATTTATCTTCAGGAATCGTGAACGGATGGTGAGCCGACATGGAAATGACATGGCTATAGAACGGTTTATCGGCTTCGTTCATCTTCTTCAGCTCGGCTGCGGTTTTGGAATACAGGGCATCATCCGAGGCACCGAAGAACAGCTTATCTTCATCGCCGAAGAATGCTTTATCGTAATAACGGTTGAAGCCGAGCGCCTTGTACAGCTCTCCACGATTCCAGAATTCCACCACATTGGTGTGGAAAGTGGCGGTATCATAACCTTCCCCTTGCAGCAATCTCGGCAGGCTTGGCAGAACTCTGTCGGCATAATGCTGCGTTGCCGCTCCCCGCGGCGGAATGTAGAAGGATGTATTCACCACAAACTCGGCATCCGAGGTATTACCTTGGCCGACATTCTGGTAGAAGTTCGGGAAGTATTGGCTCTCGCGGGCCAGCTTGTTGATGTTAGGCGTAATTTCCTTGCCGTCAATCTTGAGGTCGACCAGGAACTCCTGGAAGGACTCCATCTGGATAATGATCAGGTTCTTCCCTTTGGCGACACCTGAAAGCAGGGCTTCCTGATCAGCCGCTCCGAGGCCCTTCAATTCGTTGACTTTAGCCTGCGTGATGGTCTTGGCATCCACAAGCTCTTTGTTCTCCTGCTGGAAAATCGTATAGGCCTCATAGTTAAGAATGCCCATCTCCTGCGCCTTCACGATTTCGTTCATGCTTGCGCGGTTCGGCATAATCTGGAACAGGCACAGCATTAAAGAGACAACGAAAACAATAGGGATAATCTTGCGCTTTTCCTTCTTGGCATGCCGAATCTTCCATTTTTTGACGCGGTCACTTCGCCATAATAGAAAAAACATACCGATGATATCCGTGAAGATCAGCAGATAGTAAGGGTCCATCAAGGAGAATACGCTATTGCTTACCGCGGTTACCTGATTGACCTGCTCCAGCGCGTGATACGTAACAATGACACCGTAATATTTATAATACATAATGGCTGCGAAGAATATGGCGGTCAGCAATAAGTTAACACTCATATAGGCAGCGAGCTTTCGCTTGGAAGCGAACCATTCGATTAAGCTGAATGCAAGCCAAATAAAAGGAATTTCCGTAATGAGCGGCTTCCATGGCATGACATCATCAAAAATGACCATCCAGGCCAGGTAGCTTTTGAGCAGCATAATGACAGAGAAAAATATAAAAGGCTTCGTAATCGTTAACCGAAACCGCGAGGTGGAAAACACCTGTATCGCCTTCCTTTCAATGCCGCGGTATACCTAATTCTAGAACTCCAGCGGCCATTCGTTATTTAAGAATCGATAGACGTTATTCTTACTGTTGATATACATTCCGTATACCATTTATTTTACAAAACTAATGAACAGAACTTATTATGACCTCTTCGGAGGAGGTTGTCAAAGAGTTAAAGTAAGTCCCCAAGCTTCTTATAACAACATAAAATAGACAGCCAAAAAAACCGGCCATCGCCGGTTTTGTCAGGGTCTCAGCAATATTAATAAAGAAAGGACATAATCAGTGGTGCGGTTCCTAGGGTGAAGAGAGCGGCAACGATCATCGAAATGCTGGAGATCGTCCCCGAAAGGGAGCTGAATTCGAATGCCTTGGAGGTGCCGGTTCCATGGGCGCTGGTTCCAAACAGCACACCTCTTGCGATATCGCCCCGAATCCGGAAGATCCGCATGACGGCCGGTCCGATCATGGAGCCTAGAATCCCGGTCATAATGACAAAAACGGCGGTCATGTTCGGCACCCCTCCAATGACCTCCGAGACGTTCATGGCAATCGGCGTTGTTATGGAGCGCGGCACGAGACTGGTGGCGAGCGAGCTGTTCAGGTGCATCCATTTTGCGAGAAATGCGGAGGATATCATCGCAAGTACCGATCCGGTCAGCACGCTGAGCATAATCTCGGCCGCATGCTTTTTAAGGGTTTGGAAGTTTTTGTACAAAGGCACGGCAAAAGCGATTGTAGCCGGTCCAAGCAGCTTGCTGATCCACTGCGCCCCTTCATTGTATGATTCATAGGATACGCCTGTTTGTGTCAATATCACAACAATTAGTACAGGAGTAATGAGGAGCGGTGACAAATAGACCTTTGGCAGGCGGCGATACAGTTTTTTGGCCCCCCCATAAATCCCGATCGTTAACAATAAGCCGAGAATTACCGTCAACAGGATGTTCATGGTGTTTTTCGCTCCTTTCTGGATGAGATGAAGCCGGCGGTTAGTCCTGAGCTGACCATCACAATGACGGTGCTAAACAAAACCACGGCTAGAATCTGGAGCCCTTCGGCCTCCAGCATCGGGAAATATTTCATGATGCCAACTGCAGCAGGAATAAAGAACAGCAGCAATTCGGCGAGCAGCCAATTAGCGCCAAGTTCGATCCACTCTAGGCGGAGGACTTTGGTTTCGAGAAGTATGAATACTACAACGATTCCGAGAATGCTGCCCGGAATTCCTATATTCAGCCAAGCGGCCAGTTGATCCATCCCTAAGGAAAGAAGCATGAAACCGGCCACTTGGAGCGTTCCTTTCAGCATATTGATCATGACCGGCCTCCTTTATTTTCATTGGTAATGAAATTTTACAACGATAATTTTCATAGGTAAAATGCATATATCGAATGATATGCATTCCATTTATCTATACATAGAAGAAACCGGAGGGAGTATCGGATGGATATACGGCACCTGGAGTATTTTCTTGAGGTAGCGAGGAACCAGAGCTTCACCAAGGCTGCCGAGAAGCTGTATATTACGCAGCCAACGATCAGCAAAACGATTCGCAACATGGAGGACGAGTGGGGCGTAACCTTGTTTTATCGGCAGGGCAAGCGGATTGAGCTGACGGACGCGGGTCATATCATGTATCAGCAGGCGCAGCAAATGGTGGATTCCTTTCAGCGGGTATCGGCCGAGCTGGAGGATCTTATGAACCTGAAGCGCGGACATCTCCGTATTGGGCTTCCGCCTATGGTAGGTTCAAGCTTTTTCCCGGAAGTGATCGGGCAGTTCCACCGGGAATATCCGAAGATTACCATTCAGCTGATTGAAGATGGGGCGAAGAAGGTCGAAGCGGATGTGGAAAGCGGTCAGACGGATATCGGCGTTGCGGTGCTGCCGGTCAATGA
The DNA here is from genome assembly GCF_049893405.1 of Paenibacillus sp. Dod16. Lineage (NCBI taxonomy): Bacteria > Bacillati > Bacillota > Bacilli > Caryophanales > Paenibacillaceae > Paenibacillus > Paenibacillus sp. Dod16. The sequence goes on from NZ_JBNDYG010000001.1 coordinate 69,069, forward strand.
GGATGTATTCCATTATTATTCCTTTGTCAAAGAGAAGCTGAATTTGCTCGTCCATCCTTCTCACCGGCTCGCAGACAGAGATCATGTGCACCTGAATGAGCTTGCTGATGAGGCGTTTGTATTGTTTCGAGAGGACTTTACGCTGCATGACCGGATTATCCGCGAATGCGTCAGCGCGGGCTTCGAGCCAAGGGTGGTCTATGAAAGCTCGCAGTGGGATCTCATCAGCGGCATGGTGGCCGCGAATCTGGGCATCGCACTGCTGCCAGAGACGATCTGTAAGGAAATCGATTCTTCGCGCGTGACGATACTGCCGCTGGATAATCCCTCGATCCCCTGGCAGCTCGGGATGATCTGGAGGAAGGACCGGTACCTGTCCTTTGCCGTCAGGGAATGGATCAGCTTTACACGCGCACTGTTGGGTGAGCATGATTAAGTTTGTTTTAAATTAAAGGACATTTCATACATTTTCACTCCTTGGACATAATATCCATAGTAAGAGAACCCATTTTACAAGCCTTATATCCAAGGAGGAATGACATTCGTGAGTGGCCAAGATCATGATGCTAATAACGGAATAAACCAAGAACGGGCAGGATACGCCGAGAATCGGGGCGAGACGGAGCGGGAGGATACGCTGACGAACCGCCAGGGACATCCTATTTCGGATAATCAGAATGTGAGAACGGTAGGGAATCGGGGTCCGATGACCCTGGAGAATTATCATTATCTGGAGAAAATCACGCATTTTGACCGTGAACGTATTCCGGAGCGCGTTGTGCATGCAAGGGGGGCTGGAGCTCACGGTTACTTTGAAGCTTACGGGAAAGTGGGCGATGAGCCTGTTTCGAAATATACCCGGGCCAAGCTGTTTCAGGTTGAAGGCAAGCGCACACCGGTGTTTGTCCGGTTCTCCACCGTTATCCACGGCGCCGGCTCACCGGAAACGCTTCGGGATCCGCGCGGGTTTGCTGTGAAATTTTACACCGAAGAAGGCAACTGGGATCTGGTCGGCAACAACCTGAAAATATTTTTTATCCGTGATCCGCTCAAATTTCCGGATATGGTCCATGCGTTCAAACCGGATCCAGTATCCAACGTTCCGGGTCCAGTCGGCATGTTCGACTTTGTATCCCGTTCCCCGGAAGCGACGCATATGATCACGTTTGTCTTCTCCCCATGGGGCATTCCGGCTAACTACCGCCAAATGCAGGGCTCTGGTGTGAATACATACAAATGGGTCAATGCAGAGGGCAACAGTGTGCTGATCAAATATCACTGGGAGCCGCTTAAGCAAGGCATTAAGAACCTTACGCAGGAAGAAGCAAACAAGATCCAAGCCATGAATGACAGCCATGCGACACAGGATTTATATGAGGCCATTGAACGCGGGGATTATCCGGAATGGGAGCTATGCGTTCAGATTATGAGCGATGATGAGCATCCGGAGCTGGAATTCGATCCGCTTGATGCAACCAAGCTGTGGCCGGAAGATCAATTCCCGTTCCTGAAGGTAGGCAAAATGGTGCTGAACCGCAATCCGGAGAACTACTATAACGAAGTGGAGCAAGCGGCCTTCGGCACGGGCGTGTTGGTGGATGGTCTCGATTTCTCGGACGACAAGATGCTCCAAGGTCGCACATTTTCTTACTCGGATACCCAGCGGCATCGGGTGGGCACCAACTATCTGCAGCTGCCGATCAATGCGCCGAAGAAGCGGGTCGCTACCAATCAGCGCGGCGGGCAGATGTCTTATTACGTGGATAAGGCACCAGGGCAAAGCCCGCATGTGGATTACGAGCCATCCATGACCGACGGTCTGGTGGAAGCCGCGCAGACAGCGAAGCCTCATCAACCCCATTATAATGCCAACCTCGTCCGGCAGAAGCTGGATCGCACGCTGGACTTCAAGCAGGCCGGGGATACGTACAGAGCCTTTGAGGATTGGGAACGAAACGAATTGATTAGCAACCTGGTGGGTGCGCTTATCCAATGCGATATTCGGATTCAAGACAAGATGGTGGAATATTTCACGAATGCGGATGAGGATTATGGACGCCGCGTGCGGGAAGGACTCGAGCAGGCCAGAAAGGGCTCGAACGAGAACGTACGGGAGCAGGCGGTAGAGGATGCAAACCGCATGGGCCATGAGGCGGATCCTTACTAAAATTCGCTAGGCCGAGAGCGGTCTCCAGGTTATGATTTGCTATGGCAATAAAGAAAGCCGCCTGCACAGTGATTAATGTGCAGGCGGCTTTACCATTTGAGGTTGTAAAATATTTGCGGAATGTTAAGATGTTGCAAGGAATCAAAACGATACATATCGAATCAACATAGAACCATGGGAAGAGGAGGCTTGCTTTATGGCAATACAAGCGGGAATCATCGGCTACGGCCTGTCCGGGTCGGTGTTTCATGCACCTATCCTGAGAAGCGTGCCGGATTACGAAGTCCACACGGTTGTGTCATCAGATCCGGACAAGGTTCATAAGGATTTGCCTGATACGGCAGTTGTCGATAGCGTGGATGAGCTTTTGTCTAATCCGGATATTGATGTTGTCATCATTACGAGTCCGAATGCAACGCATTACGAATATACCCGGTTAGCCATCGAGGCTGGTAAGCACGTGGTCGTCGAGAAGCCGTTTACCGTAACATCCGCCGAAGCGGATCAGCTGATTGATCTTGCCAAGCAGAAGGGAGTCCTGCTGACGGTATATCACAACCGCCGCTGGGACAATGACTTTCTGACCGTCCGCAATCTGCTGGAGACGGGGGCGCTCGGCAAGCTTTCCATTTATCAGGCACAGTTCAGCCGCTACCGTCCGGAGGTGCAATCGGAGCGGTGGAGGGAACAGGGAAATCCCGGGTCCGGCATTCTGTACGATTTAGGTTCGCATCTGCTTGATCAGGCGCTGTTCCTGTTCGGTCTGCCAGAGACGCTGTGGGCGGATTTGAGAAAGGAGCGCAAAGGGTCCAAAACCCATGATTATTTTCATCTGGTGCTGGGTTATAAAACGTTTCGCGTTATTCTGCATTCCGGTTCGCTGGTCCGGCAAGCCGGCCCGAAATTCGAGCTGCACGGGGATAAGGGAAGCTTCCTGAAGTATGGAACAGACCCACAGGAAGGACAGCTGAAGCAGGGGATGCACCCGGGGGATGCGGGCTGGGGTGAAGACCAGCCGGACCAGTACGGGGAGCTTGCTACCGAGCTGAGCGGGCTTGCGGTTCAGGGCGAGATTGAGACGCTGCCCGGCCGCTACCAGGCCTTTTATCAGGGACTGGCCGAAGCGATTCAGAAGGATGGCCCGTTACCCGTCCAGCCTGAAGAAGCCCGCAATGTTATTCGCATGATCGAGTATGCATTGCAGAGTCATCAGAAGGGCCGATTGATCAAGATCACGTGAGATGCCGCTGGATCACGGTATTGTAGTCCTGGTTGGCTAACACATAGTTTGCTCCGATTTGTGGGATATTAGGTGATGCTACCCTTGGTAGGTATTTCATCAGGGGAGTCGATCCATATCACACCAATGAAGGAGAGAGAACGGATATGAAGCAACGTGGTATCCTTCGTCCGGCCCTTATGCTTCTTATGAGCTTGGCGGTAATGCTGTCCATCGCCGGAGCGGCTTTGGCGGGCGGAAGCGGTCCGTTTCATTTTGGGTTCAAAAAAAGCGTCAATGGCCAGCTGCCCTCCATCAACGAGGAGGGTTTTAAGGAGCTCCTGAAAAAATACGATGCGATCTTCATGGGCGATGCTGAGCAGAAGGAGCTCTATCTTACGTTTGATAACGGATATGAGAACGGATATACTTCCCGTATCCTGGATACGCTCAAAGAGAAGAAGGTGCCTGCCACCTTTTTCGTGACCGGACACTACGTGAAGACGCAGGAAGATCTGCTGAAGCGGATGACGGCGGAAGGCCATATTATCGGCAACCATTCCTGGAATCATCCGGATGTGACCACGATCTCGGCAGAGAAGCTGACCGAGGAGTTGGAACGGGTGAAGAAGGAGGTTATTCGCATAACAGGTCAGCCGGATATGAAATATTTGCGTACGCCGCGGGGTATTTTCGATGAGCGGTCGCTGGCGACCAGCAAGCAGCTGGGTTACACCAATGTCTTCTGGTCGCTCGCGTATATGGATTGGGACGTGAAGTCCCAGCGCGGTGCGCAGTATGCTTATGATAAGGTAACCGCGCAGCTCCACCCGGGCGCCGTGATCCTGCTGCACTCGATCTCCAAGGACAACACCGAGGCGCTTGGGCGGATCATTGACGAAGCCAGGAATCGGGGGTACGAGTTCAAGAGTTTGGATCAGATGCAGAAGAAAGCCCCGTAAGCATATGTTGCATACAGCGTGCAGAACGCCATCCTGTCAGGATGCCTTCTGCACGTTTTTTTGTTTCGAATGAATTCGGATGCTTCGCTTTCAGGAACGAATGTTTGGTATAATACCCTTCATAGAACATGAACGAAGGAGACCATCATGCCTCATACTATCCAAATATCCGTCAGGCCGCTGGTGGAATACGTCTTTCGCAGCGGCAGCATTACCTCGGGTTTTCGCACGGCGACATCCCTGACCGAGGGAACCCGGGCGCATCAACAGGTGCAGCGCGACTATGGTGAGAATGATCAGAAGGAAGTTCAGCTTGAAGTCGAGATTCCTTACGAGGATCTTCTGTTTGTCGTGGAAGGTCGCTGCGACGGTCTGATTCATGAGGAAGAGCGGATCGTGATTGACGAGATCAAGTCGACTTCCGGCGATTTGGGCGTGATTACGGAGCACACGTACCCCGTTCATTGGGCACAGGCCCAAATGTACGCCTATATGTACGCCAAGCAGCATGAGATTCCGAAGATGGCGGTGAGATTAACCTACTTCCAGGTCCCGAGCGGAGAGCGGAAGCAGTTTGTACAGGAATGGAGCTTGGATCAGCTGGAATCCTTTGTCTTGGAGGTCGTGGCGGCTTATGCGCCTTATGCCAACCTGCTGCGGGAGCATGGCGAGCGGAGGGACCTGAGCATCCGCGAATTGAAGTTTCCGTTCCCCGCTTACCGCGAGGGACAGCGAAAGCTCGCCGGGGCCGTTTATAAAAGCATCGGGGAAGGACGAAGATTGTTTGCCAAAGCGCCGACGGGCATAGGGAAAACCATATCCACGCTGTTTCCTTCGGTTAAAGCGATCGGCGAGGGCCTGTTGTCGCGGATTTTTTATCTGACGGCCAAGACGATCACCCGAACCACCGCGGAGGAAGCTATGGCGCGTATGGAGCGTCAAGGACTCTGCATGCACACGGTCACGCTGACGGCGAAGGACAAGATTTGTTTCCGTGAAGCGGAAGGCTGCAGTCAGATGGGCTGCGCCTTCTCGGAGGGTTACTACGACCGGATTAACGGCGCCATACTGGACCTGCTCTCGAATGAAACATTGATCACGAGACCCGTTATTGAAGAGTACGCCCGGAAGCATACGGTGTGCCCGTTTGAGTTCTCACTGGATGCCGCGTATGCAGCCGATGCCGTCATCTGCGATTACAACTATGTGTTTGATCCGCGCGTATCCTTTAAGCGGATGCCGGAGGACGTGAAGAAACGCAGCGTGCTGCTCATTGACGAGGCGCATAATCTGGTAGACCGTGCGCGGGGAATGTTCTCGGCCGAGCTGAATAAATCGGCTTTTCTGGAGCTGCAACGGGCTTACAAAGAGAGCAATCCCGCGCTTTACAACGCGGCGAAGCGGGTGAATAACCGCTTTAAAGTGCTGCGTAAGGTCAGTGAGGAGGAAGAGCGGATTGTCGGGTCCCAGCAGCCGGAGATGATGGTTGAGCTTCTTGAGGATTTCTCGCTTCAAGCGGAGGCAGAACTGATGACCGGCAAGAGCGGGGATGAGGCCGATGCGCTCCTGGAGTGCTATTTTGCGGTGCAGGGGTATCTGCGCATCTCCAAGCTGTATGACGACCGATTTGTCACGTATGCGGAGATGAGTCAGAGCGAGGTGTTTCTCAAGCTGTTTTGCCTGGACCCCTCTTATTTGCTTCAGCAGGCGGGAAAAAACTACCGCTCCAGCGTATTTTTCTCGGCAACACTCATGCCGCTCGGATATTACCGCGACATGCTGGGAGCAGAGGAAGAGGACTACAGCCTCTCGATTCCCTCTCCCTTCTCTTCCGAGCAATTGGATGTTCGAATTTTACCGTTATCGACGCGCTTCAAGGATCGGGAGCGCAACAGCGAGGCCATCGTCCGGATGCTGAGTGCGCTGGTTCAGGAAAAGCCGGTAAACACCTTGATCTTCTTGCCGTCTTATCCCTACATGCAGGACATTCATGAGGCGTTTGCCAGAATGAATCCGGGAGCCCGTACTTTGCTCCAGGGGCATGGGATGAGCGAAGAGGAGCGGGAGGCATTCCTGAATGCCTTCCAGGCGGATGCGGAAGATCCGCTGATCGGCTTTGCCGTGATGGGCGGTATTTTCTCCGAAGGCATCGATTTGAAGGGAGAACGGCTTTCGAGCGTCGTGGTCATCGGGGTAGGACTGCCGCAGCTATCTTTCGAGAATGATATCATCAAGGATTATTTTGATCGTACCGGCAAGCGGGGATACGATTACGCCTACGTGTACCCCGGCATGAACAAAGTGCTGCAGGCCGGAGGGCGCTTGATCCGATCGGAGCAGGACAGCGGGACGCTGACGCTCGTCGATGACCGCTTTCTGAATCGACAGTACGGGATGCTGCTGCCGGAGGAGTGGAGGCATTACAGGCGCATCTAATTTTTTCATGAGATGTTGACACCTGGAAATTGGGCACCTATAATACGGATATATTAATTAAGCTGAAGGAGGCTGATGTCAAATGGTTATGATGCATAGTGGATGGGTCGCATTGACGTTGGTCTCTTTGGACGGGAAATTCTAATGGTATAGGGGTATAAGGCATGTAGCTATACTTGTCTTTAACTCCATACTGAAAGAGCCCGCAGGAGACCGTGCTTGGTATCCTGCGGGTTTTTTGTGTCTATGCAAGGGCTTGGTATGACCTTTATCGGCTTGGCCGTACGGGGTTTGATGCCTTCTTCTTGTATATATTCAGATTAGCCGCGGATACAAATCTGCGGTTTTTTTGTGTTTGATAACAACCAATCCAATAACGATAAGGGGATATAACGAATTTGACTAAACAAGACATGACCATGCTGCAAGCCTATGGATGGAATGAACATTGGAGTTTGATGGCCGGGCAGATCCCGCAGCAGGATAAAGCGCTGGTACCTGCACGCATCACAGCCCAATTCTCGAAGCAGTACCGCATTATTACGCAAGATGGAGAGCAATCCGCGATAGTCACGGGCAAATACGAATACGAAGCGACCAGCAAAAGCGATTTTCCCGCTGTTGGCGATTGGGTCATGGTGGAGCCGCTGCAAGGAGAATCCCGTGCCGTCATTCATCAGCTGCTCCCCCGAAAGTCCGCGGTGACGCGCAGGGAAGCGGGAAGCATCCCGGATGAGCAGATCATTGCCGCAAACATGGATACCGTGTTTATCATTAATGCGCTGAACAAGGATTTTAATGTCCGCCGGATTGAACGCTATCTGATTGCGGTCTGGGAGAGCGGAGCCGCACCCGTCGTGCTCCTTACCAAGGCGGATTTATGTGAATCGCCGGAAGATTATGTCGCGCAGGTAGAGGCTGTTGCACCGGGCGTGCCGGTTCATGCGGTGAGCTCCTTGATGGATCAAGGGAAGGAGCAGCTTGGGGAGTATCTGGTGCAAGGGAAAACAATCGCCATTACGGGTACCTCCGGTGCCGGCAAATCGACGCTGCTGAACTGGCTGTCCGGTCAGGAAATGCAGCGGGTTCAAGGGATACGTGAGGAGGACGCAAGGGGACGGCACACGACGACGCATCGAGAGCTCTTTGTGCTGCCGGGAGGCGCGATTATGGTGGATACGCCGGGCATGCGGGAGCTGCAGCTGTGGGATTCGGAAGAAGGGTTTGAGGCAACCTTTGCGGACATTGCCACGCTCGCCCAGCAGTGCCGGTTCCATGATTGCCGTCATGAGACGGAGGCCGGCTGTGCGGTCCGGGAAGCACTGCAGGACGGAACACTGGATGCGAAACGATACGCGAGTTACAAGAAGACGGAGCGGGAGCTCGCCCATATCGCCCGTAAAGAGAGGGTCAGCACTCGCCGTCAGAATAAGAGTTCAGGCAAGACCTCACGGAAGAGCGACAGAGACCGCAAGGGTACGTACCAGCAGCTCCTGTACGATGACGAATAATGGATGTTACGGGAGGTCCGGAGTCGATTTGACTTCGGCCTTCTTTCGGGTATATAGTTAGGTAACCAAATAAATTGGCAGACTATCTATTTATTGAAGCGGTTGCAGAAAAGAGGTGGACCATGGCAGAGGATAAGCATCCAGATTTACATCATGAGAACAACGGGAAAGAGGAAAAGGAATCGCGAGCAGGGCTGTGCATGAAGGGTGGCAGCCGAGAAGATAGCGTCGCCGGCAGGCTCTTATACAGCATTCGCATGTTCCACAAGCAGGAATGGGACCAGCACTTGATTTCCGGCTATACGCCCGGCGAGATCCGCGTTCTGATGGGACTCAAACATCATATCGAGCCTGATGGTCCTGGCATGAAAGTGTCCGAAATCAGCAGCATGATGAATGTTACGTCACCGACGATCACCCAATTTATTAACGCTCTCGAGAGCAAGGGTCTGGTGGAGCGGGTGATGGATGTGCAGGATCGACGTGCGGTTCGCGTACAGCTTACCGAGGAAGGGCACCGCGTTGTCCAGGAAACCTATCAGAACGTCAAGAACAATTTTAACGAGCTGGTGGATTTTCTAGGCGAAGAGGACAGCGTCAAACTGACGGAGCTGTTAACGAAGGTGTATCATTTTCACGACCAAAAACGCAAAACGAATGAAACGACATCAGACAACGAGTAGGGGTGGGGGATTTGTTAAAACTGTTTCATTACATGAAACCGTACCGGACCGCAGTCATTTTTGTCCTGCTGTTCACATTTTTCCAATGTCTGTCTGATCTGTACCTGCCGACCTTGATGGCAGACATTGTGGATTATGGCATCGTTGAGGGAGATGTGCCTTACATTTGGCGTGTGGGCGGCTTTATGCTCCTGGTAGCAGCAGGGGGCATGGTGTGCTCTATTGCCGCGAGTTATTTGGCATCCAAATCCGCTACGGGATTCGGGAAGATTGTTCGGGGACGCGTCTTTTCCCATGTAGAGAATTTCACGCTGCAGGAATTCGACAAGATTGGTACGGCATCCTTGATTACCCGTACAACGAACGATATTACGCAGGTACAGCAGGTCACGATCATGATCCTTCGCATGATGGCGATAGCACCGATGATGTGTATCGGGGGCATTGTGATGGCCGTGTCGAGAGACCCGGGACTGACGACGGTGCTTCTGATCGTCCTGCCGATTCTGGGACTGGCTATTTTCCTCATCGCGAAAAAAGGGATTCCGCTCTTCAAAGCGATCCAGGTGAAGATTGATACGCTGAGCCGCGTGCTGCGGGAGAATCTGACCGGAATCCGGGTCATCCGTTCCTTCAACCGGATGGACCATGAAACTGTCCGCTTCAACGACGCGAACGAGGACCTGACGGCCACCTCGATCAAAGTCAATAAAATCATGGGGGCGATGATGCCTGTCATGATGCTGGTTATGAACTTTGCCACGCTGGCGATTGTCTGGTTCGGAGCCCACCGCATAGAGGGCGAATATATGAAGGTCGGCGACCTTATGGCATTTCTCCAATACGCGATGATGATCATGTTCTCGCTCATCATGTTATCCGTCATGTTTGTCATGATTCCGCGTGCACAGGCATCGGCGGTTCGGATCAATGAGGTGTTGAACATGATGCCGGAGATCCATGATCCGGAGCAGCCGAGCGATGCCGGCGTGGAGCACGGCTCGATTGAATTTCAGGATGTAACCTTCTATTATCCGGGTGCGGAGGAACCCGCCATTTCGGATATTTCCTTCCATGCCGGGCCGGGTGAAGTCACGGCGATCATCGGCGGAACCGGCTCAGGTAAATCGACGCTGATCAGCTTGATCCCTCGCTTCTATGACGTTTCCTCGGGCCGGATTCTCGTCAATGGAACGGATATCCGGGACATGATGCAGGAGGACCTGCGGGGCCGGATCGGATTCGTGCCGCAGAAGGCGCTGCTCTTCACCGGTACCATTGCGGAGAATATCCGCTACGGTAAAGAAGATGCAACAGACGAGGAGATCCGGCATGCCGCGAAGGTTGCTCAGGCCGCCGATTTCATCTCCTCCATGGAGGGCGGATACGATGCCGAGATTTCGCAAGGCGGCAGCAACGTATCCGGCGGTCAGAAGCAGCGGCTCTCGATTGCAAGGGCGCTGGTTCGACGGCCCGAGATTTATGTGTTTGATGACAGCTTCTCGGCGCTGGATTTCAAGACGGATGCCAATCTTCGGGCAGCGCTCCGCGAGGAAACGACGGAAGCTACCGTTCTGATTGTCGCTCAGCGGGTAAGCACCGTCATGGACGCTGACCGGATTATCGTGCTGGATGAGGGACGCATTGCCGGCATCGGCACGCACGAGGAGCTCATGGCTTCCAGCGATGTGTACCGCGAAATCGTTACCTCGCAGCTGTCAGAGGAGGAGATCGCATGAGTGAGAAGAAACGGGGAGGACATCCCCGGGGACCTGGCGGTCCCTTTGGCGGCCCGCACGGGCCCGGAATGGCGGGGGAGAAAGCCAAGGATTTCAAAGGCACGTTTCGCCGGTTAACGCGATATCTTAAACCGCATACCGGCAAGCTGCTGATCGTTTTGATTGCAGCTATTCTCAGTACGATATTCAGCATCGTGAGCCCGAAAATATTGGGGGATGCGACCACGATCCTGTTCAAGGGCTTCATGGCCAAGATGCAAGGCGTGCCGGGGGCCGGGATCGACTTTGACGCTATTCGGACGATCATGCTCTGGCTTGCAGGCTTATATCTCTTAAGCTCTCTATTTGCATACATCCAGCAATATGTTATGGCTGGTGTGGCCCAGCGGACCGTGTATGATTTGCGTAAGGATGTTTACAACAAACTCGGCCGTTTGCCGCTGAAATATTTTGACGCTCGGACGCATGGGGAAACGCTGAGCCGGGTGACCAACGATATGGACAATATCAGCAGTACGCTGCAGCAGAGTCTGACGCAGATGATTACCTCCGTTGTCACGCTGGTCGGCGTCATCGTCATGATGCTCACGATCAGTCCACTGCTGACGTTGGTGGTTATTCTGACCTTGCCGCTTAGCGTGGTGGTCACCATTGTGGTTGCCAAGCGTTCGCAGAAGCATTTTGTGGCTCAGCAGAAGCATTTGGGTGAGCTGAACGGACATGTGGAAGAAATGTACACGGGTCATAAGGTCGTGAAGGCCTTTGGCCGGGAACGACAATCCATGGAGCAATTTGACGAGGTCAACGACAAGCTCTATGATGCCGGGTGGAGAGCCCAGTTTATATCGGGTACTATCATGCCGCTGATGGGTTTTGTCGGAAATATCGGTTATGTGATCGTCAGTGTCGTCGGCGGCGTGCTCGTTACCCGCAGAGCGATTGAGATCGGGGATATTCAGGCATTCATCCAATATTCACGCCAATTCACGCAGCCGATTACCCAGCTTGCCAATATCGCGAACGTCATTCAATCCACCGTCGCATCGGCAGAGCGCGTATTTGAAGTGCTGGATGAGGAAGAAGAAGTGTCAGAGCATACAGCTCCGGCAGCGCTCAAGAAGCCGCTTGGCGATGTGTCTTTCGAGAACGTGAGTTTCGGCTATAAAGCAGACCAGCTTCTGATCGAGGATATGAATGTGGACGTGAAGCACGGGCAGACGGTCGCCATCGTCGGACCGACCGGTGCCGGGAAAACCACGCTCATTAATCTGCTGATGCGGTTCTATGAGCTGAATAAAGGCAAGATTACGATAGACGGCACGGATATTACCGCTGTTCGGCGCGGCGAACTCCGCAGCCTATTCGGGATGGTGCTGCAGGATACATGGCTCTTTAACGGGACCATCCGGGATAATATCGGATATGGACGCGAAGGCGCCACGGAACAAGAGATCATCCGAGCGGCGGAAGCGGCTCACGCGGATCATTTCATCCGGACGCTGCCGGACGGCTACGATACCGTTCTGAACGAGGAGGCCTCCAACATATCGCAGGGGCAGAAGCAGCTTCTTACGATTGCGCGTGCCATTCTGGCAAATCCATCGATTCTGATCCTCGACGAGGCAACCAGCAGCGTGGATACCCGAACGGAGCTCTATATCCAGAAAGCGATGAATGAGCTGATGAAGGACCGCACCAGCTTTGTCATAGCGCATCGACTGTCCACGATCCGGGATGCGGACCTGATTCTGGTCATGAACAAGGGCAGCATTATCGAGCAGGGAACCCATGAGGAGCTGCTGTCTGAAGGCGGCTTCTATGCGGACCTGTATAACAGTCAATTCAGTGACCAGCATGAAGCTGGATAGCGAGGCAAGTAATGTTATAACTAAGAGACCCACTCCGTAGCGGATGGGTCTTTTTTTTTGGTAGATTTATGATAGGTTTTAGTAGGTTGAGAGTAAGCTGGCAGGCATATTTGTTATTGCATTTTCATATGGTTCTTTTATAATGATGTTTATGTTTATATCTTTAAAGGGAGCCATGATCATTATTGAATAAGTCCGAACTGAACCGAATTACGCAAGAGCTTCTACGTCGGTCGGGCAGCAGTGTCACCGTGGAGATGGAGGCGTATTTTCCAGGGGGCCGGTTAATCGGCGGGAAATATGTCATGAATTCGCACAGCGTGACGATGTATACCGAAGTCATACGCCAGCAGTGTCTGCAGCTGTTTGGCACACTTGAGCTGTTTTCTGCCTATTTTGCGGTGGTATTTGCACATGAGCTGGGCCATTCGATGGACCTGACGCTGACAGAACTCTGCGACAGGATGGATCGAACGGGGGATGAATGGGAGCAGAAGCAGATCGCGCTTCAAATCGAGGAAAATGCTTGGAATAACGCCATGCCATGGCTTCAGGATATGGATCCGGAATTCATACGGATCATCGTGGACTGTTCGCTTGAGGCATACCGCGAGGAACCGGCACCAGAAATCGCTTAGGCCTGCATAGGTAATCCAGGTCCAGGTCATAACATAACACAGGCACCCGTCAGGGTGCCTTTTTGGAATGGTAAGAAACTATTAGCTTCAGTGATTTACTGCCTGGGAGGCATCGTTGAAGGGTCTCTAATATCGTATGTTATACAAGATAAAACCAAAGATGGCAGCCACCACAATGAAGGCACCTGCAGCGGCAAGGGTCATTAAAAAATCACTAAGCAGGCTTTGCTGCCGGATACCGCGCAGCTTCTCCTGCGCTTTTTTCTCCGAGACGTCCTCTTTAATTCGATCCAAATACTCAGGGCCTAGAACCATGGGCTGTCCCTCCCGTAAACGATGTGTAAGCTCATTATACCAGAAATATGTTATTTTTGGTTGGATTTAGGTCATATCCGGTATGTTGTCCCATGTTATAAAAAAAAGAAGTGAAGCTCGCATGGGCTTCACTTCTTTTAGATAAGGCGTCACTAGAGGGATCGCGGCGTCCGCTCAGCTCTCCGGATTCAGCTGCTTCAATGGCTCGATGGCCGGCCCTTCAAGCACCTCGCCATTATAGCGATAGCGTGATCCGTGACATGGGCAATCCCAGGAGCGTTCGCCCTCGTTCCATTCCACTTCACAGCCGAGATGGGTACAGGTCGTATCCACGAGATGGAGATTCCCCTGATCATCCTTGTAAGCTCCGGCGCGCTGACCGTTATGGCGGACGACGGCGCCTTCGCCGGCTTTTAGCTCGGTTATATCGGCGTGGGACATTTCCACCTTGCCGGACACAAAATCCTTCGCAACCAAGGCATTTTGAACGACGAATGTTTTGATGCTCGGATCCGCTTTGAAGCGGGACGGGCTGTACACCTCGGAGTAACGGTTCTCTTTCTCCAGAATTTGATCGCTAATGATCTTCGCGGCTAGCGTGCCGGTCGTCATTCCCCATTTCCGGAAGCCTGTCGCAACAAAGATCCGGTCTTGACTGGACGTGATCGGCCCGATATAAGGCATGTTGTCCAGTGTGATCAGGTCCTGAGTCGACCAGCGATATGGAATGGCAGAAGCGCCCAGCAGCTTTCCTGCAAAAAGCTCCAGATTTTCGTAATGCTGATGGGTACAGATGCTGCGGCCCGTCGGGTGATTCTCGCCTCCGACGATAACCAGCTCCTCACCGTCATAAGAAGCTGATCGCAAGGAACGGGTTGGCTGATCTACGCTTAGATACATCCCTCCCGGATAGGCGGTTTCAGGTTTGACAGCAATGGCGTAGGAGCGCTCCACATGCAGCCGCGTAAAGAACAATCCCTTCTCGTCAACGAACGGAAAATGAGATGCCGACACGGCGTGATTGCACGTGATCCGATGTCCGCCCCGTTTGGTCAACAGCGTGATCGGTCCATCGGTTTCGGCCTTTTCATCCATGGTCGTGTTCTCATAGATCCGCCCCCCGAGTTTCAGAAATTGTTCCGTCAGATGCTTCAAATACTGCAGAGGATGGAACCGATACTGCCCGGGCATCTTGATGGCTCCCCGAATCGGCATAGGCAGAGGAAGGCTGTCCTGCCACTCTCCCGGAATGCCGAGCTTCTCATAAGCTTTGATTTCATCCTCGAGCTTTGTGAGATACTTGTCCTCCTGTTGAGCGTAGATATAGGCATCCTCCAGCTTCAGCCCGAATTTCCCTTCGTCTCCGCCAATAATATCCCTAATGAATTCGATCGCTTCGCGATTTCCTTCGTAGTAGAGCCTTGTCTTCTCCTCTCCAAAATGGTTCATAAATTCATGATAGATCAGCCCATGCTGTGCCGTTACCTTTGCGGTTGTAAAACCTGTTGTTCCGTTCAGAATGCGGCCTGCATCAACGACGACCACATCTTTACCTGCCTTCGCCAGCAGATAGGCTGTGGTGATTCCGGTTATACCGGCTCCGACGATGGCCACATCCGCTTCGATATCCTCGGCCAAGCGTGGGAAGTCGGGCAGCTCGGTAGTCGCTCTCCACAGCGACACCGGGTATTGCGGCAATCCTTGGTACGATGAATTGGATGGGTTCATTCACGATTCCTCCTCAGTTTCTAGGGGTCTTGCCCTTAAACTCAGACTCTGTCTTCATTATTACCACATGGGAATGATTAGAAACGAGCTGATTTCGATTCGCGGCTTTCTTACGTTTTCTGGATGATTGTAAATAATTTGGGACATTTGTGCAGAACCTAAGGAAACAGCGTGAGATTCGGAATTTAGTGAAATGAGGGTGGTATCGGATGACCAGCGAACCATATTTAAAGGCGGAGGATGCCAAGAAGTGTCTGCAAGAACATCTACGTAATATCGGAGATATCGAGCAGCGCGAGCTGAAGAATGAGGGGGAGCACGCGTTATTGATTTATCTTAAGAGCATGTGCGATCCCATCATGGTTAACGAAAATTTGATTAACCGTTTTTATGAGCTGAAATCCTTGGATCTATATGACCAATTCCTCCGGTCCTTTCCCTCAACCGTGGAGCCGAAAGATGAACAGGAGTTGCTCCGGAATATACTCAGGGGCTGCGTTGCCGTATTTCTCCGGGACAGCGTGCTCCTGTTTGACGCCGTATTGGTTAACGCAGGCGCCATTCAGCCTGCCAGTACGGAGAATGTCATTCAGGGTCCCGATGATTCGTTTACGGAAAATATCGAGGTGAACCTGAACCTGATTCGCCACCGTTATCAAACCGCGAATTTAAAGACGGAATTCATGACCGTCGGCAAACTATCGCAGACCCGAATCATCATTATGTACGATGCCTGCAAAGTCGATGATACGGTATTGCAGGAGCTTAAAAAGCGATTGTCCGAGCTCAAAACCGATATTGTGCAATCGGCCTCCGAAATTGAGAGACACACGATGCACCCTAAGTTTCGTTTGTATCCAACACTCATGCTAACCGAACGCCCTGACCGGGCCGTATTGAATATCTCCCAAGGAAAGATTGCAGTATTGATGGATTCAACGGGGTATGCGCTTCTGCTGCCGGCCATATTCAATGATTTCTTCACGGCGATGGATGACAAAATCCAACTTCCCCCGATCGGCTGGTTTCTCAAGGGAATCCGGTATATCGCCTTGTTTGTCACCGTGCTGATGCCAAGCCTTTATGTGGCCTTCACCTCTTATAATCCGGAGATATTGAGGATGCAGGTTACGCTGCTTATTGCGGGAAGCCGGGCTACGGTGCCGTATCCGTCCTTCTTTGAAGTGATTTTCATGCTGCTGGCGATGGAATTTCTGACGGAGGCGAGTGTTCGGCTGCCCAAAGCGATTGGTCAGACCGCTACCACGGTAGGGGGTCTCATTCTGGGAACCGCAGCTACGGAGGCGGGACTGGTTAGTAACATCATGATCATCCTGGTTTCCGCCGTAGCGATAACAAATTTTGTGATCCCGATAACGACGATGAGCTCAGGCATCCGTGTCACGAAGTATTTGTTCATTCTACTGGCCACCTTATTCGGCTTAGTTGGTATCGTTTTGGGGATGGTGGCCATGATTATGTACCTTACGAGCCTCAGGTCCTTCGGTAAACCATACTTGAAGATGTTTGCTGTGGACTGGAACAAGAAAGGAGATCAGCGAAGTGGTTAGAAATAAATATTTTTATTACCTCTTCCTGCTCAATGCAACCATCAACCTGATTAATTATGTCCCCCGCATCTTGATTACGGATCGCTTTGACGGTGCGCTGATGTCGATTCTCGTGTCCATCCCAATCGGCACCTTGCTGTTGATTACTTTCGTGAAGCTGATTCAAAAATTTCCGGGACAAGGGCTGCCGGAGATTTTCCACTCGGTTATGTCCAAGTGGATATCCGGCATTCTGCTTTTTTTATACGGAATCGCGTGGTTTTTCTCCAGCGTAATTACCTTGGTCAGTTTCGTTGATATTACCTCTCGCTACATCAGTCCGGATGTGTCTCCCTATATTGTTCTGGTGGGATTTCTGGTGGTGGTTGGACTAAGTGCGAGGCTGGATTCCGAGTCCATTATTTATGCCCTGGAGATGATTCTGTACATCTGTGTGCCTATCATCGCCTACATGTCATGGCGTATCTTCAGCAATCCCTATTTTAGCTGGGATTCCGTAAGGCAAATCATAACCTATGCATGGAATATGCCCAATTATGAAACGGTGGCGGCGGCAACTTTTATTTTTACGGGCTACGTGAACATGGTGGTATTCAATCGGATATTTCACCGATTCAGAGTACGCCATGTTTGGGCGATTGTGGTGGTCAGTATGCTTACCCTTCTGGTTTCGATCTTTGCACCCATTGGCATATTGGGCGCTGCGGGCGCCGGACAACACGTATATCCTGCCTTCTCGACGGTAGACGCGCTTCGGATTCGTTATTTCATCATTGAACGGATGATTTATGTCTTCTACGTGGTGTATATGTGCCTCTCCCTCGTGAACTCTATCATCCACTGGCATGTGGGTAAGGAACTGATCCTGGGAAGCTTCGGATTAAAGGTCGATAAGGGCAAAGCGATGACAAAAAGGAGGAAAGTCGAATGGTGGGTGATTCTCCTCTTTTCCCTGATTACCTTCGGCACATCGTTTATCGTGAATCAATACTTATTAAATGATATGGCGATTGTCTTTCTGGATGTTCGGTTCGCAGGGGAATTTCTGCTCATTGCCCTGTTATTCTATGCGGTATGGAGGAAAAGGAGGAAGAAGGCATGAAAGACCTGAAACGATGGCTGGTCTGGCTCATGTGCTGCTCTTTTTTGTTTCTGTCGGGATGTGATTTTAGAGATATCGATCTCAGACTTTTTGTTGTGTCCATTGGCATTGATGTCTCGAAGGAAAATCCCGGCATGAACCGATTCAGCTTCAAAATCGCGATTCCTTCGGGAGACCCGAAGACCGGGGATAAGAAGTCATTGCTTATTACGCAGGAAGCGACAAGCATCGCTGAAGCGATCAGGGAGGTTAAATCGAAAGTAGATAAGGAGCTTGACTTCGGACATTGCAAGGGAGTTATGTATGGGGAAGCATATGCCCGGGAAAATATCGGTAAAATTCAAGACTGGACCGTTCGGAGGCGAGACATGCAGCTGCTGATGTATCCAGGAGTTGCTGTTCCTACAGCGGAAGCCGTATTAAAGGCTGAACCCCCAACCGAGCGGATCGCCGGAAATGCGATATTTCTGGCGCTCAGTGAGGATGGGACGGAATCCCCGTTCATTACCAAGACATACTCCTTCGATCTGACCCGCCGAATGATGGAGGAAGGAGAAGATCCGGTTATGCCCGTCGTGGAAACGACCGAAGACCAAGTTCTGAATATCAACAAAGTAGCTTTGATGGATAAGAGCAAGGTGAAGGTGATTCTGAATCAGGAGGAAACCAGGCTGTATAACCTGCTCGATCTCCGGAACTTAAGCACCAATTTCGGGACGAGGGTTGAGGGCCAATTGCTTGAAGTGAACACGGACAGGACCCGTGCTAGATATAAGATCATAACGGATAAAGCAGGGGAAGAAACCATTGACTACAAGATTCGGATAACGGCCATTCTGGAGGAGAAGGAGGATCCCGAACAACTGGATCCGAAGGATCTGCGTAAGATCGAAGAGCAATTTAGCAAGGAAATATCCCAATCGGTAAAAAAACTGCTGGAGAAGATTCAAAAAACAGGCCTGGACCCGCTGGGTTTCGGCCTCCGATATGGAGGCACGCACTGGAACAATCAGACGGAGATGGAGGAATGGCGTGCCATTTACCCCCATGTCAAGTTTAATGTATCGGTCAGGTTAAGGATAAAGTCGACCGGTTATAAACGTTAGACAAGGTACAACTGTCTATCGTACAGGAAGATGTTACAATAAAGAATAAGCATTTATCTTGTATGAAGGAGGTTTCACATATGGAATTTAGAAGATTGGGCGGAAGCGGACTGAAGGTTAGCGATATCAGTCTCGGGAGCTGGCTGACGTACGGGGGATATGTGGAACGGGAGAATGCCGTGAAGTCGATTCAGACCGCGTATGGACTCGGCGTTAATTTTTTTGATACGGCGAATGTGTATGCGCAAGGGGCGGCTGAGGTGGTTGTCGGGGAAACCTTGAGAGCTTTCCCACGAGAATCCTATGTCCTGGCCACAAAGGTATTCGGCAAGATGGGGGACGGACCCAATGATCAGGGACTTTCCCGCAAACATATCAGAGAGCAGTGCGATGCGAGTCTGAAGCGGCTGGGTACCGATTACGTCGACATCTATTACTGCCATCGATATCATGAAGAAACACCGCTAGAGGAAACGCTGCGGGCGCTGGATGACCTTGTCCGCCAAGGCAAGGTGCTTTATATAGGCGTCAGTATGTGGACCGCTGCCCAGATGGAAGCGGCATTGGCCGTTGCGGACCGCTATTTGCTGGATCGCATCGTGGTGAATCAGCCGCTGTACAACATGTTCGAGCGCAAGATCGAGGAGGAGATCATTCCTTTAGGCGAGAAGAAGGGCATTGGACAAGTGGTCTATTCTCCTCTAGCTCAAGGGCTTCTGACTGGCAAGTACGCCTCCAAGCAAGCCGTGCCGGAGAACAGCCGCGCATCGAAGATTGGAGCAGACCGGCTCAAAATGAGTGAAGACCGCATTCAGAAGGTGCAGGCTCTGGATCTCGTTGCAAGCGAGCTGGGTATGACCGTCGGCCAATTGGCCTTGGCCTGGATTCTGCGTCAGAACAACGTAGCCAGTGCGCTGGTGGGCGCCAGCCGTCCGGAACAGGTGGAAGAGAATGTGAAGGCTTCCGGTATGAAGCTGTCTTCGGATACGCTGACTGCCATTGATGAAATACTGAAGGCGGATTCGAATTAAGAAAGAATCAAATCATTGATTTCGGGGGCGGAGCATACGCGGTTGCGCCCGCTGTCCTTGGCTCGGTACAGCTCGCGGTCCGCTTGCTGAAGCAGCTCCTTAGCATTTTTTGACCGAATCGTATCGGGGTGCACAGCAACTCCAATCGACACGGTGATCCGAATCTTAGTTCCGTCTTCCAGGACAAAGATATGGTCCGCTACGGCAGCCCGGATTCGTTCCGCAATAGCGGCCGTCTCGTCGATGGTCGCTTCTGGAACCAGCACTGAGAATTCTTCCCCGCCGTTGCGGGACACTTCGTCAAAAGAACGGGAATGCTCCCTCATCACTTTGCTGAGCTGCTGCAAAACGGCATCTCCGGCCGCATGGCCGTAGGTGTCGTTTATTTTTTTGAAGTGATCAATGTCCACGACAAGAACACCCAGCCGTTCGCTGAAGTGCTGGGCTTCGAGAAAACGTTCCGACAACAGCTGCTCGAACTGGCGCAAATTGTGAAGGCTTGTCAGGTAATCCGTCTCCGCATTTTTCTTCAACTGCAGAAATAGTTGATTGGACGTGTTGATATACTCGGTCAGCATGTAAATGACCACCGTGGCGAGCATGGATATGATGAGGTGCTGCGTAAAGATGGTATACACCTTGTGGTGGTCCGGGATATTCATCCACATAATACATAGGAGCACCAGCATGCTCAATACGCTCATGAGCAGCATTTTGCTTAAACGATTCCAATGGGTACGAGAAAGCGTCCCGCAGATGATCCCGATCAACAGCATGCCGGCTCCCGCAATGGCAGAGGAAGCGGACATGCCGAACAGGATCAGCCGCCCGAGCGCAATCAGCACGCCGGCAATTAGGGACGGAAGCCAGCCCAGGTAGCTGGCGATCACGACAATGGCCAGATGCCGCAAATCCGCAAAAAACCGGGGGTCAATCGGAAAAGAATAATACATCAAGATGATCCCGTAAATGCCAAAGAGGAGTCCGGCGTTGATCTTAACGTTGATGGACGGTGTCACAACGCCTGTTACATATTTTTTAGACAGCAGTCCGGATAAGTATAAGAAAGTCACAAATATACAAAAGTTGGTAAATAGTATATTAGTCATGGGGGATCATTCCTTTCATGTACCTTGCACAAGGTCGGCAAGGCGATGAAGACATTCACCCCCTATTTTATCGGAAAATGGAATTGTATGTCGAATATTAAATGCTTTATTTTGTTAATTTTGAGGAGCCTCTAAAGGCAGGAGAACTTCAAACATCGTTCGTTCCGTATTACTGGTCACCTGAATCGTGCCATGATGGGCATCCACGATGGTTTTGACGATAGCCAAACCAAGGCCGGAGCCGCCGGTTTGATCGGTACGGGATTCATCCGCCCGGTAGAACCGCTCGAACAGATAGGGGATTGCATATGGGGGGATCGGGGGACCGTAATTGATTACCTGTACGACGGCAAACTTCGCATCACTTGATACCTTCAAATCCACCACCCCGGCTTCTCGCCCGTGCCGTACCGCATTGGACAGCAGATTCTCGAAGGTGCGCATCAGCTTATCCCCGTCCGAGGAGATCATGATTTTCTCCGATTCAGGCGTGAAGATGACTTGTACTCCTTCCTGCTGCCCGGTGAGTGAAAAGTCCACGGCCAATTGTGCGAGCAGCTCCACCAAATTAATGTCAACCCGGTTTATCGGGGAGTACCCCATCCGGGTGTATTCAAACAAATCGTTCACGAGTCCGCCCAGGCGCAGCGACTTATCGTACGCGATATCGGTATAATACCGGAGTTCGACTTCATCCTTGTAATGGTCTTCATTGACCAGCCGCAAGTACCCGATGATGGAGGTGAGGGGGGTACGCAGATCATGCGATACGTTGCTGATCAGCTCGTTCTTGGACTGGACCGCCATCCGCTCCTCTGCCAGCGATAGCTTCAGCTGCTTGGCCATTTGATTGATTTGCGTTGCCATCTGGCCCAGTTCGTCATTCGAGCTGACGATAATCTCTTGATCCAATTCGCCCTTTGCCAAACGCTTTGTACCCTCCATTAAGTGATTGATTTGACGAATGGTGCCCTGGCTCAGGAGCAATACCATGCAGATAAACAGCACGATGCCGATGATCGTCGGGATGATGGGAAAACCGAAGAAATCCTCCAGAATACGATCAACTCTGAATAGGGTGTTTACCCAGGGCTCCTTCCAGTATTCCCGGCCGATCAATCGGATGA
Source organism: Paenibacillus sp. Dod16 (assembly GCF_049893405.1). Taxonomy (NCBI): domain Bacteria; kingdom Bacillati; phylum Bacillota; class Bacilli; order Caryophanales; family Paenibacillaceae; genus Paenibacillus; species Paenibacillus sp. Dod16. The sequence continues at coordinate 91,381 of NZ_JBNDYG010000001.1, forward strand.
TCTGCTGCGCGAGGAACAGTATGGACAGGGTCAGGGCTCCACCGACAAAAAACAGCGTGATGATTTTCCATTGCAGCTTACGCATGGATTTTGTACCCGACGCCCCATACCGTTTGAATGAGCTTATAACCCAGCTCCTTCTCGAGCTTGTCCCGCAGGTTGCTGATGTGCACCATGACCGTATTATTGGAGACGTAATATTTCTCCTTCCAGACCTGCTGGAAGATATCCTCGGCGCTGAAGATTCTCCCCGGTTGGCGGGCAAGTAAATACAGAATCTCGAATTCTCTTGCCGTCAAAGAGATCGCTTTGCCATTGGCCGTTACCTCATGCGTTGTCCGGTTAATGTCGAGTCCGTCGATCTGGATCCGGTCGCTGTCCTCCCGAAGCAGTTCGGCATTGTACAGGGTGGAGCGCCGCAGCAGTGTTTTGACGCGAGTCGTCAGCTCCAGCGGATTGAACGGTTTGATCATATAGTCATCCGCGCCGGTCATCAGCCCCAGGATTTTATCCATGTCCTCACTCTTGGCGCTCAGCATCAGGATGGGTATGGACGAGGTTTCCCGGATTCTGCGGCAGGTGTCAATCCCGTTCAGCTTTGGCATCATGACATCGAGAATCACGAGATCCACCGTACCACCGTGCGTGGCCATCGCCAGCAGTGCTTCCTCCCCGTCATGGGCTTGGATTACGCGGTAACCCTCATTCTCCAGATAAATGGAGATCAGCCCGGATATTTCTTTATCGTCATCTACGATTAATACGCTTCTCATTGTATATCCTCCAGTAAAACATCCATTGGAAACGATGATTCCATACGAACAGTGTACCCTAAATCAACCGCATAAAGTGCAGATTTGCCTTCAAAATAGCGAGTTTTTGTGCAATTATCGTTTAAAAAGGCCGGCGACGAGATTCGATAAAATGCCTTGACGATCGAATCCGTAATCCATCAGCTTCCGTGTTTCCTTAAACCGCTGATCGGCATCCCCGGTCCCCATCACGACGGATATCAGTCGGTTCCCACCACGCGACGCCGTTCCAGTAAAGCAATAACCGGCAGAGCGGGTATACCCGGTCTTAAATCCGTCATTACCCTCGTAAGAAAATGGCTCGCCAGGAAGCATGAGATTGGTGGTATGCAGGGAAAGCTTCTTCTGCGGTACAGGCAAATCGCGCTGGCTGGTTACCTCGAGCAGATCGGGATGTTTGTTCACCAGCCATCTGGCCAGCATGGCCGAATCCCTGGCCGTCATGACGGTATCCCCTTCGGAGGCCGCTTCGGCAAAAGGAACCAGGTCGGCGGCAGGCAAACCAGATGCATTGGCGAATACGGTCCGATCAGAAAGGCCGATTTCCTTCGCCCGGGCATTCATGCTTTCCACGAAGCGGGCTTCCGACCCGCTGAGATGCTCTGCTATAGCTACAGCAGCATCATTGGCCGAATGAATAATGAGCGCTTCGAACAGCTGCCTCAGCGTATAATGTTCGTCTTCATGCATGCCGATGGCCGAACCGGGCACCTCTGCGGCATATCGGCTAATCGGCACGTTCTCGTCCCAAGCATGCTGCCCGGAACGAACGGCATCCAGCACCAGCAGCTCCGTCATCATTTTGGACATGCTTGCGGGAGGAAGGGGGAGATCGGCATGCATCGCATAAAGCACACGGCCGGTATCTGCATGAATCAGGATGGCCGAGCTCGCTTTGATGGGAGGCGGAATAAATATCTTCGCGATGAACACGACCAACAGAATGACGAGAAACAGCAGAAGGAGCAGACTTAAACGTGCTCGTCCCTTGCGCCGCTTCATTCGTTTGCTTCGAATCGTGCCGGTTTGCTGACGGGATCGTTCGGGGGATGACGGTACTTGATTGGGATACTTGCCTATGGATTCCATGACGGTCGATCGCCTCCTTTGGCGGGTTATACGTTTCATCGTTTATGTATGTTCTAATTCTAACCATACAAGCTAAAGGAATTTTTAATTGAATCTAAAGAAATCTTAAAGATTACCAGCGGCAATTTCGGCAATGGATGTTGACCTTGCGAAGAATAGGATTTATACTTGATCTAAAAATAAATTAAAAGGGTGAATACCTTGAAATCTTTAAATCTGACGACACAACGCCAAGCGGTGTACGATGTCCTTCGGGAATCGCATGATCATCCGACTGCTGCGGACATCATGAACCGGCTGGTGGAGAAAGGATATAATTTGGCGTACGGGACGGTTTATAATTCCCTTCGTTATTTGACGGATAAGCAGTTGATTCGAGAATTGAAGCTGGGCGAGAGCGCGAGTCGGTACGACGCCCGTACGGACGATCATCAACATATTATTTGTGAAGTATGCGGTAAAGTGGACGAGGTCATGACGGAGGTGCCAGAGGATTGGGCTGCTACGGTAGCCGGTGAAACCAATTACGTCATCCATCATGCTCACGTCGTATTCGGGGGGGTGTGTCCAGAATGTCAAACCAAACGGAAGAAATGACGGCACTGGGAACGGTCTATTCGTTTCCTGATTTCCAGTCCGGCAACCTGTATGTTCGTCCGACGACGCCGATGGCGATAGGGGATGCTTGTCCCACAACGCTGCGGGCTGCGTTATTAAGCCGTTCGCCCGGACGGGTGAATGAAATGTTCATTACCTTGACCGAGAACTGCTTCGAGGTGATGATGTTCCGCAAATGGGAACCGCGTCTTCAGTCGGCACTCAATACAGGATTGATTATTGCCGATATGACGGGCTGCCGGAATATGACGGCGTTCAACAAGGAGAAGGAACTCCTGCTGCCTGAGCATTCCTCTATTCCGATTCTGTATCTTGTAGGGGAAGAATTAATGAGCAATGCGGGCTCAAGCCTGTTGAACGAAGAGCTCATGGTATGGCCTGCCCGTTCCAAAGATACGATGATGTATCAGGTGCAGCGAACCATCCGATTGTTCTCACCGGCCGCCGGGTTGTCAGGTGGAGAAGAGGTCATGCGAGGCCTCGTTTATAAAGACTTGTCCATTGATCGGGATAAAATGACGATCCACCGGGGCAGCACTCCGATCCATTTGACCAAGACAGAGTATCATTTGCTGATGCTCCTGCTGGACAGCGAAGGAGCCGTATGCACGCGTGAGGACCTGATGTGCAAAATTTGGGATACGGATTTTATGGGCGGCAGCAACGTAGTCGACGTCCATATCAAAAGCTTGCGTAAAAAGCTGAGCGACAACGCGGGAGCCCCGCGCTATATTGCAACGGTTAGAGGAGTGGGATACCGCCTGGCGGACTAATCCCCCTCCCTTTTTTTTGTTCATTCACCGCACTCTAGAAGGTTCATCCGAACTTCATATTACGATCATAAAAGGGTCATATAACACTCATGCGACAATCATGATCCGATGGATTCTCCAATGATACAATCAATTCATAAATTTAGATTCAGTCTAAAATCAATTATAGAAATGATGGAGGGTTCATATATGGATAGAATGACAACCAATCAAGGGGCTCCGGTCGGAGATAACCAAAACTCCAAAACGGCAGGACGCCGCGGACCGACGCTGCTTGAGGATTATCATCTGATCGAAAAAATCGCCCACTTCGACCGTGAACGGATACCGGAGCGCGTCGTTCATGCCCGCGGGGCAGGTGCACACGGCACATTTGTTGTGGAGAATGACATGAAGCCTTATACGAAAGCGGCATTCCTGCAGGAAATCGGTCAGGAAACTCCTGTGTTCGTTCGCTTCTCCACGGTTATTCATGGAACGGGGTCACCCGAAACGGCACGCGACCCGCGCGGATTTGCCGTGAAGTTCTATACGGAGGAAGGCAACTATGACATTGTAGGGAACCATATCCCTGTCTTCTTTATTCGGGACGCAATCAAATTCCCCGATATGGTGCATTCCTTGAAACCTTCGCCGGAGACCAACATCCAGGAGCCTGGCCGGTACTGGGATTTCATGACGCTGTCCCCGGAATCCACGCATATGATGACCTGGGTGTTCTCCGATCACGGCACACCGGCGAACTATCGCGAGTTGGATGGCTTCAGTGTTCACGCCTTCAAGTGGGTGAATAGCGAAGGCAAAGTGACCTACATTAAATACAAGTGGGAGTCCGCACAGGGCGTGAATACGCTGAATGCAGACGAAGTGGTCGAAGTCCAGGGCAAGGATTTCAATCACGCCACCCGTGATCTTCATGAGCACATTTCAAACGGGAATTTCCCGAAATGGCGCCTGCAGGTGCAGCTGATGTCCCCGGAGGAGATGGATGAATTGTCCTTTGATCCGCTGGACCCTACAAAGACCTGGCCGGAGGATCGCTTCCCGTTCGTAACGGTCGGCACCATGACTTTGAATCGCAATCCGCAGAACTTCTTTGCCGAAGTGGAGCAGGTCGCTTTCTCCCCAAGTGCGTTGGTGCCTGGTATCGAGCCGTCGGAGGATAAATTGCTGCAAGGCCGGTTATTCTCTTATCCGGATACGCAGCGTCATCGGCTGGGTGCGAATTATTTGCAGATTCCGATTAACTGCCCATATGCTCCTGTGCGTAATCATCAACGCGATGGCTTGATGAACGTGAATCAAGATCCGTCACCGGTAAACTATGAGCCGAACAGTTATACAACAGGCCCTGTGGAAGATCCGTCTGTAAGTGAAAGCGAGGCACCGCTCAACGGGCGTGTCGTTCGCCAGCGTATCGAGAAAACGGATGATTTCACACAGGCCGGAGAGTTGTATCGTTCGTTTACCGAGCAGGAGAAGGATCATCTGATCCGTAATCTGGTTGATGACCTGAGTCAGGTCAAATCCGATATTCAGCTCCGTGCCGTATGCAATTTCTACCGTGCGGACGCCGAATACGGTGTAAGACTCGCTGCCGGGCTTGGTGTAGACCTAAGCGCATTCATGCCTTCCAATCAGTCGAAGTAACGTAATCTAAACGTATAAGAGCCAGCCATCTTGGTTTATCGCTGTGCAGGATGGATGGCCTTTATATAAACGGTGATCTAGGATTGCCGACAAGAGGGGTACCCGTTTAACAGGGTATCCCTCTTTTTATGGAATTAATTACCTATACCTACTGCATAATGAATGGTTCAGGAGATGCCGATAAGTTGAAGGGAGTATTTTTATAGAAGACAGGCGAGATTCACTGCAGTTTAGAAAGGAAAGAAACCCATGAAGAAAAAAAGTGCTAATCGTATTCGAAGAAATCTGATCCTCACATTTCTCTTCGTGCTCCTTGTGCCCAGCTGCGCCATCGGTTTTATCACCTACCGTGACGCCAAGGGAACGATCGAGGATGAAATTCTCCGCAGTGCATCGCTGAGTGTTGATACGGCGAATGAGATTATTAACCACACGCTGCAATCCAAGTTTGATGACCTGAATTATTTAAGCATCACGATGAAGTCCGCGGAAATCGACAAGGAACTTAAAGTGCAAGCAGGTTCAACTATCCATGCACTGAAGCAGTACTTGGGACTTCATCCGGATACGGTAGACGTATTTATCAGTACGGCGCAGGCTGGAATTATCAAGGCATCGAGTGAAAAGCTGCCGCCGGGCTATGACCCTAGACAAACCGGCTGGTACCAGGAGGCAATGAATGCATCGGGCCAACCGATTATTACAGCCCCTTATGCTTCGAATGCAGGCTCACTGATTGTTGTAACGATCGCCCAGATGCTGCCTGACGGCAAAGGCGTCGTGGGCATTGATCTCAACCTCGGCAGCATCCAGAGTCTGGTCGAGGTGCAGGTAGGTAAAGAAGGCTACACGATGGTGCTGGATCAAAACCACAAATATTTGTTTCACCCCGATTATGAAGCAGGGACGGACGCGTTGGCTGAGGAAACCTGGATCTCCAAGATGTATGAGCAGCCGACCGGTCATTTTCACTATGTTCATGACGGCATGGAGAAACAATTGAATTACATAACAAATGAACGAACCGGTTGGAAAATTGCCGGGACCATGTATGTTCAGGAAGTCGACGACGCCGTCAATGGCATCCGCCACACGATGATTGTGGTCATGACCGTGTCACTGCTAACCGCCTTAATTCTGGTGACTTGGAATGTAAGCTCAGTAATCAAGCCGATCCGCCGTATGCGCCAAGCGACCGAGGTCATTAGCGGGGGGGATCTGACGCTTCGCATGAAAGGCTTCAAGCGAGATGAGATTGGAGAATTGGCCGATCACTTCCAGCAGATGGTGGAAAGTCTCAGAGACATGGTTCACGGGGTCAAGGCGATGACGGAGAATGTTTCCGCATCTTCCGAGGAATTGTCCGCAAGCGCCCTGCAAAATACAAGCGCCGTCGAGCATGTCACGTCTTCCATTCAGGAGGTGGCCGCCGGCAGCGAACGCCAGTTGAACGCCGCGGAGGAGATTCTGAAGCGCATCCTTCAAGTATCCAGGCATGCCGATGAGATTGCAGAAGTGTTGGAGAAGGTTACAGATGCCATGAACCAGACGGAGGAATTAGCTCAGGAAGGGAACAAGACGGTGATTACCGCAGCAGCGACGATGCAGGATATCGATCATGCGATGAACGATTTGAATGGGGTTATCCATCAGCTGTCTGAGCGGACCGAGGAGATCGGCGGTATCGCTTCGGCCATTACCGACATTGCCAAGGAGACAAGCCTACTGTCGCTGAATGCCTCGATCGAGGCTGCGAGAGCCGGGGAGCAGGGCAAAGGATTTGCGGTTGTGGCCGCCGAAATCCGTAAGCTTGCGCAAAGGTCGGAAAGCTCAGCGGATTATATATCAGGGCTGATTGCAGGGATACTTGCAGAAATGGAACGAACCATGGAGGTGACGGAAGCCGCCAGGCAGAAGGTGTCGGACGGCGTTGACGCAGCGGATCTGACCGGACGCTCCTTCTCCCGTATCAAAAAGGCCGTGAATACGGTGTCCGGCCAGGTAAGAACCACTTCGAAAGCGGCTAAGGAATTGGCTCAAGATACGGCCTCCACGAAAAAGTCCGTTGAAGATATCCGCGGGGTGTCGGAGCAAACGTCCAGCCAGACTCAGACGATATCGGCTGCCTCTGAGGAACAGCTTGCTTCCATGGAAGAGGTGAGCGCGTCTGCTGCAGATTTAAGCCGGTTAGCCGAAGAACTGCAGGAGATGGTGAAACGCTTCAAGATTTAAGAGTTTCCGGGGCGTGCAGTATGTCTCGAATATTTCATGTTGAAGCAGCAAGGGAACTTATATTCCTTTGCTGCTTTTTGGTTTGTGGCAGGAAAGGGGGGCTTTTTGAAGAATAAGACCAAAGTGACTTTATCTATAGGAGCAGGGCCTTTATACTGGAGTCAACTGCTAGAAGCGTAAGATTAACGGATCTACAAGCTAGAAATGATGAGAGTGGGGCATATAACATGGCACAGCATATGAAAGATCGGATCGTCGCTTTGGCTGGTCCGCGCAAGGCGGCAGACATGGCTAAGCTGGTGGAGAAGATGGGAGGAACCGCGCTGCTTCGTCCGGCCCAGGGAACCGTATTTTTGGATGATGAAGTATTGCGTCGTTCGATCGAAGCTTGGCTCAAAGCGCCTGCACCGTGGGCGATATTTACGACGGGAATCGGCCTGGAGGCCATATATGATACGGCCGAACAGATGGGCCTTTTAGATACATTGAATGAAACGCTGCAGCGCACCTCGATTGCGGCAAGAGGGTACAAAACGGCAAATGCGCTGAAAAAACGCGGGCTGGCGCCGGTCGTCCGAGATGATGATGGCAGTACGTCGGGGCTGATCCGGTCACTTGCGCCGCATGACTTGTCGGGCAAACGCGTCATTCTGCAGCTGCACGGCGAATCTGCCCCTAAGCTGGTGGAGTGGCTGGAGAGTCGCGGGGCGGTAGTAGAGCAGATCCTGCCGTATAAGCACATTCCGCCGCTGGAGGAGGATGTTTCGCAGCTCGTGGACGAAATTGTGGGCGGCAAGGTTGATGCGGTTGCTTTTACAAGCGCGCCCCAGTTCCGTTTTCTTGCGGATTATGCACGTGCCCACGGCAAGCTGGAGGCTGTGCTTGAGGCATTCCGCGGACCGGTCCTGGCCGCCGCTGTCGGCAAGGTTACGGCACAGGGACTCCGCGAAGAAGGCATTGAACGCATGGTGGTTCCCGAGGAAGAGCGAATGGGCAGCATGATGGTGGCGCTTGGCCGCTACTTTGCTCAAAACCAAGAATAATGTCATGATATAACGTAATAAAGTTGGGGAGATTTCATTCCATGCCAGCTTCTTCATGCATGTTCATAAGGATCATGTGAAATATTGAGTAGTAAATAGGAGGATGACCGATGGATAAGAGAAAAGCATTGCTGCTTGGCAGCTACACCCACCCGAAGTTTCATCCGCTGCAAGGCATCGACAAACAAGTGACGCACCTGCTGAACGACATGTTCACCGTGCAGTGCACGGAAAATCATAAAATGCTGCATGAAAGCAATCTCTACCCTTACGAGCTCTGCATCGCCTACAGCGACCTATGGGATGAGCGCGTCTCGCCTCGCCAGACCGCAGGCCTGTTGTCTTACGTAAGCGGCGGCGGCGGCTTGCTCGTGATTCATAACGGCGTTACGCTGGCCAATCGTTATGAGCTTGCGCAGCTGATCGGCGCCCGTTTTGACGGACACCCGCCCATGGAGAAGCTGTATTTCGTTCCAGGGGAGACCGATCACGATATTACGGAAGGCGTTGAGCCTTTTGTGCTCGATGAGGAGCCTTACCGTTTCATATTCAGTCCGTTTACGGAAAAAACCGTGCTGCTGCATTATGAATATGAAGGGAAGCAGTGGCCTGCCGCCTGGTGCCATACGTATGGCATCGGACGCGTGGTTTTCTTGATGCCGGGCCACCACGAGCCGTCATTTCTTCAGCCTCAGCTGCGTTTGATGATTACGCAAGCGGCCAAGTGGGCTGCACGCGTTCCGGGTTAAGAAGCCATTTCGATAGGATCGGTAGGAGGGACGCGCTTGAGCGGGAAGATATTAATTGTTGAGGATGAAGCGAAAATATCCCGATTGCTTGAAATCGAGCTGGAGAGTGAAGGATATCAGGTGACCAAGGCAGACAACGGGCTGGATGCGCTGGAGGCATACCGCAGTCAGGACGTGGATTTAATTCTGCTGGATGTCATGCTCCCCGGGATGAGCGGAATTGAGCTGCTGCGGCGCATCCGTGCCCATGACTCCCACACAGCCGTGCTGCTGCTGACAGCCAAAAGCTCCGTTGAGGATAAAGTATCGGGGCTTGATCTAGGAGCCAATGATTATATAACGAAGCCGTTTCAGATCGAAGAGCTGCTGGCGCGGATTCGTGCTGCGCTGCGGCTTCAGGGTAAGCAGGATCCGGAAGAGCAGGCGGCAGGAGAGTGGCTTACGGCAGCGGATTTGAAATTGAACGAAGGCACGCGGGAAGTCATTCGCGATGGCAGAAGGATCGATCTGACGCCGCGTGAATTTGACTTGCTCGTCTATTTACTGAAGAACAAACGGCAGGTGCTGAACCGCGAGCAGATACTCGCTGCCGTATGGGGATACGATTATTACGGCGACACCAACGTCGTCGATGTATATATACGATACGTCCGCAAAAAAATCGATCATGATAGCGCATATGAGCTCATTCACACCGTCCGCGGCGTCGGCTACGTGCTCAAAGAGACCCCATGAAGCTGAGCAGTAAAATCCACCTCTATTCGTCGGTGCTGATGGCGGCCATTCTGATAGTCATGAACTTATCCGTGTACTATGTGTTTAGCAAAATGACGGTGGACAGCCAGCTGGAGCAAGCGGAAGCGGAGGACTCCAGAATCTCGCGGGAAATGGCCAAAGCCGCGGATAGTATCCCGACGAGCGATCTTCTACGAAGCTATGTCCCTCTGGACGGGAAAATTCAATTGCTCGGGCCGGATGAAAGCTATCCGTCCACTTCAGTGACTTCCTCCGGTGAGGATATGGATGAGCTTAAGCTGCCGTACGATACGCAGAAGCAGGTGAAGGTCGTCGAGTATGATAATATCCGGTATACGATGGTTTCCCTGCCTATCATTTGGAGAGACGGGATCGTGGTTAATATACAGGTGGCCCGCAGTCTTGCCGCTACGATGGAGACGCTCCAAGTGCTGCGAATCGTACTGGTTGCCGTAACCGCGATTGCCTTGGTTCCGGTCATCCTTTCGACGCGGATACTGGGACGTTTGATCGTCCAGCCGATTACGGCTTTGATCCGTACGATGCGGGAGATCCGGCAAAGCGGGCGGTTCCGGCGAATCGAGCTGAAGGAGAAATCCAAGGATGAATTGGTGGAGATGGGGGCTGCGTTCAACGACATGATAACGCTGCTGGAGAGCAATCATGCGAGGCAGGAGCAATTCGTGTCCAACGCTTCCCATGAGTTAAAGACGCCCCTTACCATCATCGAGAGCTACGCAAGTTTGTTAAAGCGGCGAGGTCTGGACCGGCCGGAGCTGTTCATGGAGTCCGTGGAAGCGATCCATTCGGAAGCGATCCGGATGAAGGAGATGACGGAGCAGCTGCTGCTGCTTGCCCGCAATCAGGATCAGTGGCAGGTCGAGATGGAGCAGGTGGATCTCGTGGCATTATCGGAGTCTTCCGCGCGTGCCTTCCGCGATGCCTATAACCGCACGGTGGAGGTTGAAACCGATGGCGAGGTTCTCGGCTGGACGGACGGCCGCAGGCTCAAACAGCTCTTGTTCATTCTGCTGGATAATGCGCGCAAGTACAGTGACGAACATATTGTCATTCAGGTTGGCAGGAAGCCATCGGAGGTTTATATTCGGGTCATCGACCGCGGAATCGGCATTGCCAAGGAGGAGCTGGAGCATGTGTTCGACCGTTTCTACCGGGTGGACGAGGCTCGTACCCGCCGGGGCGGGGGGGCTGGTCTTGGTCTGTCCTTGGCTAAGGATATCGCTGAGGCCATCTCGGCTTCGATCGAGCTGGATAGCCTGCSGGGTGTCGGTACAACCGCCACAATCCGGCTGCAAGAATCGAAATAAAAGGCCAAAAACATTCCTTTTTCTCATCGTATTCTAACCATGCTGCGCTATACTGACGGTAAAGACAGATTGTATCCGAGGTGATTCGATGCGTAAAAAAGTCAGTCTGCTGCTGGGTATCGTGATGCTGGTAGCGGTTATGATTATTGTGAATGCGGTATGGAGTCCTTTTAGCCGTTCTACTTCCGCTATGTCAATGGATGAAGTGGTGGAGGAGGTGCTCTCCCAATATCCTGGCGGCGAAATAACGAAGACCGCGCTGGACGGCGGGGTGTATCGATTAGAACTTCAGTCGGCTACCGGAACATATGAGATGACGGTGGATGCTCGTCAAGGTGATATCGTGTCCATAGAGCAGCGGGATAAGACCGCTGTGAAGCCAGATCCTGAACCGGGTGGGCCAAGGGAGCCGGATCAGCCAACGGAACCGGATTCAGACAATCCTCCTTCCGAGCCAGCGGATAACGGTGGCAAGGGAGCAGCGGAGGGAGCTGGGGACGGGGAAAGTGGAAATGGAAGCGGCACTTCGGAACCACCTGCAACGATGATTACCAAAGAATACGCGATCAAGCTTTCTTTAGAGAAGGTACCGGGAACGGTGGAAGATGTGGAATATCGCGAGAGTAAGAGCAGCCGTTACTATCTGGTGGAGATTGAGAGAGCGGACGGGCGCGAAGCGACCATTCAAGTCCATGCCATTACCGGTAAGATCATGACAGTGACTTGGGATGATGAGGACGACGATGAATAAATGAGAGGTCTTGTCCGCGTTTTCTCATCGTTTTCTAATCTTTCTCTCCGAAAGCTCTCATGTTGAGAGGGTATATTGGGTTTGTAGAGATCAACAGGAGAGAATAATGAGGAGGCGTAAGAAGATGAAGAAGAAAATATGGTGGGCAGGCGCACTGTCCGTAGCTATCGCGGCAAGTGGAGTATACGGTTATAACGCTGTACAGGCGGCAGGATCAGGACAGACGACTGCAGCGGGAACACAGGCAGCAGCGAAGCAACAGCAGCAGCTGATCGGAATGGAAAAAGCGGAACAATTGGCACTGGCTGCTGCCAGCGGCAAAGTGGAGAGCATTGATATAGACCGGAAAAAGGGCAAGCTGGTATACGATGTGGAGATCCAGCAGAATAACCGGGACGTGGATGTATGGATTGATGCTTATAACGGCAAATCCCTTGGTGTAAGAGTGGACCGGGATGACGATGATGATGATCGTGATAACCTTCCAGGCAATCTGATCGGTGCCGGCAAGGCATCCGCTATCGCTGTTAAACACGCTAAGGGCGGTACGGCTGTAGAAGTGGATCTGGACCAAGATGACGGCAGATGGGTGTATGACGTCGAAGTGAAGACAGCAAACGGATCATCTGACGTAGAAGTCCATGCGATCAGCGGTAAAGTGATCAAGGCAGAGTATGAGAAATACGACGACCATGATGACGACGATGACGACCACGATGATGACTATGATGACCATCACGATGGGGATCATGATGATCGCGATGATCATGACGGGGATGACGACTAAGCCATTTCTTCAACTGCATGAGATGACACCAAAAGCGAACAAGCGGGATCATTTATTTTCCCGCCTGTTCGCTTTTTTTATTGTATTTTACATAATAAGCATGGCTGGAATGCAATTTCTTGTTATCCGATTCCGGATTCCCCTCATATTTCATGTGAAATCAGGGGAAATTGATAAGGCAGCTTCTCTATACTTAAGAAAGCAAGTCCAAGGATAGATGTTTTTACCAGCGTTAAAGGTTATAATGGAACCAGACAACGACCGGGAGGGATATACCGTGAGTGATCTTTTTAAGAAAGCCATCTCGTTAGGATTGGGCCTTACCGTGGTCAGCAAGGAAAAAGTAGAGAAAATCGTGGATGATCTGGTCAAACGCGGGGAGCTTGCTCCTGCGGAGTCCAAAGCGCTTGTGAACCGTCTCGTTGAACGCGGCGAAGAGGAGCAATCGCAGATCAAGAACTATATTTATGAACAGGTGCAGCGTGTATTGTCCGATCTGGATGTTCCCAAAGAGAGTGATGTCGCCAGCCTGGAACAGCGCATTGCTACTCTGGAGAAGAAGGTTGTAGAACTGGAAGGATCGCGGCAGGAATAGATGGCGGTCCGAATTCGACATGCCGGACGTTACCGGGAAATCGCCATGGCGCTCATGCGTCATGGCTTTGGCTATATGGTGGAGGAGATGGGACTGTTTCATGTTCTGTCGCTGCCTGTCCGCTGGAGTTCCAGGGAACAGCCGGAGACGATTACGCTCGGGGAACGCATTCGGCGAGTGCTTGAGGATCTTGGCCCCGCCTTTGTGAAGCTCGGACAGTTGGCGAGTACAAGATCGGACCTGCTGCCTGACCATATTATCCAGGAATTGGTGAAGCTGCAGGAACGGGTGCCTCCATTTTCTTCTACGAGCGCAAGGGAGCTGATTGAGCAAGAGTGGGGTATGCCGATCGATGAAGTGTTGAGTGAGTTTGAAGACAAACCGCTGGCAGCCGCCTCGATTGGGCAGGTCCATGCCGGGAAGCTGAAATCCGGAGAGCATGTAGCGATCAAGGTTCAGCGGCCCGGGGTAGCCCGAATGATCGGTCGTGACTTGGAAATATTGCGGGATTTAATCTCGATTGCCGAGCGCCACTGGGAATGGGTGAAGCAGTACCGTGTGGACCGGATCGTTGACGAATTTGCCAGAGCGATGATGGCCGAGCTGGATTACAGCCATGAAGCCCGAAACGCAGAGAAGATAGCCTCCCAGATGCCGGATCATGAATTTATCCGCATTCCGCGGATTTATTGGGAGTACACGTCATCTAAAGTTCTGATGATGGAGTATGTCGATGGCCTCACCTTAAGCCGGAGGCAGGAGATCGTGGACAAGGGACATGATCTGAAGGCGATCGCTGAACATTTGATCGATGGCATGCTGCAGCAGATTTTTATTGAGGGATTTTTTCATGCCGACCCTCATCCGGGGAATTTACTTGTCAGAGAGGACGGCAAGCTGGTCTTTCTGGATTTTGGGCTGGTGGGTCACCTCAGCGAAGATATGAAGGACCATCTGTCCGGACTCATTATTGCCTTGATGCGGCGGAATTCGGAAGGGATGATCCGGGCGATTTCCAGAATGGGTTTGATTCCGGACGACTGCGACATGGATGCGCTCCGGTCAGACATGGACCGGCTGCGGGGAGAGTATTATGATGTGCCTTTCGCTCAAGTGCGTATCGGTAAGGCATTGACGGATCTGTTTGCCGTTGCCCAGCGGCACCGGATTATGCTGCCACCGGATATGACGCTGCTTGGCAAATCATTGCTGACGCTCGAAGGGGTCATCGAGATGCTGGACCCGAGTCTGAGTATTATCGATATGGCGGAGCCTTTTGGCCGAAAGCTGTTGAAGAAGCGGTATAATACCCGCCGGATCAGCAGGAAGGTGCTGGACGGGGTAAGCGGACTTGCCGAGAGCCTGCTTGATCTGCCCGGACAGGCCAGGCAGCTGTCGGCCCTGATCAGCAAGGGGAAACTGCGGGTGGAGATCAGTGTTCCCGAACTGCAAACGCTGATGCGCAAGCTGGATCAGATCAGTAACCGGCTCTCCTTCAGCATTGTGCTTCTGGCCTTCAGCATCATCATGGTTGGTCTGATTATCGGTTCGTCACTCAGTCGAGAGCCGATGATGCTGTGGAGTTTCCCCGTGATTGAAGTTGGATTCATTGTAGCCTTGCTCATGGTTGCATGGCTGCTATATGCCATTTTCAAATCCGGCAGGTTCTAGGTAGATTCGGCTCTTGCCCGTTTGCGCTGCTGCACCCAAGTCTGGACTCCGATGAGGATCCATTCTATGAGGTGAAAGAATAGGGCAATGAGAAGCGCTTGCAGCCAGCCGCCGACAGGAATGCCGGGCACGATCAGAGAGGCTATGTACAGCAGAACCGTGTCGGTCACAACGGTAACCGCCTGTTTGATATAGATGGAGCTATCCTTGCGAAGCAGCAGTCTTAGCAGGGTGATCACCAAAGGATGAAGGATGCCTTCGAAGATCAGGAACCCGATCAGGATGGTGAGCGAGAAGCCGAGCCATACGCCTTGACCGCCGTAAGCCAGGATTTCACCTGATCCGGATGGATCTGATATGGGGAACCACCGGGCATATAACATCGCAAAGAGTTCTAACGGTATAATAATAAAGGCCGACAACAGCGGGATAAGCCACAGCTTCTTTCGTAAGGGTACGGTAGGCTCCCCGTCGCGTCTTGAAATATAATTCATCATCAGATTGATAAGGCCGAACAGAATCATCAGGATGAGTGCTGACAGAATGATCTGTATGGTATGCATATCGGGGACACCTCCTTAGCTGGTGTAAACTGGATTTCTATATCATAGACATTACCAAAGTCAGGGTCTTTTGTCAGTTGAAAAGAAATACAACGACAACGTTCGTTTTTCTTAGAACGAATTCGATCGACATTTTGTCGGACTTATATGTAAGTATGTTTGTTTGCTAAATCCAATCGATTTGACGCAACGATGCTAAATAATTTAAATGAGGTGGAACGTTTGCCGAACTTTCAACAGCTGGGCATTGACGAACAAAGAGTACGGAAACTGAAGGAGCAGGGGATTGCGGTGCCGACTCCGGTACAGCAAGAGAGTATCCCGCTGCTGCTGCAAGGAAAGGACGTTATCGCCCGGGCAAAGACCGGCACAGGTAAAACGCTGGCTTTCATGCTGCCGATTCTGCAGCAACTCGATCCTAAGCGGGCGTACCCGCAGGCGCTCATTATTGCGCCGACACGGGAATTGGCATTGCAGATTACGGAAGAAGCCAAGAAGCTGACGGCCGGCGAGCCGGACGGGATCAAAATTCTGGCGGTCTATGGCGGTCAGGACGTGGAGAAACAGCTGCGCAAGCTCGAAGGCGGCCGACATTTGATCATCGGAACACCGGGCCGGTTGCTGGACCATTTACGCCGGGGCACGCTTGAGCTGGGCGGCGTGAAACAGCTGGTACTGGACGAAGCCGACCAGATGCTGCACATGGGCTTTCTGGATGAGGTGGAGGCACTGATGCACGCGCTTCCGTATCGGCGCCAGACGATGCTCTTCTCGGCCACGATGCCTGCCGGCGTGAAGCAGCTTGCCGGCAACTATATGAAAGACCCCGTCGATATTGTCATTAAGGGGGCTTCCCCGATTCCGCTGGAGCAGATCCAGCAGGTTGTGGTCGAGTGTACAGACCGTTCCAAGCAGGATGCCCTGCGTGCGATGATTGAGGAGCATAACCCTTTTCTCGCGATTATCTTCTGCCGGACAAAGCGCAGAGCAACAACATTGAATGAGGCGCTGCTGGCTCATGGGTATCAATCGGACGAGCTGCACGGCGACCTGTCCCAAGCGAAGCGGGAAGCGGTCATGAAGCGATTCCGGGAAGCCAAGCTGCAGCTGCTGGTGGCAACGGACGTTGCTGCAAGAGGGCTTGACGTCGAGGGCGTGACGCATGTCTTTAACTACGATATGCCTCATGATGTTGAAAGTTACATCCATCGTATCGGACGAACCGGACGGGCCGGTGGGAACGGGATGGCTATCACGTTTGCTGCCGGTAAGGATCTTAATGATCTACAGCGCATCGAGGAAGGAATTTCCCTGCGCTTGAAGCGAGTCCGCTATGATTCCAGTGCTGGAGGCCTTCGGGAAAGCACCGGCGGCTCAGGCAGGGATAC
Organism: Paenibacillus sp. Dod16; assembly: GCF_049893405.1. Classification (NCBI taxonomy): domain Bacteria; kingdom Bacillati; phylum Bacillota; class Bacilli; order Caryophanales; family Paenibacillaceae; genus Paenibacillus; species Paenibacillus sp. Dod16. The sequence goes on from NZ_JBNDYG010000001.1 coordinate 108,186, forward strand.
AGGCAGAGCAGGAAAAGCTAGAAATATCTCTTCACTTGAATCCGATCAAGAACGCGGCCAAGGCAGAAGCCGGGCGGATCGCGGTACGGGTTCCGGGCGGAGCCGCGGCAGCGAGCAGAGCAGAGGAAGGGCCGGATCGTCACGCAGGGATGAGCGTGGATCCGGACGGGCAGGAAACCGTGACGGCCGTGCAGGCGAGGGACGCGGACAATCTGCGGCTGGAGGTCGCAGCAGCGGTAGTCGTGACGGCGGGCGTGCAGGCGAAGGCCGCGGACCATTGTCGGCTGGTGGCCGCAGCAGTGGAAGTCGTGACGGCGGACGTCCAGGCGAAGGCCGTGCATCACAGGCCGGAACACGCGGCGGCAGCAGCCGTGGACCGTCCAGAACCGAGGGGCGTGGAAATCAAGGCGGTCGCGGCGGACAGGGCGGTACCCGATCCTCTGAAGGCCGTGCTGCAAGAGGCCAGAGTGGTGGCCGGCGCGGTGGACGCGGCCGTTAGAAGTTCCAGAAAATTTCAGGAAGCATCTGTTTCAATCCGGAAGATCCCGTTTAAGTAGAGAGCGTTACCCAGTCAATGACAAGGAGGCGTTACCATGTCTGAACATAATCATGTAGTGAACAAGCAAGGTGAGCTGGATGTGAGTAAGGTCAGTGACGCAATGGACCGGATTGATGATGGGGAGAAGGAGAGAATCCTGGCCGATTTTGATGCCTTCCAATCCTATTTGAACAAGCGAATTCAGCTTGCCGAGAGCATTGGGTTGAATGAAGAGCAGTTGGCGCAGGCAGCAGAAAAGGTGGCTGGTTATCTGGCTGCAAACGAGGAGCCCCGTAACTCCGAAGAGAAGCTTCTTCAGGAGTTATGGAAGGTCGGAACCCAAGCGGAGCAGCATCAGCTGGCTCATCTGCTTGTGAAGCTGGCTCAGAAACGAACGGCCCAATAAGGCAAAGCGTGAAATGGAAATCCTTCCCGGCTGACTTGCCGCGGAAGGATTTTTGGGTTCAAGAGTAGTAATTAACATACTTATAAGGATGTAAGGATGTAAGGATGTAAGGATGTAAGGATGTAAGGATGTAAGGATGTAGGGATGTAGGGGTGGATATTAATTTCTATACATAATATGCATGCAAGCTAGACGTGCTGGTCCGCCGCCGCTTTGGTATCATATCGAGGTGCGGTGCAACGATATGGTATCTAAGTCCAACGATATGGTATCTAGGGCAACGTTATGGTATCTAGGTGCAATGATGTGGTATTGGGTGCGACGTATCTAGGTAGGTGCAATGAAATGGTATCTAGGTGCAATGATATGGTATCTAAGTGCAATGATATGGTATCTAGGTGCAATGATATGGTATCCAGGTGAAACGATGTGGTATCTTGGTGCAATGAAATGGTACTCAGGTGCAACGAAATCGCTATGACGATGACCAGAACCCCACTGAACGCCGAGGTAACGGACATCAGATACGTTATTTTCCTGTAATGAGGTCCATTTATCGTTCTACCGGACACCAGAGCCGTTATTTGGCCTGAAAACAGCCAAAATATCGTCTTTCCAGATGAATAACGGATCTCCTGTCCGTTCGATTCGCTTAAAACCCCATTTTTTGCGAAATAAGGTCTCCTGAGTCCGTTAGGTTAGACTGCGAGTGAACGCGGGAAGCTGATTCATCGCTCGGCAAGACTTGCAATTACAGCTCTTTTGTCGCACTGCCGGACGCACGCTCTACCGTTGGCCTAACATACTATTTGGTACATCCTGAGAACTGCTCCATCTTGATCTCCAATGTCCTCGTTACATGTGAGCCATAGAAACAAATGAAAGAATAGTAGGAGGGAGTTGCCTGAATGTCTCTGGTGATTCATGAGCAGAGAAAGCCCAAAATGCAGCCTTTTTATTGGGTGATTACATTTGAAATGCACGTGCTGGGAATACTGCTTGGCCTGGCGCTGACACTGGGTCCCTTGATGCTGCTGTACCTCTGGGCCAATGTCTGGACCTGGATGAGTCTGGTTGCCATACCCGCCGGTATCTTCATGATGATTCGTCTGTCCAGAAGCCTGAAAGGGCATATCTGGAACAATACGCATCTGGACGAGTATTTGTTATACGAAGATTTTATTGAATATGAGAGATGGGACCCGGAAACAAAAGACTCCCTGAAGGGGAGCCTTAGGATCGGTGACATCAAGGAAATATACTATGGGCGATACATCTTTCAATTCAGTTATGCTTATAAGAAGAGCAAAATGACCGAATCCGTGCCTATGGCGGAATTAATGCCGATTATGTATCTGGTTGCGGGAGAAGGGCAGACGGAACGGGCGGTGGCCATTCCTTTCACGGATCCGATGGAGGCCAACCGGTGGCTGGAGGTTATCGGCAGAAGGGACATTCCTTTATATCTGTCTTCTATCATCATTCATGATCTTGGGGATGAATCGGTTGCGTCTTTGCTTCGCGAGGACGAGGATTTAGAGCGTGCCGAATTTGATGGCAATATGGAGCGGCAATTCCGGCCTTACCTGGATCGTCTGGTACAGGAAAATGAGGAGGAAGACCGGGAATTGACGGAAGAGGAGCTTAATCAGCTGGAATACGAGATGAAACTCCTCGAGTACGAAGAGGCGCTGCAAAAGCGAAGATCGGCTTTCCGTGGAACCGGTTTGCTGGCTTGGCTGATTTTTCCGGTTCAGTTCGCTATCGGTTATTGGCTGACGCGCCAGGCAGAGCTGGGTAACGCGGACCCGGAACAGCCGTTAGTTCCCATTTTACTTGTTGCAATCTCCGCGATCCTGTTCTTCTTCCTGGTGAAATGGATGCGCTGGCTCCAGATCATCATGTTCTCGTTGATTACCTTTATATCGTTTATGTTTTTGGATTTTTCCGAGATCGAAACGGATCCCTCGTACCAAATGTCCAGCATACTCCTTGCTATAGCGATGCTGTCACTGCCTGTGGTCGGTCTCTTCTATCTGGGCATCCGGCATGTGCGCAAAGGTCGGGATGCGAAGAATCTGCCGCCGATGCCGGGGGCGTATCAGCGTCTTCCTGAAAACGATAAGCCGGGGATCCAGCCCGGAGACCATCTGTCAACTTAATACGAAAACGAGAAAACGCACCCTTCACATTTGGGGGTGCGTTTCGTATCGGTATCTGTAGGTTTCCATAGGCTGGCTGGTAAAGGCGGTGTCGAGCTTTTTCTTCTCGCCGGGGGCCAGGGTTACGTTCTTGTACATCTCGGTGAAGACTTCATCATCGTTCTTATCGTACACGAAAAGGGTGATGTGACCATGAAATGTTTGGCTCTCATGGTAGTTGCCGGCATAGATCTCAATGTCCGCATCATCCTCGTTTTTATAGGCCCCAGCATGGACCACGATGTAGTCTTCAAAGCTTTGGAGCTCGGAGCCCGCCTTCTTGTCCTCAAAATTCTGATCCAAATCGGTCAGCATCGTTTCTTCTTTGTAAAGCGATTCCTGGGTGATAAGACCAATGGGGATCGTCAGTATAAAATAGAAGGCCAGCGTCGATAACCCTGTGCTGCGAAGCACGGTCTTTCGGTCATACCCCCCTTTGATTAAGCCGATGAAGGCAATCAGTGCCAGCACAATGACAATGAGATGCCATGGGGATATAAACATTTCGGGATACAGTTTCATTTCTTTTCCTCACTTACAATTGTTGAAATACGGAATATTGCAATATGTCTCCAAACCTTAAATCATTACCCTGCTAACTTGCTGATTAAACAGCTGTTATTAGCCTATGTAAATTTTGTTTGAAGAGGTTATACATTCATCATAATGGATTTCCGGGCTGCGGGGTAGAGGCGTTGGGCTAAAATTTGGTTTAAGACGATTTATTCGATATGATGGAAGGAGATTGGCTAGGCTGTAGAGCTTGGAAGCATGCCATCCATTCAAAACAAAGCCGGGAGGGATTCGAAGATGTCAGTTTACGAATATCATGCAACAAATACCAAGGGTCAGGAAGTCTCGCTCGATCAGTATGCGGGCAAGGTTCTGATTATTGCAAATACGGCAAGCCAGTGCGGACTTACGCCGCAATATGGAGAGCTTCAGCAGCTGTATGACCAGTATAGCCAGCAAGGACTGCAGGTTCTTGGTTTCCCGTGCAATCAGTTTGGCGGACAGGAGCCGGGTACAAGTGAAGATGCCGAATCATTCTGTCAATTGAATTATGGCGTGAATTTCCCAATCTTTGCGAAGATTGACGTGAACGGGGAAGAAACGCATCCGTTATTTCAATATTTAAAATCCGAGCAGCCAGGACCGAACGAAGGCGGAGAGATCGCTTGGAATTTCACAAAGTTTCTGGTAGACCGCGAGGGCAAGGTGGTTCAGCGATTCGAACCGCGAGATACGCCGGAATCGATGAAGGGCGCCATTGAATCTCTGCTTGGCTAGTGGCAGAAAGTAACGAATACATCAACAGGGCTGTTTTCTTCGGGGATATTCCTCTGGGGAGAACAGTCTTTTTTTATTTTTCATGGCACATTCCGTTAGACTAGTCGAAGCAAGATCCTCCAAGGCAGAACTTATAGGTTAGGGTGAACGCTTGAATTTCATGAGGCTGGATTCTTATAGCTTACCCTGATACGGAACCTGTATTCTTGATCTAATCTTGAGTATTAGCGATGAGAACATCATGACTTTAGGTCAACATCTTTTATCATTCCAACTATGTGAAATTATGAACAATATGTGAATAATGCAATTACCTATTGAACTGTGAAATTAATCACATTATAATAAAAGCATGAAGTGAAAACATTCACAAATAATATTACCAATCACCACATTCATGCTCAACAAGCGTTACCAAGCATGAATCCAGGCAAAAGAGCTCATCTTAATCAAATATACAGCTTCATACTTGGAGGAGGAAAAACCATGAAAGTAGCAGTTATCGGTTGTACCCATGCAGGAACGTCCGCCATCGTGAATACCGCCAAACTTTACCCTGAAGCACAGATTACCGTTTATGAACGCAATGATAACATCTCATTCCTGTCTTGCGGCATCGCGCTTTACGTCGGAGGCGTTGTAAAAGACCCTGACGGTCTGTTCTACTCTTCGCCTCAAAAGCTCGACGAGCTGGGTGTTGAAACCAAGATGAAGCATGAGATCATTTCGGTGGATACGGATAAGAAAAGCTTGAAAGTTCGGAACCTGGTTACAGAGGAAATTTTTGATGATGCCTATGACAAACTAATTATCACAACCGGATCATGGCCAATCGTACCGAAGCTTGAAGGCATCGATCTGAATAATATTCTGCTCTGCAAAAACTACAATCATTCCAATGCGATCATTGAAAAAGCGCAGGAAGCGAAACACATTACGGTTGTCGGCGCCGGTTATATCGGCGTAGAACTGGTCGAAGCCTTCCAACAGAACGGCAAGCAGGTTACCCTGATTGATAGTGCCGACCGCATTCTGAACAAATATCTGGATCCTGAATTTAGCGGCAAAATCGAGGAATCCTTCCGTGAAAAAGGGATTGAGATGGCCCTGGGTCAGACCGTGACTTCTTTCCAAGGCAAGGATGGCAAGGTGAACAAGGTCATCACCGACAAAGGTGAGATCGACACGGATCTGGTGATCCTCTGCATCGGTTTCCGTCCGAATACGGATCTGGTGAAGGGGCAGGTAGAAATGCTGAAAAATGGCGCCATCGTCGTGGATCAATATATGCAAAGCAGCAAGCAGGATGTATATGCAGCAGGCGATTGCTGCTCCGTGCACTATAACCCGACCGGTAAAATGATGTACATTCCACTGGCTACTAACGCAGTCCGGATGGGTACGCTCGTTGCACGCAATCTTGTGTCGCCGACAACGCCATATATGGGAACGCAAGGTACGTCGGGATTGAAAATATACGAACACAACATTGCCTCGACGGGATTAACCGAAGGAGCCGCCAAGGACGAAGGCTTGAAGGTGGAGACGGTCACCATTACGGATCATTACCGTCCGGAATTCATGCCTACCTTCGAAGAGGTTACGCTGAAGGTTGTGTATGAGCAAGACAGCCGCCGGATGCTTGGTGCACAGGTCATTTCCAAAGTGGATATGACGCAATCCATTAACACGCTGTCGGTATGCATACAGAATCGGATGACGATTGATCAATTGGCCTTCATCGACTTCTTCTTCCAGCCGCATTACAATAAACCGTGGAATTTCCTTAACACGGCTGGACTGCAGGCATTGCCGGCGGTCGAAACGAAAACACCGGTGCATTCATAAGTAATCGATTCACCAAGAAGACTCCCTGATTTGGGGGTCTTTTTCTTGTTTTTGAAGGATTATGGATTTTGACAGCGAATTGGAAAATATCCGGACATGTAGATTTCGACTTTCAGGAGGTAGGATAAAGTATGAATAAAAAAGTAATGCTGGCCACAGCTGCATTGTTCTCCATGCTGCTGACGGCGGCTTGTTCCAATGATCAGGCTGATCCGCCTGCAGAGACTCCGCCGGCTGTTGTGGACAGTGGGGGGACAGATCAGACGGGGACGTCTGAAGAACAGCCGCCTGCAGAACCCCAAGGTGAGGACCAACCGGCCGACAACGCAGAGGTGAAGCCGATCGGCGAACCTGCCGCAGTGGGCGATACGGTGGATTATCACGGCACGGTCATTACGCTAAACGGCGTACGTGAATCCGAGGGTGATGAATATTTGAAGCCCCAGCCCGGCCATACGTTTAAGGTAGTTGACATTACCGTGAAGAACAATGGCCAGGAGCCGCTGGTCATCTCTTCCGCGCTGTCTTTTTCCCTGACGGATTCGAGCGATCTTAACTATACGGTTCCCATTACGGATGACGTGAAAATGCTGGACGGCACCGTTGCCCCAGGCGGCGAGCTGACAGGTAAAATACCGTACGAAGTGAAGCAGGGGGTTAAGGGACTGCAGCTGAGTTATGGCGATCCGATGAAAGAAGGAAGAGCCATTTGGGCAGTGGAATAAAAAATAATATTGGTTTCGGATGTACGAATGATGAGAGGATTTTGCTTAGGCAAGGTCCTTTTTTCTATGTGATTGTGAAGATGCTGCTTTACATGCGGGAATGTTTTCAGTATGATTAAACCGTACAGTCGGTTTTATTGCTGTGAATGGTGTTCATCATCTTCACAGATTCATTTTTATTAAGAGAACCAGGTTTTGGTACGTGAATTCCGCACTATTATTTCCAAGCAAGGAGTGCTTACATCGATGTCTTCAGAAAAAGCGCAGCGAAAGCGCGACATGATTCTGGATAAAGCGAAGGAACTGTTCATCCAGCGCGGGTATGCGGCAACATCCATGGATGAACTGGTCAAGTATACGGGTGCCAGTAAGGGAAGCATCTACTATCACTTTGAGAGCAAGGAAGATTTGTTCGTCAAGCTGCTGGCGAAGCAGAATCAGGAATGGATGGAAGCCTGGAACGATCAAAAAGCCCGTTACGCCAGCTTCGAGGAGAAGCTGTACGGCATTGCCGATCATATGGTCGACGACTTCCAGAATCCGCTGACCAAGATTGCGGAGGAATTCTTTATCAATCAGCCGGAGAATAAGACGATTGTGGGCGAGATGCTGGCCATCCTGCAAGGTCCGCGCACGCTCTACCGCGAGATTTTCGCAGAAGGAGTAAGCGAAGGGCGAATACCGGCAGAGGATGTAGAGGAAATATCCATCATATTCGCATCGCTGCTTGATGGGATGTCGGTGTGGTATTTTGAACGGACCCAGGAGGAATCAAGGCAGCTGTATCGCAAGGGAGTCACTTACTTTTTAAACGGTGTGTTATCGAGTTGAGGATCGTAGTGAACCGGAGGATTTATCGGAAACGCTTCTTCTCGATTTGCAAGCGGGGCGGGCGTTTCCGCATAAATATATTTAAACCGAATAGTCGGTTTAAACTAGGGGGATAAAACATGAGGCATTTGTTTGGCAACCGCGCGTTCGTGCTGCTGATGGTTTCGGATTTCATGCAAAATATCGGGATCTGGATCCGCAACATGGCATTGTTGTTCTTCATTATGGAGAAGAGCAACCATGATCCGGTCGCCGTATCGCTGCTTACCGTAATTGAATACGCTCCGATCTTTGTGATCTCCATGATTGGCGGCGTGCTGGCGGACCGTTGGCGTCCCAAGCGAACGATGATCTGGGGGGACATTCTCAGCTTTTTATCCATATTGCTTATCCTGTTCGTTGTGTATGCGGGATATTGGCAGGCCGTTTTTGCGGTGACCCTGGTCTCGGCTGTTGTATCTCAATTCTCGCAGCCTTCGTCCATGAAGCTCATCAAGCGCTGCTTGCCGGATGAGCATGTGCCCGCGGCCACAGCTTTGTCCCAGACCTCGATGTCGCTGTTTATCATTTTGGGACCGATGGTCGGTACGACGATTTATCAAGCTTTTGGATTGCAGGCGTCTTTAATCAGCTTGTTGGTTCTATTCGGCGCTTCGGCGATCGTGCTAATGTGTCTTCCTTCCAGTGTGGATGAACCCTCTAACAATTCGGAATCGACCGGTTCTTTTATGAAGGACATGAAGGCGGGCATCACTTATATCGGGTCCAGCCGGCTGTTGAAGGTGCTGCTGGTGGTCTATGTTTTATTGGCGCTCGGCAGCGGACTTGTTCAGCCGCTTGATATCTTTGTCATCACGGAGCGTTTACAACTGGCAATGTCCAGCGTTCAGTGGTTCACCGCGCTAGAGGGCCTAGGCATGTTAATTGGCGGCGTGCTGGCTGCTGTCATTGCGGGGAGAGTGAAAGGCAACTACTTGTTGTTCGCCGGGCTTGCCTTCCTTGGCCTCTCGACCTTTGTCGAGGTGCTGTCCCAGTGGCCGATCCTGACCGGCACGATGCGCTTCGCAACCGGGGTGCTGATGGCGATGGCGCAGACGGTTCTGATGGCCGTGATGATGCAGCAGGTGGAAGAGAAATTCATCGGTCGGCTGAATGGCGTGATGACGCCGATGTTTACCGGCATGCTGCTCATCGGCTCCGGGTTTACGGGATGGTATATGTCGGTAACCTCCATTGTGGTCGTGTATTTTACGGCAGGCGCGCTCTTCCTGCTTTCGTCCTTGATTAGCATGAAGCTTCCGATCTCGAACGTTCCGGCTCAGGAAAAGGAAACGCCTGTTAGAGTAGAGACTGCCGCCGAGGCATAGGATAGTGGTTAGAACGTGTTGCTGGTAAATTGGCATAGGCTGCTGGTTTAGAACGTGTTGCTTATAAACTGGCATAAGTTAGCTGGTTTAGAACAAGAGGGCTGGTAAAAGCACCAACCAAGCGGTGTCGGGATTATCTCCGGGCACCGCATTTTTTTATATGTACCGCTGGCTCAGATCGAGCGAATGATCGATCTCAAACGTGATCAAGGGCAGCCAGGACACAAGGATGTCCGATCCTGACGTACTGGGTCGTGATATAATTCACGTTCTTGCTTTGGCTGCTGCGGTACAATATGGGTAACTGTAACAGAAACATCAGAAGCTGCATTCGAGAGATTTTCAGGACGGAATGCGGGAGAAATGGGGGAACGGCCATGGCCTATTACAAACCGGATCGCATTGCGGAGATCACCGTGGAGAACGGGGTGAAAAAAGCACATAACTCCGTCATGAACGTAATGATATTAGGATTTTTGGCGGGGGCTTTTATCGCGCTCGGCTTTTTGCTGGATATTCGCGTGATTGCCGGGGCGTCTGAGGCTTGGGGAGGCATTGCCGGTTTTATAGGCGCGGCGATATTCCCTGTCGGACTGATCCTTGTATTGCTCGCAGGCGGAGAGCTGCTGACGGGCAACATGATGGCCGTGTCCCTGGCCAGATTCAAGAAGCGGATTTCCACGAAGGAGATGATACGGAATTTAGCTCTCGTCACGGTAAGCAATATGGCGGGGGCGTTGTTCGTCGCTTACTTCTTCGGTCATGTGACCGGTCTGACAGGCAGCGGAGTTTATCTGGAGAAGCTGGTGGATATGGCGGGACACAAGCTGGACGACAGCTTCCTGCAGGCTTTCTTGTCGGGCATCGGCTGCAACTGGCTCGTAGCGCTCGCCGTGTGGCTGTCCTACGGATCGGACCAGATGAGTGGCAAAATTTTCGGGATCTGGTTTCCGACGATGGCGTTTGTAGCCATCGGCTTTCAGCACGTGGTGGCCAACATGTTCCTCATTCCGGCCGCGATATTTGAAGGGTATTACAGCTGGGGTGAGTATTTCATAAATTTCATTCCGGTATGGCTTGGCAATTTCGTCGGAGGCGCGCTGTTTGTGGGAGCTGCCTACGGGACCGTATATTTGAAGAAGAATGATAAGGTTGAGGTCATTCCACGCGGCGAACAAGAAGCTGCGCTGCCTTCCGCTCCGGCTACCGGCACTGCTCAACAGGTTCATTCTGCGTAGAAATATTATACTGAAGCCTGGTAAATAAAGGCGAGAAAATAGCTGCGATCGACCGCTCCCTAAGGGATAGGGTCGGATGATCGCAGCTTTTTTGTCGTTGTTGGCGGAGCGGACTCTTTGCATAAGTCGCAAAAGGAACAAGCCCGCTATTTATAAATGGTAAGGCACAGTCGTAAAAATCACTTCTCTCCGATACAGCAAATGTGCACGGATGAGCAAGCTGGATTGATTGTGCAGGAAGTTATGCCAGCCCTTATTGGGGATGAACTGCGGGATGACCATGGTAACCTGGTAGTCGGATTCGCTTGCCTTTCGCTGTACGGTATCGATAATGCCATACAAAACAAATTCGCCATGCCGGTCTCGGGGGAGGAGACATGGGCATGGCGAATTTTTGGGAGTGGTCCATGATTTGGCAAGGAAGAGAAAGGGTCTGGGTTCCTCTTCGTTGCTCTTGATAGGAATATACCCGGAAGGAAGTAGAGTGAATCACCGATGCAGAAAAAAATGTAAGACTTTACTGGAACCCTGATTTTCTTTTAAGATAAAGGGATATGATTCAGCGTGTACAAGGGGGAATAGACGAAATGACTCAAGCGATGATTCATCAGGAAAACGGCGTGTTTCCGGCGGTCTGTCCGTTGGATTGTCCCGATACTTGCGGCCTGCTGCTGCATAAAGAGAACGGAAAAATCGTGAAGGTTACCGGTAATCCGGATCATCCGATTACGCAGGGAGCCATCTGCAATAAAGTCCGTAATATGGCACATCGGGTGTATCATCCGGAGCGCGTGCTATATCCGCTGCGGAGGGTAGGGCCCAAAGGTCAGGGCGCTTTCGAGCGAATCAGCTGGGATGAAGCGGTTCAGGAGATTGCCGAACGCTACGAGAAGCTGATCGAGGAGCATGGCTCTGAGAGCATTCTGCCTTACAGCTTCTACGGCAACATGGGGATATTAAGTGTAGACGGCATGGATCGGAGGTTCTTCAACAGGCTGGGCGCCAGCCGGCTGAAGCAGTCGATCTGTAATTCGGCAGGCAATGAGGGCTGGAAATCCGTTATGGGGTTTAATGGAGGCACCGTCCCGGAGGATACCGTTCATGCCGATGTCATCATCGTCTGGGGCGGCAACATCGTCAGCACCAATATGCATCAGGTGGTGTTGGCAGAGAAAGCGCGCAAGGCTGGTGCCAAGGTCGTTGTCATCGACGTGCATAAGAACCAGACGGGGCAATGGGCCGATTGGTTCATTCCGCTGTTTCCGGGCACGGATGCGGCACTGGCCGTCGGCCTCATGCACATCTTGTTCCGTGACGGCATGGTGAACGAGGAATTCCTGCGGCAGTATACGATCGGTCATGAAGCCTTGCGTGAGCATGTGAAAGACTATACACCGGAGCATGTATCCTCCATTACCGGAATTCCAGTTGAGGATATCGAGAAGCTGGCCGAGCTGTACGGCCGGGCAGATACTTCTTACATTCATATCGGTAACGGTCTTCAGCATCATGACAATGGGGGCTTGACGGTGCGCAGCATTGCGGCGCTTCCGGCCTTAACCGGACAATGGCTGAAGCGGGGCGGAGGGGCCGCCAAGTCGAACGGCGGTTACAACAGCATGGACAGCGATGCGCTCGAACGTCCCGATCTCCGTCCGAATCCGGATGCGCGGACGATTAACATGAACCGGATCGGCGAGGCGCTTGCCATGACCGAACAGCCGATTAAGTCGGTCTTTGTCTATTGCAGCAATCCGCTGGTTGTCGCTCCCGACTCCGAGCGGGTAAGGGAAGGGTTTGCACGGGAGGATCTGTTTACGGTTGTGCATGACCTGTTTATGACGGATACGGCCAAGTATGCGGATATCGTGCTCCCGGCAACCTCCTCGTTCGAGAATACCGACCTGTTCGCTTCCTATTGGCATCAGTACATCCAGCTGCAGGAGCCGGTCATCCCGGCGCTTGGGGAGAGCAAGAGCAATGTAGAGCTGTTCTCCATGCTGGGGCGGGCTATGGGGTTCACTGACCCGGCCTTCCATGAGACGGAAGAGGAGATGATGGCAAGAGCGCTCGACTTCCCGGGTAACCCTTATCTGAACGGCGTCACGCTGGACAAGCTAAAGGAACACCGCTATGTGAAGCTTGATATGACGCCGCTTGAAACATATCTGGATCGTTTGCCGACGCCTTCGGGCCGGATCGAGCTTTACTCCGCACAGTTGGAGGAAGCAGGTCTTCCGCCTCTCCCGACCTACGTGCCGCTGAAGGAAGGTTATGACGGCGTAAGGCGCGGCCGCGGGCACAAATACCCGCTCATGTTCATTTCGCCGCCGAACCACAACTTCCTGAATTCGAGCTTTGCGAATGTGGAGAAGCATCAGAAGCTGGAGAAGGAGCCTGCCCTGCAGATCCATCCGGAGGATGCAGAGGAACGCGGTATAGAGGACGGAGACATGGTTACGGTATACAACGACCGCGGAACCTATGAAGTTCGGGCCAAGGTAACGGATAAAATGCTGCCGGGCACCGTTGTCAGCCAAGGCCTGTGGTGGGAAGGCGAGGGCCGTAAGCAGCGCGCCAATGCCCTTACACCCGACAGGCTGTCGGATATGGGTGAAGGGGCCACCTTCTTCTCAACGGTGGTCGAGGTCAGGACTAAAATAACCGGTGCATAAAGATGAATACATTGACTGTCTTGTTGGTCTATATGACCTCAAGGCAGTCTTTTTTTGGGATAAGAAAGTATAAACATCCGAGGCTTAGCATCCCCTTATCTCGCAAGAGAAACTTCCGTTAAATGCGTCTGTCTACTGAGTGAGTACGTCGATAGACGTTTTTTTGTTGGCTGGAAAGGGTGAAACATTCCGGTAGAAGTATAAAAAATCGGGGTTTTATTATATAGATTCAAAATATTTCCATAGGTAGAATGATAATAAGTCAATTGCAAGCGGTTTCGAAAATGGTAAACATTCAGAGACCCGGCGTGCTTTTACATCATTTCGTAACGGGAGGATAAATATGCCGCAAGCTACTGCAGAACAGCAACCATCACCCATTGCCCGGCAGCCAAAAGTCCATAGTAAAAGTTTTCTTAGGCGATTCATGATGCAATGGGATGTTCAGCTTATGGTGATACCCGGCGTCATTCTAGTTTTCATTTTTGCCTATCTGCCTATGTACGGCGTAATAACCGGATTTATGGATTATAACCTGTTCACCGGCTCAAGAATTTGGGATAACCCGTGGGTTGGTTTTAAACATTTTGAAGCTTTTTTTGCCGCCCCCGAGTTTGAAAGAATTTTGCGCAACACGAYTGTGATCAGTCTATTGAAATTCTTTATCGGATTTCCAGCACCGATCGTACTGGCACTTTTATTGAATGAAGTTCGCCATATGTTATTCAAAAGAGTCATCCAGACGATCACATACCTGCCCCATTTCCTATCATGGGTTATTGTGGCAGGATTCACCACCGCCTTGCTATCAACGGAGAACGGAAGCATCAACATTCTGCTGGAGAGCATAGGGGCCATTGATGAACCGATCAATTTCCTTTCGTTAAAGGAGTATTTTTGGTCGATCCTGATTTCGGCCAACGTATGGAAGGAGATCGGATTTAACTCGATTGTATTCCTGGCTGCGATTGCGAGTATTGATCCTGCTCTCTATGAGGCTGCGGACATCGACGGTGCAAGCAAGTCCAAGCAAATCTACCTGATTACGCTTCCTTCGATTATGCCGGTCATCATTATCTTTATGATTCTTGCGATCGGCAACTTGCTCAATGCAGGCTTTGAGGACATCCTGCTCCTGGCATCCAATCCGGTGCTGCGGCCGGTATCCGATGTTATTGATACGTATGTCTATCGAGTAGGCCTAGGGTCACACCGTTATTCTTATGCGGTTGCTATCGGATTGTTCAAGGCGATTATCAGTGTTGTCCTGCTTACGATCGCGAACTATCTGGCTCGAAGATCTGGTAATAGCTTATGGTAACAATCAGCAGCCCTCAGGAGGTACGGCATGTTAAAAAGAATTAGCTTTGGTGATAAGGTCATGCTTATCGTGATATACGTGTTCCTCAGTTTATTAGCCTTCTCGGCGCTCTATCCTTTCTGGAATGCGGTGGCTGTTTCCTTCAACGTAGGTGTCGATACCGCAAAGGGCGGAGTCACCTTCTGGCCAAGAGAATTCACAACCGAAAATTATAAAATCATACTCCAGGACGACCGACTGCTTAACGGGTTCTTCATATCCATAAGTCGTACCATAATCGGCACCGCAACCTCCATATTCATGACAGCGCTCCTCGCATTCGGGATGACCCGAACTTATCTGATCGGACGAAAATATTACACATTGTTCTTTATATTCACCCTCTACTTTGGTGGAGGATTGATTCCAACGTATCTCCTTATCCGTTCACTCGGTCTGATGGACAGCTTTCTGGTATTTATTATTCCATCCTTAATCAGCGTGTGGAACATGATCATTTTTCGGACCTTCTTTCGAGGTCTTCCCGTAGGGCTGGAAGAGTCAGCCCATATTGACGGCTGCAGCAATTGGGGCACATTCTTTCGGATTATTCTCCCATTGTCCGGACCGGTTATCGCTACGCTGGCTCTGTTGACTGCCGTTGGACACTGGAACGACTGGTTCCTGCCGAGTATCTACATCACCAGTGATTATTTACTCCCCATTCAGACGATTCTGCGGCAGACCTTGAATGCCAATATTGTATCGGGTTCAAGCTCCGTGCTCGATAGCGCTTCGGTTGCCCTACTGGATCAAGCAAGGCAAATCACTTCAAAATCGCTCACAATGGCGATGATGATCGTGGTGACCTTACCGATCATTCTTGTCTATCCTTTTGTGCAAAAGTATTTTGTCAAAGGTGTACTGGTAGGCTCGCTGAAGGAGTAGTTGACGAACGGTTTAAGGCGAACAGCTTTGAACATATATATTTTTGTTAATGAGAGGGGTTAAGTGAATGAGAAAGACGAAAAAGCCGCTGCTCGTATTGGTCTCGTTGCTATTGATAATGGTTACGGCTCTAGCGGGATGCGGAAAATCGGCAGCTCCAGCTCCAGCACCACCGGCAGCAAACAATGATGGCGAGAAGAAAACCGATCCGCCAGCAGAGGGGAAGCGTGACGGCAAATGGGTCCTTGGTGAGAAGCCGCTGGAGTTTTCAGCATATTCTCACTATGAGAACTCGGACTTCCCTAAATGGGAGAGCACGCCTGTCGGTAAATATTTAAGTGAAGAAAAACAAGTGAAAATCAACATGATTGCGGCTGCTGGAGCACATACGCAAAAGCTGAGTGCGATGATGGCTTCAGACGACCTGCCGGATATGATCTGGACAGACAAGAACCATCCAGACTTGGAGCGACTCCGCAAAGAAGGAAAACTGGTAGCCTATGATGATTATTTGGATAAGTATCCCAACCTGAAGACATGGATGGGCGATCTGAACATGTTACGTTCAGATGATGGCAAACTGTATATGTTCCCTAACTGGTATTCATCCAATCCTTACGGTAACGCCGGTTACGTAGTTAACAAGAAAATCTATAAAGAGCTGGGCGAGCCTCCGCTCGAAACAACGGACGATCTATATGATTATCTGGTAAAAGTTAAAGATAAGTACGGCAGCAGCATCATTCCGTTCGAGCCGCACCGTGCACAGGAAAGACAGGGACTTGGCGTGTTATACACGGCCTTCGGAGAGGGAGCAAGTTACACGAATCTGAATGCTAGCTTGCTTGCGGTTCCAAAAGACGGAAAACTGACGTCAGTACTTACAGATCCGGTATTCCGAGAGGCTCAGAAATATATTGCTAAACTGTACAGAGAGAAGCTCATCTCTCAAGATGCCTTTAACCAAACGGAAGATCAGATTTTGGAGAAAGTCATGACAGGCAGAGTGGCAGTATTTGCAGGAGCAAGTCCCACAACGATGGCAGGCGAAGCGCACCCTGAATTGATCAAACAAGATCCGGATGGCGGGTATTTCATGATTTGGCCTATTCATAAGCCGGGTCTGGATAAGAATAAGATTTATCCAGGCACCTACACAAGCTTTGGATGGAATGCTGCCTATATTACAACGGCTGCTGAGGACCCTGAAGCGATATTCGCATTCCTCGACTGGTACACAGGTCCGGAAGGGATGAACGTCCAATTCTTCGGTCCGGAAGGAAAGAACTGGGACGGATTCGATGAAGATGGTAAGCCGAATTTCACCGAGAATTATGATCCGGCAGAAGTAGCAGAAATTCAATCCAAGAATGAGCCTGTTATGTTCGTAGGTAATACGAGTTATATTGACCCTGCCAAATATAAATACATGGAGAATCTCCCCTTCGAAGAGCAGGACTGGAGAACACGTTACCAACAAACGATTACTTGGCCAACTCAATTGAACGTTACAGAATTTGTTAACCTCAATCCGGCTCCAGATTCGGATGAAGGCATAATCAAAGCATCTGTCGATGAACTTTTCCTCGAAATCTATGCTAAGTCCGTCATGGCGAAGAGCGACGAAGAGGTTGATAAAATTCTCGATCAAGGAAACAAGGATTTGATGGATTTGGGCTATGGTCAGCTTCTGGAATGGCGGACGATCAAATGGCAGGAGAATTTAGCTAAATTGAACGGAAAATAATAACACAGTAATGTCAGGGGGGACTTCCCAAAGAATCCATAAGGTTCTTTGGGATATCTCTGTTTTGCGAACATAATTGTCTGGAGGGGGTTCTATGTACAAGGTGCTGCTTGTGGATGATGAAGAACTAGATCTCGAAGGCATGAGAAGATTCATTCCTTGGTCCGATCTGCATATGGAGTTAGTGGGGAGTGTCAATAATGCATTGTCGGCATGTGAAATTATCAAGAGCGAAGATGTTGATATTTTAGTCAGTGACGTCAATATGCCTTATATGTCTGGACTCGAGCTGGCACGGATTGCGCTTGAACATAAACCTAACATGCGAATCATATTCGTCAGCGGATATCAGGAATTCAGCTATGTACAGCAAGCACTCTTATTGAACGCTTACAGTTATGTTCTCAAGCCGATGAACGATAGGGAGCTTGTTGCTTCCTTAATCAAGGTAAAGCGGGATCTAGATGAAGAAAACAAGCAGCGCGAGGTGGAGATGGCTTATCAGGAGATGATCCCCATTGTCAAAAGCGATTTTCTTATACGTCTGCTTGAGCGGGAAGAATCAGAAGAATTACTGACAAAGATGAGTATCTCTTATGAATTTGACCAGTTGAAATGGCCGGTTCGCGTCGCAGTCATGGAGCTCGATAATGTTTCATGGCGTCAGGCGGGGAGCCTTTCCTCACAGAGGGAATTGGCGAGAATATTCCTGCAACGTATTCAAGAGGCGATTACGGATAGTGGGAGCGGCATGCTTCCTTACTGTAAGCTGTCTTCGCAACGAGTAGCGATACTGCTGGAGGACAGTAACGCTACTCCAACGATAAGCACACTGATGGATAGCGTTCAGCAGCATTTGATGACATCCATGACAACGGGCATTGGTGAACCCGTACGCACATTGGATCAACTTCACCTGTCGTATAGGCAGGCTGTTGAAGCGGTGGAAGGCAAGATGTTTCTGGGCAAGGGAAGTATTATCAAGTACGAAGACGTCTGTGCCGAGCCGGGAATGCTGGATGCAAGGATGCTTGATGAACGCATGAACGTCCTCTTAAAGGCAATGGAGGAATACGAGCTGGTTCAAATCTGTGATGAACTGGAAAAATTATTCGGCTCTATAAGGAGTCTGCGCTCCCGTTTTACCGTGCATAATATGTCGAATTATATTATATGGAAGCTCGAACAATATTTAAGCAGTCGCAATGAAGACTTGTTTGACCTGTTAGGCATGGATATTCATCATCTGGATATCTTGATGCAGTTCGAAACCGTCAGCGATATTCGTTCATGGTTCATCCAGCGTATATTCGAAATTTCCGAAAGATTATATGAGAAATCCAATTCCAAGGATAGTAAATTCATCCGCAGTGTCATCCAAACGATGAAAGAACGAATGAGTGAGAATATAACGATAAAGGATATTGCCCAGCATTTTTCTTTTTCGCCGAGTCATATCGGATTTTTGATTAAAGAGCGGTCAGGAAATACGTTTAATGAACTGCTTGTACAACTGCGCATGGAAAAAGCGTGTGAATTGCTAAAACAGCCTGGCCTTAAAGTTTATGAAGTCGCCGATCAGGTAGGATACCGCTATCTTCCTTATTTCAGCCGACAGTTCAAAGAAAAATTCGCCATGACACCCATGGAATATCGAAAGAGAGAATTGGGATGAACAATCACTGGATTTCATCATCCGGAACAGACGGCAAGAAGCTGGGGTATATACCCGTCGGTTATAAGCTCATGCTGACTTTTACGGTCTTTACTTTGCTATTGGTTTCTGTAAACTTTTATATTTCGCATTCGATGTATGATGAGACTATGCGCGAACAGACCCGCGTCAACATCCAGGGGACGCTTCAGCAGATTCGGGATAACGTTGCCTATAAGGTGGATGATATCGTCCAGACATCGGCGACATTGTATGATGATCCTGCATTCATTCAGAGCATCCGCCGGGATTTATCGGGTGCTGAGAATCATGTCCGTATGAACAATGTGATTCTCCCAAAGCTAGAGAGCGCTGCAAAGGCGGTTGGCCTTAATTTAAGGCTATCCGTCTATTTTCATAATCAAACGGTGTACGAGAAGTATAAAAATTGGAATCACGAAATCAACCAAGATTTCAACGAACAAACCTATGATATTTACCATATGACCCGGGTTTCCAATGAGTTTTGGTATTTCACACTGCCGGGAGAGAAATACAATGCAACCATGATCTGGAGGCAGGTGGAAGAGGATGAGCGGGATGGACGGATTTCGATGATTCGACGAATGGTGGATATGAACAATCCGCTGCAAATTAAAGAAGTGGGAATCATGCGGTTCAGTGTGCGCTTGTCGCAGCTGTTCGATAGTGTAGATTACGCGAAACTTGGGGACGGAAGTATGTTATCGGTACTGGATCCCTTTGGGAATGTGGTGTTTACCTCTGGCCCATCTGTTGAAGATAATAACGACACCCTCGTCAAAGTAAATGAACCTACGGGGTTAACAGCACACGATCAGAAGCATTATTTGATCATCGAAGAAGATTTGCCACAGAAGAACTGGAAGATCGTTGCGCAAGTTCCGCTTAATATTATTGAACAGGAAGCGAAGAGAGTACGAACCGTTTTGATAGTCATTTGTATCATCTGCGTAGTGTTATTTACATATACGGGGTATGTTATTTCCCGATCTTTCTCTAAACGAATCCTGAAGATTGTAGGGGTACTCAATGCATTTCGGGAAGGGGATCTGCATAAACGGATCGCTTATCGGGGCAAGGGGGAGTTCCCTCAAATTGCGAATGCCTTGAATGCGATGGGCGAGGATATCGAAGCGTTAATAAAAAAAGTGTATTTAACCCAGCTACAAAAGAAGGAAGCAGAGCTTGAAATGCTGCAAACGCAGATTAATCCTCATTTCTTATACAATACGCTATCCTCCATTAATCAGCTTGCGAAATTCGGGGAAACGGAGAAACTTCAGGATATGGTGGTGCAGCTGGCACAATTTTATCGGCTTACCTTAAATTCAGGCAGAATATTGATACCCATCGCTTTAGAGATTGAGCAGGCCAATGCGTATCTGGATATTCAAAAAGTAAAATATGGTCAGCGCATGGAAGTCACTTTTGATATCGACACGAATATATGGCCTTACGAGACTATAAAACTGATTTTACAGCCCTTCATTGAAAATGTGCTGAAGCATGCTTGGAGTGGAGATCGTATTCATATTCGGGTTTCAGTCCAAAAGGAAGGCGATGATATCCTGTACAGAATCATAGATGATGGTCTGGGTATGAAGCAGGAACGAATCCAAGAGATATTGGATCCCCAGGATCATAGTCACACGGGCTGCGGGATTCGAAACATTGACCAGCGGGTGAAGCTGCATTATGGGAGCGAATACGGCGTGTCCATCTTCAGCAAAGTCGGAATCGGGACTTCGGTTCAAATTCGCATACCTGCAAGATCCAGAAATTCAAACMCCGATAAGAAGGCGGCGGGGTAGGCGGGGAGCTCTGAACCAAGGGATTCTTCAACAATTGAGGATCCGCTGTTTAGCGTCCTGTTCGCTGTTATGGTAAAGCGTCAATGAATGTGCTTGCTAAAAATGGATCTCTCAAGCGATACTAGGATTTGGGCGATAAGAAGTGACAAGCAATGTTCATTCTTACAGGATTATAGGGACAGCAAAAAGATGGCGTTCGCCTCTTTTTTGAAGAATAATTAGAAAAAGCCCGCATGGGCTTTTTTTTAACATATTAGAATTTATAAAGTTTTTTGGGGTCCCCGCAAAGTATTTGGAATAAGCATCGGAGCATAGGCTCCACTTTGTGGGGCTATTTTAGGTTATATGCGTAAATATACTGCTGCGAGGCTGCTGGGAGATAATAAACATGAAATGGTTGGAGCAGTACCCTAAGGAAGTAAAAGGTTTTCTTGTTGCAAGTCTCGTTGCCTCTGCAGGCGGGTCCTTGATGTGGCCGCTGACAACGATGTATGTATTCGATGAACTGGGACGAAGCATGAAGGATGCGGGTTTTGTCATACTGATTCAATCCATGGGGGGAATTGCCGGTCAACTCCTTGGCGGTGCGCTGTACCACCGGGTTGGGGTGAAAAAGCTCATTGTGGGCTCGCTGCTGCTGAATGCCCTCGGACTGTTCACCCTTCCGTTCATTAATGGACTATGGGGCTTGTTCATCGCGATGATGGGTTTCATCGGATTCTGTAACGCGATATCGATGCCAGCCATACAGGCATTTATCGGCTTCCGGTTTGCCGATCGGCGGGGCGAATTGTTTAATGTCATCTATGTTGCGAATAATATCGGCGTAGCCTTAGGAACGGCCATGAGCGGTTTCCTGGCGGAGATATCGTATCATTTAAGCTTTGTCTTAAACGGCGTCACGTCCTTCGGATTTGCGATTTTCTTCCTGTCCTATCTGACGAAGCTGGGCGGAACAGGCGTATCGCAAGGGTCCCATCATCCCCAGCCCAAGAGTCCGCTGCCGGCGGGCCCCGGCGCTTGGGCATTGCTCGGGAACACCCGAATCTATCTCTTTATGGGATTGGGTTCTCTGTTTCTGTGGTTCGGTAATTCCATCTGGAATACAGGGGTGTCTCCGTTCATCATCTCGGAGGGGATGTCCAAGACGGCCTACGGTTATTTATGGACGCTGAACGGGATCCTCATTTTTGCCGCGCAGCCGCTCACGAATGCCATCAAGCGTTGGGCGGCCCGTACGGAGAGCAGTCAGATGACGGCAAGCGCTTTGTTCTATCTGGCAGCTTATGTCGTCATTGTGACAGTGCACAGTTATCCGGGCATGATCCTTGCGATGGTGCTGGCCACATTGGGGGAAATGCTGATTTCACCTGCGATCCCGGCTTTTATCTCGGAGCGTGCAGGACAAGCGGCTCCGTTCTATATCGGCGTGACAGGCGGCATGGGTGCCGCAGGCCGGGTGATTGGGCCTTATGCGATGGGAACGATGTATGACGGCGGCGGGTTGACGCCGGTGGCATGGTTGGCTGTAGGTGTTGCCGTGTTGTCATTCCTGTCATTTGCCGTGCATGCCCGGATTAGTAAGGACATCCCGCTGCATCACGACGCTCATGACAAGAATGCAGGTCACCTTAATGCATAGCCCAAGTTTTAATAGTTGATATAATTTCAGGATAGAGATTAAGCAGCAGGCCTTCTTTGGGGTGTGCTGCTTTTTTTGTCTACGGTTTAAGGCTTACACCACTTGTCAAAGAAACGCCTTACAAAAAAAATAAAAAGGATATTGAAATCGCTCTCAGGGGGAGCTATAATGAACTTGTCGAAACGTTTCAAAAAGAATGCGTTTTTTAAAGTAATTAAGCAAGGAAAATTTTTATTATGAACACGAAACAGCTTGTTTATCCCTAGGATAACCATGAAAAGGTGCTTTATAGGGGGAATGAAGAGACAGTAGGATTATAGAAGCAACCTTTATCCGGCGTCTTTATTTTTTTGAATAAAATCGAAACGTTTCGAAGTAAGTGCTTTCAATTAGGTTTTGCATTACGTTTCGCATGGTGGTAAACATTAAAAACGGGGTGAATGTAGAATGAGAAAAAAATCAATATTGTGGACGTTGGCAGCATTGCTGGTGTTCTCCGTCGTATTAGCCGGATGCTCGGGCGGGTCTGAGAAAGCAGATGGAGGTAGCGAAGGCGGTGGAGGCAAGAAGGAACTGAAAGTTTGGTTGATGGGTGACACATCTGACGAAACCTTGATTAAGCAATATGAAGAGAAGAATCCAGGCGTTAAGGTAAGCGTTCAATTAATTCCTTGGGGCAGTGCCCATGACAAGCTGCTTACAGCGGTTGCATCCAAAAGCGGCCCGGACGTCGTGCAGATGGGAACAACCTGGATTCCGGAATTTGCTCAGGCTGGAGCTTTGCTCGATCTGACGCCTTATCTTGAAAAGTATCCAAACTTGAAGCAAGAAAATTATTTTGACGGTGCTGTGCAAACCATGAGTTATGATGACAAAGTTGTCAGCATCCCATGGTATGTGGAAACGCGCGTGCTGTTCTACCGTACGGACATTTTGGCTGAAGTAGGCTATCCGGAAGGTCCTAAGACTTGGGATGAAATGAAGGATGCCGGTAAGAAACTGGCAGCTAGAGGAGACGGCAATTACGCAATCACCATTGATGCTAAAGATATGAACTATCTGTCCATGTTTGCTTGGCAGAATGGAAGCGCTATGATCGACGAAAACAGGAAGCCTCATTTTAACGAGCCGGAATTCATGGGAGCCATGGAATACCTGAAGAGCTTCTATGATACGGGCATGACGCCGCTTGCCAGTGATTTGGATCTGTTTGCCGCATTTAAAGACGGACAATTCCCGATGTTTATCAGCGGTCCTTGGATGATTCAGGGCGTTAAAGACAAAGCGCCTGAGATTGAAGGCAAATGGGCTACGACGACACTTCCAGCTAAAGAAAACAATGCATCGTTCCTCGGCGGAGCTAACATGTCGGTATTCAACACAACCGAAAATGCAGATGAAGCCGTTAAATTCATATCCTTCATGAGTGAACAAGAATCGCAGCTGACCAACTATGATGTGGCTAAAAACCTGCCTGCTGTTAAGAGTGCATGGGAAGATCAACGCTTTGAAGATCCGATTTTTGCTACCTTCGGAAAACAGCTCGAAAGCGCTAAGCCTGTTCCGTTCATTAAGGAGTGGGATGCTATCTCCCAAGAAGCCATTGCCGCATTTGAGAAAATTACGCTTGGCGGTGCTGACATCAAAGCAGAAATGGATCTTTTGAATCAGAAAGCTACTGAAATTCTAAACAAAAAATAAGAGTGCTTCTTAAGCGCAGCCCGGCTTGTTTCTTCGAAGGATGAAACAAGCCTGACTGCTTCCAAAGAGCGTTATTCTTTTATTGAGAAACCCACACTTGCAGGAGGTGAATGACATTGCAGAACTTTATCAAGCGCTTTAACCAATATAAGTATCCTTATATGTTTATTGCGCCCGCACTGGTGCTGCTTCTGACGTTCTCAATCATTCCGATCATCATTGCGCTTGTCATCAGCTTCACGGATATTGACCTCGCTGGTCTCGCTAATTATTCAAACATTGAAGGCGTTGGCTTCGATAATTTTATGAATGTATTTAAAGATCCCATCTTTCTGAAATCGATGTTTAACACCATGTTCTATGTTATTATCGGTGTTCCGTTTGTCGTTATGCTTGCCATGGGTGCTGCATTGCTGCTTAACTATGGCACGGGATGGTTGTTTAAGACATTCCGCGTTGTTTATTATATGCCTTCCATTACGAATATTGTGGCGGTCGCGGTTGTTTGGGGATACCTGTATAACAGCCATTACGGCCTCTTTAACCATATGTTATCCTGGTTTGGTATTCCCGCACAGCAATGGCTGAATGATCCTACACTTGCCAAGTTATCTCTTATTCTTCTGGCTGTATGGAAATCGATTGGCCTCAATATGATCATTTTTCTGGCTGCGCTGCAGGGCATTCCACGCTCCTACTATGAAGCGGCGGAGATCGATGGTGCGAGCAAATGGAAGAAACTGTTGTACATCACGGTTCCGCTCCTTAGCTTTGCCACCTTCTTTGTCACGATAACGACGCTGATCGGCTGGATTCAATTCTTCGAGGAGCCGCTGGTTATGACCAAGGGCGGACCGCTGAACTCCACGATGTCGATGGCCCTCTTTATTTATAACAATGGCTTCCAGCTTAGCAATTTTGGTTATGCGGCTGCAGGATCGTTTGTGCTCTTCATCATCATTATCGCTGTAACGGTCGTACAATTCGCAGTCAAGAGAAAAGATGTCGAATATTAAGTTTCAGGTTCAACCGATGTTTTCGTATCGTAACTGAAGGAGGCTCAGGGTATGGCAGCTAAAAGAATTGAGAAAACAGTCATGACGGTGCTGCTCATTGCAGGAGGACTGCTGATGATGATTCCGTTTATCTGGATGATCACGTCCTCATTCAAGCCGGAAAATGAATTTACGGCAGTTCCGCCGACGCTATTACCGAAAGAATTTACAATTGAAAATTATGTGGATTTATTTACGAAGCTGGACTTTATCGTATACCTGAAAAATACGCTTATCATTGTGTTCTGGTCTTTTGTCGGTCTGTTCCTCAATGCGCTTGCAGGATATGCATTCGCTAAATATGAGTTCCCCGGCAACAAGAAGCTGTTTTATCTCGTGCTGGCAACGATGATGATTCCGGGACAGGTTACCATGATTCCGGTCTACCTGCTGATTAATGCCATGGGATTGACTAACACGATGGCGGGTATTGTGCTGCCTGGCCTGGTCGGAGCATTCGGTATTTTCCTCTTCCGTCAGTTCATGTCCACGATCCCTACGGATCTGATTGAAGCATCCAGGCTGGATGGAGCGGGAGAGCTGCGGATTTTCTTCCAGTTGATCGTTCCGATCACGAAGCCGGTATTTGCGGTGCAGGGGATTTTGGCCTTTATCGGCGCTTGGAACAGTTTCCTGTGGCCTCTCATCATGGCAAATGACCAAAAGCTTTATACGCTTTCGGTGGGTCTGCAGCTTCTGAAAGGACAGCACGGATCTGATTTCGGCCTCCAGATGGCAGGCGCTGCATTTATGGTTGTTCCGATTATCATCGTATTTTCTTTCTTCCAAAAACATATTATTGAAGGATATACGATCTCTGGCATGAAATAAAATAGATAGAGTTTTTTAAGTAGTAGAAGGGGCGTAAGGAAATGGCAACGATTAAGGATGTGGCAAAGCTCGCTGGAGTCGCCTTGTCAACGGCTTCATACGCGTTAAGCGGCGACAGCAGAGTGAGTTCCAAGACAAGATCAAAGGTGCTCGAGGCAGCAAGGCAGTTGAATTATCGGAAGAACGGATTTGCCATGGATTTGAAGCGGAGCCGCACCAAGACAATCGCTCTTATTCTGACGGATCTATCCGGGCCTTATTATTCCGAGCTGATTCGAAGCGTACAGGAAGTCGCTTTAACCAACGGATATGATCTGATCGCCTGCAGTTCGATGGGTGGCAGAGATTCAACGGCGGTTAAATTTTTGAGAGAGAAAAGGGCGGACGGTGCCATCATACTTGCACCTAATATCCGGGATGAAGTTCTGATCGAGACCTCGGGTCCCCAATTTCCGATTGTCGTGATGGATCGTCCATTGTGCAGCGAATACCTGGTCAATGTGCTGGTCGATGGGGAACAAGGAGGATACACGGCTACCCGGTATCTGCTTGAGAACGGTCATCGGCATGTGGCATACATCAGCGGTTCTTCAGATTCGTACGATAGCCATTTGCGTTATCAGGGGTATTTACGGGCACTAGCCGAGGCAGGGCTGGAGGAACAGTCGAAATGGCGTCTCAGCGGCAACTTCGTGCGCGAGGGCGGTTACAATGCGACCAAGATGATGATTATGCAGGGGGCGCTCCCGTCGGCGGTGTTCTACGGCAACGACGAGATGGCCATCGGAGGATTGAAGGCTTTTGAGGAGAGCGGCATATCGGTGCCGGATGATGTATCCGTCATCGGATATGACGATATACAATTAGCCGAATACGTGAATCCGCCGCTAACCACGATCAAGCAGCCCAAGAGCGAGGCGGGATCGCTTGCAGCCCATTTGCTGTTTCAGATATTGGCCGGTGAATCCGTGAAGCAGTCTTATATGCTGACGACCGAAATGATGGAACGGGCATCTGCAGGGAAGAGCAAAGTAGAGAATTAATGGACCGGATTGGAGATGAGGAACTTGGCATGGATCACGTGTGATTTTTATTCCGAAGCACTGAAACTGTCTACCGGTATAGAGGTTTTTCTGCCGCAAGCCGCTTTGCTGCCGTACGGTTCTTCTTCGAAACTGCCGGTGCTTTATTTGCTTCACGGACGAGGAGCGGATCAGACCGAATGGATGCGCAGGTCGTCCATCGAAAGATACGCCGAGAATAAAGGCATCGCGCTCGTGATGCCGGGAGTCGGACGAAGCTATTATATGGACATGGCAAACGGCTTTCCTTACTTTACCTTCCTGAGCGAGGAGCTTCCACGGCTCGTTCAGTCGTTCTTTCCGGTGTCCGGGCGGAGGGAAGATACCTTTGTCGCCGGAATTTCGATGGGGGGTTACGGAGCGTTCAAGCTGGCCATGAGTTATCCGGATCGTTATGCGGCAGGCGCAAGCCTGTCGGGTGGGCTGGATCTCGCCAGCCGCGCTGCAGGACCGGGCTTTCAGGAGGCAGAAATCCGTACCCTGTTTGGAAGCGTCGATCAATTGCGAGGAAGCCGGGACGATTTGCTGTTCTTAGCCTCGGAATTCGCGGCATACAGTGGCGACAAACCGATGCTGTATCAGTGCTGTGGGACAGAGGACTTTTTGTATAACGATAATCAAACCTTTAGACACTATGCGGACAGCCTGGGGCTTCATATCACCTATGAGGAAGAACCCGGTGGTCATGAATGGGGATATTGGGATCGCAAAATTCAGCGGGTGCTGGATTGGCTGCCCCTGCCCTGAATTTTTTGTCCGCATGTGTTGAAACGTTTCGATTTTATATGCGAATTAGCGCTGATTTCTTCGCTTTTTAGATTGTTAATTTGTAAGTATAAATGCTTATAAAATATAAGGTTTTAGGAAATTATTGATTGTTTTCGAGGGAATCATAACGTTTCGAAATAATGAAAAGTGAATGGTAATGACATAGGAGGATGGGAAATGGCAGATCAACAACTACTTTCTCTGGTCGAGCAGATGACGCTGGAGGAGAAAATTGCGCAGCTTATACAACTGGCCGTCCCTTTTTTCGAAGGCGCCCAAGAATCGGGGCAGATTACAGGACCGATGGAGTCGCTTGGCATCACCGATGACATCGTAAGTAATGCCGGCTCCGTGCTGGGTTTGGCAGGTGCGGAGGAAGTGATAGCCGTCCAGGAAACCCATTTGCGCAAGAATCGATTGAAGATTCCGCTGCTGATGATGGCTGATATCGTTCACGGCTTTAAAACAATCTTTCCGGTGCCGCTCGCCATGGGGAGCTCTTGGGACCCCAGCCTAGCGGAGCGGAGTGCGGAAATCGCTGCGCGCGAAGCCGCGGTATCCGGCCTGCATGTGACATTTGCGCCGATGGTGGACCTGGTGCGCGATCCCCGCTGGGGGCGCGTGATGGAATCGACGGGCGAAGATCCTTACTTAAACAGTGAATTTGCCAGAGCCTTTGTCAGAGGTTTCCAAGGGGAGGACCTGAGCGGCGACCTCAACCGGCTGGCTGCTTGCGTGAAGCACTTTGCCGCATATGGAGCAGGCGAAGGCGGCCGCGATTACAACACGGTGGACATGTCCGAGCGTCAGCTGCGGGAGTATTACTTGCCGGCGTACAAGGCTGCGCTGGACGAAGGTGTCGAGATGGTCATGACCGCCTTTAATACGGTGGATGGCATACCCGCTACGGGCAATAAACGGCTGATGCGCGATTTGCTGCGCCGCGAATGGGGCTTTGACGGCGTGCTGATCTCCGACTGGGGAGCGGTCAAAGAGCTAATTCCACACGGGGTAGCGGAGGATGAGGCAGAGGCAGCGTTAAGAGCTATTGAAGCGGGCGTGGACATCGAGATGATGACTTCCAGCTATGTTCATCATTTACCTGAAATGGTACGTGAAGGCCGGGTGGACGAGAGTCTGATCGATGAAGCGGTGCTGCGCATTCTGTCTTTGAAAAAGCGCCTTGGACTGTTCGAGCGCCCTGTGCGGGGGGCCGACCCGCAGGCGGAACGGGAGATTGTGTTCTGCGAGGAACATCGTCAGGCGGCCCGGGAAGCTGCGGCGAAATCCTGCGTGCTCCTGAAGAACGATTCGCTGCTGCCGCTGCGCGGCGGGCAGCGCGTAGCGTTGATCGGCCCGTTCGCTGCCAGCGGCGATATTCTTGGCCCCTGGTCCTGGACAGGCTCCAAAGAAGACGCGGTAACGCTGGAGCAGGGACTGCGCTCCAAGCTGTCTTCCGGTTTGCTGACGGTAGCCGAGGGCTGTAACGTGAACGCCATGACCGGGCAGCAGCTGGAAGAGGCGATGAAGGCAGCAAAGGAAGCCGACGTGATTGTGCTTGCGCTGGGCGAGGATTCCGAGATGAGCGGCGAAGCGGGCAGCCGTGGGTTTATAACGCTGCCACAACCGCAGCTCGAGCTGATTCAGCATTTGAAAACGCTGGAGAAGCCGATGGTTGCCGTATTGTTCAACGGTCGTCCGCTGGATCTGCATGGGGTGCTGGACGAAGTGGAGGCTGTGCTGGAAGCCTGGTTCCCGGGAAGTGAAGGCGGGGCGGCTGTAGCTGCACTGCTGACGGGCGAGGCGAATCCTTCCGGCCGGCTCAGCATGTCGTTCCCTTATTCCGTGGGACAGGTGCCGGTATACTATAACCATTTTAACACCGGCCGTCCGAAGGATGCGCCCGATGCGCAGGTACGCTATGTATCGCAATATTTGGACATTCCGAATGAGCCGCTGCTTCCGTTTGGATTCGGCCTCAGTTATACGGAATTCGTATACGGGAAGATGACGCTGTCGGCGGATGAAATGTTCCCGGACCAGCCGCTTGAAATTACGGTTTCGGTGACGAATGCCGGCGATATGGCCGGTGAAGAAGTGATCCAGCTGTACGTCCGCGACCGATCCGGAGAGGTCGTTAGGCCTGTCAGGGAGCTAAAGGCTTTCCGCAAGGTGCTGCTGCAGCCGGGCGAACGACAGGAAATCACGTTTACGCTGACCGAAGAACAGCTGCGCTATCACCACTCGGATCTGTCTTTCACCAGCGATGCGGGCGAGTTCGACATTATGGTTGGAAAGAATAGCCGGGATACGGAGACAAGACGTTTTCGGCTTCGGAAATAACTCGACTAACATCATTTATGCAGAATAGGAAGTGAAACTTGTGACAGCCAATCATGTAATGAACGATGCGAAGATTGTACTCCAGGCGGGAGATTTGACGTTTTCCTTTTTGCCTAGCGGTGATCTTTATCAAGCCACTTACGGCACGACGATGATCAATCAACTGCTCTCCAATTCGATTGACGGCTCCCTTAACAATTTGTTTCTGAGAATCCATACTGAGAGCGGCATTCAGGCCGTTCCTATGCTCGGAGTACACTCCAACAGCGTGGTCACTCACGCGGATAACCGGATGATGTGGGAAGGCAGCGTCAAGGGAGTAGGTTATAAGGTTTTGTTTACCCCAACGGATACCGGCGCGTGGTTCTGGGACGTCGAGCTCCGGGGGGAAGGAATTCAAGCCGACGTCGTGTATGGACAGGATATCGGCATCGCCCAACCTGGTGCCGTTCGTAACAATGAGGCCTATTTGTCCCAGTACATTGACCATGCTGTGTTCCGGCAGGAAGATCTGGGGTATGTCGTGTGCTCACGTCAAAATCAGCCGCAGGGAGGCAAATTCCCGTATCTTCAACAGGGGGCGATGACTTCTGCTGTCGGGTATGCAACGGATGGCTTTCAGTTCTTCGGCCTTTCCTATAAAGAAACGAATCAGGCGGTGGCTTTATCCAAGGAGAGTCTGCCGAATGAGGTGTATCAATATGAGTTTGCCTATACGGCTCTGCAGTCCCCTCTCGTTGCTCTGAATGGCACGGCTCGGTTCGTATTTTACGGCTTGTTTAAAGAGGATCATCCGGAAGCAGTTACGTCGCTTGAATTCCAGGATGAGCTTCAGGCTGTGTGGCACCAGTTTGCAGCGAGCCGGTTGACGGAGACGGGCCATCAGCTGCCTCGGTCGGAGCGATCCAAGCGCTTCGGGGAACCTCTTCGCACATTGCCGCTGACGGCAGACGAATTGAACGCTTTGTATCCTGTACGCCGCCAAGAAGAGCGTGACGGGGAGGAGCTGCTCTCGTTCTTCACGGATACCTATGAGCATATCGTTTTGAAGGAGAAGGAGCTTCGCGTGGAGCGTCCGCACGGTCATATCTTGATGAGCGGCAACAATGTGAAGCTGGGCAGCCCTGTCATTACGACAACCTCCTACATGTATGGCGTGTTTAATTCCCAGCTGGTGACGGGGAACACGAATTTTAACAAAATGATGAGTCATGCGCGGAATGCACTAAACGTGCCTAAGACATCCGGACAGCGGATTTATGTCGAGATGGACGGGGAATATCGCCTCTTGACGATGCCGTCCGTGTTCGAGATCGGCTTTAACTATGTACGGTGGTACTATAAGACCGAAAGCGACATGCTGATCATTACGAACTTCACGTCTGCCGCGGCACCGGAGGTTACGCTCCAAGTCCGTTCCGAGAGCGGAAGAGCGTACCGTTATTTGGTCACCATGCAGGTCACGATGGATGTGAACGAATATGAAGTCCCGTATCATAGGGTTCAGGAAGACGGCATCATTACGTTCCGTGCCGATTCGGCTTCGCTCAGCGCTTCCGTGTATAAGGATTTGCATTATCGCCTTGGGGTGACGGGAGCCGATATGCAGGTGACGGATGAAACTTGTCTGGGAAGCAACATCGCTCCCGGCAGTGCCTCCTTAACAGTACTTGAGCTTGGTGAGAGTGTGGAATGGACTATGACGGTACAAGGCAGCCTTGATGCAGCGAACGCTACGCTTGCGGCGCGGGTAGCCGATGAAGAGATTGCAAGCTACCGCTCGTTCTACGCGTCTGTGATGAACGGGTTCCATCTGAGCCTGAAGAATGGACAGGAAGACGGCTTGTTCAAGGTGAATGCGCTGGCCTGGTGGTATACGCATAACATGCTCGTTCACTATTCGGTTCCGCACGGCCTGGAACAATACGGCGGCGCTGCGTGGGGAACGCGCGATGTGTGCCAAGGGCCTGTAGAATATTTCATGGCTACGCATAAATACGAGCAGGTACGCGATATCCTGCTTGAAGTGTACTCCCACCAGTATGAGGATGACGGAAATTGGCCGCAGTGGTTCATGTTTGATAAGTACGCCCATATCCAGCAGGAAGAGAGCCACGGCGACATTATCGTATGGCCGCTTAAGGTGCTGGGCGATTATTTGGCCGTCACTAACGATTACAGCATACTGGAGTCTGCCGTTCCATACACGAGAAAGCACAGCTTCGATTTCACGGAGCAGACGTACACCGTGCTTGAGCATGTGAAGAAGCAAATGGCCTATATTCAAAATCACTTCCTTCATGATACCTATCTGTCTTCTTATGGAGACGGGGATTGGGATGATACGCTTCAGCCGGCTAACGCGCAGCTGAAGCAGTTCATGGTCAGCAGCTGGACGGTGGCTTTGACCTATCAGACCTTGAAACAGTTCTCCCAGGTCATGGAGCCTGTGGACCAAGCGATGTCCGATGCCATGGGGGATCTCGCGGAAGGAATTCAGCGGGATTTCAATACGTATATTTTGAATTCTGAAGTTATTCCCGGCTTTGTCTATATGGAGAGCAAAGAGCAGAGCAAATTCCTGCTGCATCCGTCCGATCAGGAAACGGGAATCCAGTACCGGCTGCTTCCGATGACGCGCAGCATGATCAGCGAGCTGTTGACGCCGGAGCAGGCAGCAAGCCATTATGAGATTATCCGTGAGCAGCTGTTTTGTCCGGACGGCGTTAGATTGATGAACCGTCCAGCCGTATATGCCGGCGGCGTCAGCACGCACTTTAAGCGGGCGGAGCAGGCGGCGAATTTTGGCCGGGAGGTTGGCCTTCAATATGTGCATGCGCACATCCGTTATGTAGAGGCGATGGCCAAGCTCGGCAAGAGCAGCGAGGTGTGGAGCGGGCTTGAGCGCATCAATCCGATCGGCATTGCCGAGGTTGTGCCGAATGCGGAGCTGCGTCAGAGCAACGCGTATTTCAGCAGCTCGGACGGAAAGTTCAACACACGCTATGAAGCGCAGGAATCGTTTGATGCGCTGCGCAGCGGAAGCGTACCTGTCAAAGGCGGATGGCGGATTTATTCCAGCGGCCCGGGGATCTACATGAATCAATTGATTTCTAATGCGCTTGGCATTCGCGAAGCGGGAGGAGACCTGGTGATTGATCCTGTCCTGCCGAAGACGCTGGATGGCCTGGAGTTCCGATTCAACTACGCGGGGATGGCGGTAACGTTCATTTATCACGTGGATCGTTCCGAGCGAACTCGTATTACGATTAACGGGCAGGATGTAGCAGCGGATACGATCCGGAACCGATATCGCACAGGCGGCGTTCGTATTGCAGGTGCGGATATCAAACGATTGGCCGGAGAGGGTGGCACCGATTGCGTCGTGGATATTTACGCCTCTATTCATGAACAATAATTCTTGACCCCGTGAAACTCGTCTGCAAGAAGCAAACCGGTCTGATATAATAGAGGGAATGGTTATCAAAGCGAGGGATGGCGATGAAGACCGGTCAAGAGACATTGACCATCCGGTTCTCCGAGATGAAGGATGCTGCTGCACTCATGGAACTCGACGAACTGGTATGGGATCGCAATACGGCCCCTGCCCCATTGGAGTGGAACTCAAGAGATCATTATCTTCTGCATTGTCCGCCAGGCACACAGCTCGTGGCCTTGCATGAGGGGGAACTGTGCGGTTACATCGGATTCCGGTCGCCCACAAGCCTTCACAGTAATCGTCATGTGCTAGAGCTGAACATCGCGGTTCATCCTGCCTATCAACGGCAGGGCATCGGGCAGCGGCTGATCGATGCCGTGAAGGACATGGCGCGCGCGGAGGGCATTTCGAAGCTGAGGCTGCGGGTGCTGTCCAGCAATCCTGGCGCATTGGCTTTTTACAGGAACTGCGGGTTTCAGGAAGAGGGCAGGCTGATTCAGGAGTTTTATGTGGATGGACGTTACGTCGATGATATCTTAATGTGCTGCTTCTTATCATGATGGATCACATCATGATATCCCTCTAGGCCGTTTACCGAGCGGCAGAGAGATGAAGTTCATAGGGTTGAACAGTCCGGCAGCTTGCCGGGCTGTTTCGTATGTTAAGGCCAACCAGGGTTTTCTGGTTGGCCTAATGTTATTTGGCCCGCCACTTAAAACGGCTTCTGGACAAGGGCACACGCTATTGCATATAGTAGATGAAAAGAAAAGAAGGCGGAGGTTATTTTCCATGACTATGGGCATTGTATCGCTGAATGTGGGAAAGCCTGTAACGGTTGATTACCAGGGAAAGGACCTGTCCACGGGAATCTATAAGCAGCCTGTGGAGGGTCCCTTGTTCCTAAGTTCATTGAATTTCGAGGGGGATGGTCAGGCCGATCTCGTCAATCACGGCGGCGTGGATAAGGCGGTGTGCGCGTACCCCTTCGAGCATTATCCTTATTGGGAACACTCCTTGGGCAAACAGATGGCGCATGCTGCCTTTGGCGAAAACCTGACGCTGCGGGGGATGCTGGAGGATCGGGTCTGCATCGGGGATGTATACCGGATAGGCGACACGGTGGTACAGGTCAGCCAGCCCCGATATCCCTGCTTTAAGCTGTCGCAAAAGCATGGCGTGAAAGATATGCCGGCAAGAGTATTGAATACGGGCTACAGCGGGTTTTACTTTCGAGTCCTGGAGGAAGGGGATGTCCGTGCCGATTCCGCGGTCACTCAGCTTGAGTCCCATGCTTCCGGCATAACGGTGCAGGACGTGCTTCGCATGATGAAGGATGGACGGAAGGATGAACGCGGATTGTCCCGCATGCTGGAGATCGATGTGCTGTCAGCCAGCCTGAAGTCGCAATTCGGCAAATGGCTGGAGACCCTGCGGGAGAATCAGGAGTGAGACGATGGTTCTTGCCGGGCTTCTAAGCCAAGGTCAGCCTATATTCTAGAACACATACAGACAACAAAACCGGCTTGCGTCCTTATCGTGGGATTCAAGCCGGTTTTATTCCGGATGTAGAGGTTACCTCATCCGCTTCCATTCGCTCTGAATCATGCCGTAGACCGCGTGGTTAACATAGCCTTGGGGCAGCTTCTCGGCTTCCCTTATGACTCCCTCCAGCACAAACCCCAGCCGTTCCGGAATGGCCCGGCTGCGATGGTTAGCCGTTGCACAGCGGATCTCCACCCGATTCAGGCCCATGCGCATCAGCGCGTGATCCGTGAACGCGCGGCATGCGCTTGTCATCAGGCCTTGCCCCGTGAAATGCTGATCCAGCCAGTATCCGATACTGACCGAGCGGTTGTTCCAATCGATCTCATGAAACGAGATGGTGCCTGCCAGCTCCTCGCGGACCCAGATGCCGGCCGAGAAGCCGCCGTTCTCGGCCGCTTGCTTCATGGCGCCTTTGATATAATTGACGGTATCGTTGACTTCGGTGACGGCATCCACCCACGGAAGCCACTTGCGCAGGCGGTCCCGGGAACGATCGGTAATCTCGAACATCGCCCGTGCATGCTCTATGGCAAGCGGGCGCAATTCAACATGGTCATCTAATGTGTATCCAAACATAAGGTATCTCCTTTGTTCACTCGTGAAGTGTATGTAGCTTTAACGAGTCCGCTTCACTTTTTGCTCCAATGCGTAAATATCTTCTTCAAGGGAAATCATACGCTGACTGACAACCGTTCTGCAGTCGCTGAGCGCTTGATTGTATAGATGAGGCCCTAAGGTCTCCGTGAAAAAATCAAGAACACCCTCTGCGGCTAGATGGCCGAGGGTTTCGCCGCGCTCGGTCTCAAAGTATTCCTGAACCAGTCCAATCAGCTGTTCGCGTTGTTCTTTAGGGAATTTGGTAGGTTTCATAAGATGATTGCAGGCCTCCTTCATAGCTGTTTTTCTCTCCATGCTACCCTATTGACCAGCCCCCGTCAAAACGATTTTCGCCGGCATTTTCGGTTGTGGGAGAATCTTCTGTGTGCGGGTTAAGATGCTGGGAGCAGACTGCTTGCCGAATCCTCATGGCAAGCTGGCAACTTGCGGCACGGAGGTGCCGAATTCCTTGAACAATCGCGGCATTACAGGTATATTTAAGGGAAACACGTTTATACAGGAGATAGACAGAAATTACAGGACGAAAGGTTGATCAACGTGGAGAACCATCGGGGAACCCCCTCCAATTTCATAAAAAATGTTATTACCGAAGACCTGAAGTCCGGTAAAGTTAAGGAAATCGTTACCCGCTTTCCGCCGGAGCCGAACGGCTACTTGCATATTGGACATGCCAAGGCCATATGGATCAATTTCACACTGGCCGATGAATTCGGCGGACGGACGCACTTGCGGTTCGATGATACGAACCCGGTGAAGGAAGACATTGAGTATGTTAACTCCATTAAGGAGGACGTGAAGTGGCTCGGATTCGATTGGGAAGAGCTGCGGTACGCGTCCGATTATTTTGAAGAGATGTACAATCGTGCCGTGTTGCTGATTAAGAAAGGGAAAGCTTATGTGGATGACCAATCCGCTGACCAAATCCGCGAAACGCGCGGAACCCTGACCGAGCCAGGGCATAATAGTCCATACCGGGATCGCAGCGTGGATGAGAATCTGGATCTGTTCGAGCGGATGCGCAAAGGGGAATTCGCCAACGGCGAGCGCGTGCTGCGCGCCAAGATCGACATGGCTTCGCCGAATATTAATCTGCGGGATCCGGTCATCTACCGGATCTCTCACGCGCATCATCACAATACAGGCGACAAGTGGTGCATTTATCCGATGTACGCTTTTGCCCATCCGCTGGAGGATGCCATTGAAGGGGTTACGCATTCCCTGTGCTCCCTGGAGTTTGAGGATCAACGCCCGTTCTATGATTGGGTTGTGGCCGAATGCGAGATGGACAGCACGCCGCATCAGTACGAATTCGGACGTCTGAACGTGGCGCAGACGGTTACGAGCAAGCGTAAACTGAAGCAGCTCGTCGACGAGAATGTGGTGGACGGCTGGGATGATCCGCGCATGCCGACGATCTCCGGACTTCGCCGCTTGGGGTATACGCCTGAAGCCATTCGCAACTTCGTGTTTGAGACGGGAATTTCGAAGGCGTAC
The DNA here is from genome assembly GCF_049893405.1 of Paenibacillus sp. Dod16. Classification (NCBI taxonomy): domain Bacteria; kingdom Bacillati; phylum Bacillota; class Bacilli; order Caryophanales; family Paenibacillaceae; genus Paenibacillus; species Paenibacillus sp. Dod16. Next base: position 145,325 of record NZ_JBNDYG010000001.1, read on the forward strand.
GGCACGGTGGACCGCCAAGTGATGGAACACTTTATCCGTGAGGACCTGAAGCTGAAGGCGCCGCGTACGATGGCTGTGCTGGACCCGCTGAAGGTGGTCATTACGAATTACCCTGAAGGTCAGATCGAATGGCTGGACGCCGAGAACAACACGGAGAATCCGGAGATGGGGATTCGCCAGATTCCGTTCTCGCGCGAGATTTATATTGAGCAGGAAGATTTCATGGAAGATCCTCCGAACAAATATTTCCGCTTGTTCCCCGGCAACGAGGTCCGTTTGAAGCATGCGTACTTCATCAAGTGTAATGACGTCATTAAAGACGAGAACGGCAAGGTCGTCGAGATCCACTGCACGTATGATCCGGAGACGAAGAGCGGCAGCGGCTTTACCGGACGCAAGGTGAAGGGAACGATTCACTGGGTGGAAGCCACGCAGGCCGTACCTGCTGAATTCCGCCTGTTCGAACCGCTGTTCAAGGACGAAGAGGAAGAAGCCGAATTGGTGCAGGAGGTTGCAGGCGAGGCGGAAGAAGCAACTGCCGAGAAGTCCTTCCTGGACGACATCAACCCGAACTCGCTGCAAATCGTGCAGGGATTCGTGGAACCGAATATGAAGGATGCTGCGCCGCAGGACAAGTTCCAGTTCTTCCGCCATGGATATTTCAACGTCGACTCGAAGTATTCGCAGCCAGGACGTCCGGTATTTAATCGCGTGGTCTCCCTGAAGAGCTCGTTCCAGCTTCCGAAGAACTAAATCAAGATAACGGCATAGGCGCGTTGAAGAAGTCTCCTGTGCTCTATAACGTAAACAAGACTCGAAGATTCCGTTACAGGATTCATTCGAGTCTTGTTATATTTACGATGGTACCGAATGGCTTGCGTACAGGACCACGGTCTAACTCGCAGCGTACTCCTCCATCTCGTCGCTATCGAGATCGTCCGGATGCAGCGGCTGATACCCGTGCTTGCGAAGGTTGTACCACATCCAGCCAAAGCCGATGGCACCCACAATGGCAAGCATCGTGCCGGTCCGGTACATGATCTGCGCCCCGAAGTTCTGGAACATCCAGCCGCCGGCAAGACCGCCGATGACGCCGGATATGCCGCTCCAGCTTAAGGTATAGATCGCTTGTCCGGAAGCGCGATACGGCGTCGGCACAAACAGCATCGTCAGCTGTACGCCGACATAGAAATAGCCGCCGAAGGTTACGCAATGCAGGAGCTGGATGAAGGCCACCTCCAGCGCGCTGTTGGCTTCCGCCATCAGCAGCCAGCGGAGGGCGAAGAGCAGGCTGACAATCGTCAGGCAGCCGACCAGGACATTGATTTTCCGTTTCAGGAAGCGGTCAAACAGAATGAAGATCACCACTTCAAATATAGACGAGAAGAAGATCGCAAGGCCCACCATCTGCTTGGTACCGCCAAGCTCCAGGATGTATAGGGACATAAAAGTGTTATTGGCTGTGTTCGGGATGGATACCATAATGCCTAACAGGATAAAACAGACAAAATAGGAGTTCAGGAACAGCCTGCTGAGTCCTCTAAGACTGACCGATGCCGATGCTGTCGTCTTCTGGATAGAGGGCAGCGTAAACATGAACACGGCCGCCACCAGCAGCATAATCGAGAACACGATGGCGATGCGCCCCGACCCGAGCCGGTCGATGACAGGCCCTGCAGCGATAGCCGTCAGCGCCCATCCGAGCGAGCCCCATAGCCGGAACGAGCCGAATTTTTGCTGTGTCTCCTCAATATAGGTTAGAATCAGCGAATTTGTCTGCGAGAACATCGGAGTCTGGAAGAAATAAAAGAAAATCATTGTCATGTATATCATTGCATAGGTATTCGCTTGAAATACAAGCTGAACCAGCAGCAGCGTACCGGTCATCATGATCAGCAGCACCCGCTTGATGTTTGCCGCCCGATCACCCCAGAATCCCCAGAACGGATTGGCGAAGATGGACACAAATGGCGCGATCGCCATCAGGCTGCCGATTTCAATTTTGCTCATGCCGATATCTTGTAAATATAACTGGAAGAAACCGGTGAAGATGACCATGGTTCCGTAAATGAAGAAGTTGAACAGCTTGAGCGATATCAGCGAAGGTTGGGCGTTGTCCATATTCCGCAAGTGGGTCATTCCTTTCAAACCGAATACAATCCACAATCGCGGCATCGAAAAAAAGCCGCTTTCCCTTTCAATGTATCACGCATTGAAAAGGGATACAAACCATCTTTTAAATGATTTTCCATTATTCTGGTTATTAACCTATAAACTGAACCAAGTTTTTTTACAACGTGTAAGAAAGGCTGGTAGAACATATGAGCGGTCAATCCATAGATGTCGGCTTTTCGCCGGATCAGGTGACGGGTATCGTACTTGCAGGCGGGGCCTCCCGGAGAATGGGAAGAAACAAGGCGCTCCTGCCCATGCAGGGAATGAGTTTGATCGAGCGAACGGTCCAGGCGCTTGACGAGGTTAGCGGCCGCGTCATCCTATCCACCAATACCCCCGAGTCTTATCAATTTCTCGGATTGGAATGCGTTCCCGACCTTTATGTCGGGCAAGGCCCGATGGCGGGTCTTCATGCAGCGCTCACGTCATCCCAAAGCACATGGAATATGGTCGCTGCGTGCGACATGCCCCATATCCATGAGCGTTTCCTTCGGGGGTTGCTGAATCTGGCGAATCAGCAGCTCACAGCCGATGCTGTAATTCCTGTTGTAGAAGGCAGGGTGCATCCCCTGCTGGCAGCATATCGCAAAGAAATCGTAGAAGGCCTTGAACGCAGGCTGAACAAGGGACAACTTCGCATGGTGGAGTGGGTGCAGGAGCTGAATGCCGTCTTCGTGCACGAGGAGCAATTAGAGGCAATTACGGGTCTTGATCCGCGCAAAATTTTATTTAATATGAACACGCCTGGGGAATACGAGGCAGCAGGCGGCCTGATGAATGCGGACTTGCCTCAGGATAGATAGTAGATTTCTATAGCTGAATAAAGGTGTGCAAAAGCACGACGAAACGGTATTCATCATAAAAAAATAACCCCGCCAGCTAAATGCTTGGCGGGGATTTTAATATCAACCATATGACTGCCTTCGGCTATTATACGCACAGCCGACGGTTTATCCGCCGATCTGTGACATACGCCGGACGGTTGGGGTATGGCTTTGCATTTTTTTCTCGAGCGCGAGCGCCATTTCATGATTCAACGGTTTGGAACCCAGCGCTTTGCGGAACAGGTTTGCCACCGCGGAAGGATCATCGACGACGCGGCGCACGTTAAATTCGTCGGACCAGTACAGGCAAGCCTTGATGTGGCCGTCAGCCGTCAGCCTGAGGCGGTTGCAGGAATCGCAGAAATGATCGCTGACCGGATGGATCAGACCGAAGGTTCCTGTAGCTCCAACCACCTTCATATTTCGTGAAGGTCCGTTGCCGGATGGCCCCTGCTCTTCCTGAATGGTCCAACCCGCCTCCTGGCACACTTCGGATACCCGGCTGAGCGGCAGATACGAATCTCGCCAGGCATCGGATGCTTGCCCGATCGGCATGTATTCAATAAAGCGGACATGTAGGGGACGATCGAGCGTCAGCGCGATAAAGTCGCGAATTTCGTCTTCGTTGAAGCCCTTCATTAGCACCATGTTCAGTTTGATGGGATCCAGGCCGGCTTCATAAGCGGCTTCAATGCCTTCCAGCACTTTACGCACTTGACCGCCGCGCGTAATGCGCGCGTAGCGATCCTCATGAAGCGAATCCAGACTGATGTTGATTCGGGTAAGTCCGGCTTCCTTAAGCAGGCGAGCTTTGGAGGGGAGAATGATCCCGTTGGTAGTCAGGGATATATCTTGAATTCCTTCAATGGAAGCAATCATATGGACCAAGGATTCCAGGTCCTTGCGTACCAGCGGCTCGCCGCCGGTAAGGCGTACTTTGGAGACACCCATTGGGGCAAGGACGCGCATGATCGCTGCGATCTCTTCATAACTCATAATCTGATCGGGAGGTTGGAATTCCATCCCTTCTTCCGGCATACAATAGACACAACGAAGATTGCATCGATCCGTCACCGAGATACGAATATAATCATGGACCCGACCGAAAGAATCTTTAAGCGGTTCGATCATGGAAATCCCCCTTTATAGCATGCATGGTCACATTGTAGCCATTCCCCGAACGGGAGTCAATGCATTGTAAGGGTCATGTCAGCCGGACAAGCTGCGTGGATAAGTTCAAGGATTTGTGAGAAGAATCACAGAAAACGCTTTCGGGATCCAGTATATTGAAGCTGTGGACAAAAGCTTTCTCCCCTTGAAAGCGAGTAGTGACATTCTAGATTTCCGAAAGTTTCCTGATTTTTCCGAAATTTTCGGAAATCATTTCAAACTGCTTTCATTAGACGTTCATCTAAGATATACTGTCAAGGATATCACATCCAACAAGAAAGGTTACCAATAGGAGGTTCGATTTGGCGATATCACCTGTTCAAACTTTGGAGGTGCCTGACGTCTGTCACAGATGGCTTGAAAACCGGGGTACGGTCTACGAGCTGCTCATCGATTTTTTGGGCAATTGGCCCAGCTTGTCTATGATTGCGGAATGGAGCCGCGGAAGCGGAATTAGCAAGGCTGCGGAGTGTTCGAAGGCCGGTACGGACCTGATGACCTATTTATGTGGACGCTCACCTGAGGAATTGGTTCGGATTTGCGAATACGAAGGGGCGGAATACCGCCGATTGCTTCAGCAGTCCAAACAGCGTCAGGCGGCAAAGTCTCATTACACGAAGGATGGATGCGCTCAGGATTTAGCCGATTGTTATGCATCCGTCGGTGTTGCCTTTAATAAACTGCACGGGGAAGCGGACGATCATATAGCCATTGAACTGGAATTTATGACACTGCTTCATGACCGTATGCTGAACAATACGTATTGTGAACATAGCATGCTGCAATTGATGGAGGTTCAAGAGAAGTTTCTGGAGGAGCATCTGTTGTCATGGGTGCCATCCCTCTGCAAGGATCTAAAAGGCTCCACGGAAAGCCCGCTTTATCAGTCGGTATTCAGTCTGCTCGAGGAGTTCCTCGCACAGGATCTGAACATGCTGAAGACGTGGAAGCATTCCAGGGAAGCTGTGCTGGTACATTAGCGAGCCAGGACAATATCATAGTCATCCAAAAAAAGCCCCAGCCTCCTAATGTAGGAAGCCGGGGCTTTGATGTTCTAATTAATCTTCGATTCTTTTCTTGCTGAACTTCATCAGGAACTCGTACACGATAGGTACCACCACGAGTGTGAGCAGCGTCGAGCTGATCAGACCGCCGATAACCGTGATGCCAAGTCCTTTCGAAATGATGCCTGCGCTGTTCTCCCAACCGAATACGAGTGGCAGGAGAGCGCCGATCGTTGCGAGTGCCGTCATTAGAATTGGACGAAGACGGGTAGCGCCGGCTTCAAGCAGGGCTTCGCGGGTGCTCATGCCTTCGCGTTCCATATGGATCACGCGGTCGATCAATACAATCGCATTGGTCACGACGATACCGATCAGCATGAGTACGCCCATGAGTGCAGACACGTTCAGTGTCTCGCCTGTAACAAGCAAACCGATAATGGCTCCGATGACAATGAACGGCAGCGAGAACAGGATGGCGAACGGTGCGAGACCGCCACCGAATGTAACCACAAGCACAAAGTATACAATCGCAATGGCTGCCAGCATGGCGAGTCCAAGCTGTCCGAAGGTTTCGTTGATTTGCTCGGTAACGCCTCCGAACTGGACGGATACGCCGTCTGGAAGCTCAAGCTTGTTCACTTCAGTCTCCAGGTTGGTGGAGGCCGATCCAACATCGCTGGACAGGATATCGGCTGTGACGGTCACAACCATTTTCCCGTCGATGCGCATAATGGAGTCAGGAGTTGTTCCTTTTTCCACCTTGGCCACATCCTTGATCGGCACTTCGATACCGAGTGGAGAGGTGACGGTTTCGTTCTCAATTTCTTTGATGCTCTTATAGGTTTTGCTGTCCGTTTCAATGTAAACATTGTAAGTCTTGTCCTCAATTTTGACTTCGGTCAAGACCGGACGTTCCCGTACGGGAGACAGCTTCATTGCCAATTGTCCTGCGGTCAGGCCAAGGGAGCTCAGCTTCTCTTGGTCAGCAACCAGCGTATACTGCTCGAACGCTTCGGACAAGCTGGTTTCTGCATTCTCGAAGGTGGCTGTATCCTTGTTGGCAAGCTCAGCAATTTGATCAGCCACCGGCTTGATCTGCTCCAGAGAATCGCCAAAGACGTTAACCGTTAACTGGCTGCCGCCAAAGCCGCCGGCTGCCATGTCCATATTGGACCAAGTACCGTCCGGTACTTCCTTGGCAAGATCCTCGACAAGGGCTTTTTTAACATCTTCGAAGTTTTTCGTGTCCGGGTCATACATAATATAGAACAATCCGGAATTCGCTGATCCCATACCAAGCGGATTGCTTCCGCCGATGGAGTACTGCATCGTTTCGACTCCAGGTTGATCCAGAATCAATTTCTCCGCTTTTAATGCACGTTCCTCCACATCCTCCAGCATGACGCCGGGCTCAGGAGAATAAGTCACCATGGCATATTTGTCTTCCTGTTCCGGAATGAAGCTAACGCCAAGGTACTTCGTCAGGAACAAGCTTCCTGCCAATAACGCGATGGCTGCCAGGAATGTAATGGCTTTGTGATTCAGCGTCCATTTCAGAATGGAACGATACCCGCGGGCCATTGCGCCCGGTTTCTCCGCATGATCATGTTTGTTCTTCAAGCCTTTGCGGAACAGGCTGTGCGCCATAGCGGGCACGAGTGTGATCGCTACGACCAGAGAAGCGAGCAGTGCGAAGACCATCGTCAATGCAAATGGCATGAACAGCTCTCCGACCATACCGCTGACCAGGGTAAGCGGCAGGAATACCGCGATGGTTACGATAGTGGAGGACATGATCGGTACAAACATTTCGCGTGTAGCGGCGCTGATGAGCTCCCGGCCCGTTAATTTCTCGGTCGAGAGGGACATGCGCCGGTAGATATTCTCGATAACGACGATCGAGTCATCGACAACCCGGCCGATGGCAACGGTCATGGCACCGAGTGACATCATATTCAGGGTGATATCCATTTGTCTCAGACAGAGCACAGCAATCAGCAAGGACAATGGGATCGAAATAATCGATATAATCGTCGAACGGATGTTGCGCAGGAAGACCATTATGATCAGAACGGCGAACAATGCGCCGAATAATGCCTTGGAGAGCATCGTATGAACAGAGTCTTCAATCGGCTTGCCTTGGTCCAGCATGATCGTCAGATCCATGCCAGGATAGAGGCCTCTCAATTCCTCGGCCTTGTCTTTCACCTGATTGACAACGTCCACCGTATTGGCGTCGTTGGCTTTCACGATTTGGATACCGATTGATTCCTTCCCGTTGGTGCGGGAGATGGATTCCGAGGTTCCAATAACTTCAATTTTGGCAATCTCGCTGAGTTTTACGGTTGGAATGCCGCTTGGAACGGCAGGAGCACCGCTTGGTCCGCCTGCAGCAGCACCGGCTCCAGGAGCGCCTTGTTGGCCTGCCCCAGCTGCATCACCGGAAGGCTGCTGCGATGGTTGTTGACCTGCCCCGGTATTCGGAGCGCCGGCTCCGGCAGCTGCATCTGCACCGCCGCCGCCCGGAACAACCGGAATAGCGATGTTTTTTAGATCGTCAATGCCGATAATGCCGCCATCAATAGCAACGGCCTTCTGGGATTTGTCCATTTCGAACATGCCGAGCGGAACGTACAGCGCGGAACCCTGCACGATACCTTTGACGGTATCCTCCGACAAGCCAAGCTCGTTCAGTTTGTCCTGATTAAACTTAAGCTGTACCTCGTTCACGAATTGTCCGGCTACCTGGATGGAATGGAAGCAACGCCGTCCAAATCCTCCAGCTCCGGAACAATGTCATTCTCTGTGATGCGTGTCAATTCATCCAATGCCATGTTGTCTTTGTTCGCAATACTTAGGGAGACAACCGGCATGGAGCTCATGCTGAATTTGGATATGGTAGGTTTCTGAGCGTCGTCGGGCAGCTTTACCTCGTTAATGGCTTCACGAACAGCAGCCGTAGCGTTGTCCAGATCACTACCATAATCAAACTCAACCATGACATTGGCTGCATTCTCCATGGAAGTGGAGGTTACGGTCTTGACGCCGTCGATATTGCGGAGTCTCGTCTCGAGCGGTTTGGTAACATCCTCCACAACACCTTCAGGGGCTGCGCCCGGATAGATCGCGGTGACACTTAAGAACGGGACATTAATATCCGGAATGGTTTCCTGCTTCATCGTCAGTCCGCTGTATAACCCACCGAAGCTGACGATGATGGTCAGCAGCCAGATCGCAAACTTGTTGCGCAGCGAGAAATTGATAATTCCTTTCATTAGGCGATTCTCTCTCCTCTCCAAAACTCTATGTCTCTAACTTAGACTAATTTCTCTGCATCATTCCACCGGGTGTCAGATAGCTTTCAAGCACGGTAACAATGGTGCCCTTCAGCTCCGCAAACAATGCTTCAAGGTCCTCGATCCCCTCCAAGTTAGCAAGCATTCCTTTCAGAACGGCCCGGCTGGGCTGGAGGGCAAGTAGTTCCTTCTCCATAATATTGAGCGACTCCATTGCATCTTCCCGGACATCCGTCTCTACCTGAATCTTCTTTAGTTCATTCTTCATCGCCTTAATGACGATGAGCGGGTGACGAGTTGTACGAATGTCGGTTTGGCATAATTGGCCCAACTGCCCCACCGCCTCCATCGGGATCAGGGGCTCGGGCCGTCTGCGCAGAATACTGTCCACAATATCATCGAGCAGCTGAATCTGGTGATCGGCGGTGATTCCCACATTCAAATGGAACCCGGGCATGAACAGGAAGCGGATATACGAACCCAGCATACTGCCCATAAACATGCCGATTTCCAATGTGTATGGCTCTACTTCGGGCCCATAAATGGATTTCAGCTTATTGTTAAACCACTGCAATGCAGCCAGCATTTCCTGTCGCATGTTTTCCTTGTCAAAAGGCGGTTTCCCCGGCATCTGATCATGGAACTGCTTCAGGAGAAATTCCCGGATCTCCAGAAAATGGATTAGAAGCACTTCCGTCTGCTTGCGCAGCTGCTCCTTGGGTCCGAGAAGCGGATCGTGGTCGACCCGGAGAATCTCGTCCTTAATCCGGCTTGCGATATGCTCGTAAATGCTCTTTTCCAGTTCCTCTTTGGACTTGAAATGAAGATAGAGGCTGCCTTTCGACATCCCGCATACTTCGGCGATTTCCTGCATGGAGGTAACCGAAGAGCCCTTCGCGGAAAACAGCTGCATCGCAGTGATGAGAATTTGCTGTCGTTTTTCTGCCGTTTTATCAGCCAATCAATAGCTCACCTCACTTGAGAACTTTGTGGTTCTTGGATTGACCATAAGGTCAAGAATTATTATATATGAAAAAGAACGACCGTTTCAACTTTACTACGGTCGTCCTTTACGTTAGGTTCTGAAAACTCATGAAATTTTACAAAAGTAATTAACTGATCAATTTTAGACCGACAGCCGAGCACAGTATCATGGCGATAAAGAGCACGCGCCGCCATTCCTTCGGTTCACCGAACAGGAGCATCCCTGTGATGGCGCCGCCCACCGTCCCGATTCCCGTCCAGATGGCATAAGCGGTACCCATAGGCAGTACGGTCATGGCGTAGGAGAGGAGGGAGAAGCTGGCGGCAAAAGATAAGGCCAAAATCAGTACATATTGCCATCCCTTGCGCTCCGACACGCCTTTGATGCCGATGACGCCGCCGATTTCGAACAATCCTGCAAACACAAGTGCAATCCAAGCCATTACTTGCTCACCTCCGGTTCCGCATGATCAGCCGTAACCAGCTTAAGGCCAATGACGCCTGCCAGCAGCACGCAGATCAGAAGCACCTTGACTAGTTTAAACGGTTCCCCGAAGAACAGCATCTCCGACGCGACCGTTCCGGCTGTACCGATTCCCGTGAATACGGCATACACCGTTCCGACCGGCAGCCGTTTGGCTGCCTCGATAATAAGATAGAAGCTGACTGCAATGGCGGCTATGGTTCCAATCCATTCCCAGATGTTAGAGGAATGCTTCAAACCCATAACCCATATGATTTCAACCAATCCACCAAGCAGCACAAAAATCCAGTTGCGATTCATTATGATTGTTCACTCCTTTTATGAAAACAACAGTAACCCCTCACGGTTACCGATTCCTGTTCCTATTCTCCTTAAGCCTCTTCATTATGCGTAAAATAGGAGACATTAACTCTTGTGGTTATATCTTTGCTTTGTTACCCCTAACCAATACACTGGCCAAGCAGCTGCAAGACGTCTCATGGCCCGTTCTTCCCCGCCGTACACGGTTTCCAGATGGATTCCATCCACCAAGGTCATAAAGGCAATCGCCGCATTGCGCGGATGACGGATGATACGTCCATGCTCCGGACAGCCCGCGGCAAGCAGCCTCGACAAGTTCTGCTCTTGTTGATCCAGCACCGGATACACCATCGCCATCACTTCGTCATACAGCGTACTTGGCGGAAAGAAGGCCATTCGCATGAAGAACCGCACTTCATCATCCAGACGATAAGCTTGGAGACGGCTTTCAAGAAATCCGTGCAACTGCTGCTCCAGCGGCCAATCGGCATGGTTTAGAAAATAGGCCACCATCGACTCCTCTTGACGCTGGAATACGTCCTGAAGTACTTGCAGAAACAAATCGTTCTTGCTCGAAAAATGGGCATAAATCGACGGTTTTTTGATCCCGCAGTCGTCTGCAATATGTTTTAGCGATGCCCCTTCGTAACCGTTTTTGGCAAAGTGGGCAAGGGCGGATTGTTTAATATCGGCGGCACTCATAACATTCCTCCTAACTAACGGTCGTTAGTTATATTTTTAACAAATGGCGTTACCATTGTCAATATTTTATTTTAGGGGCATCGGTCCCTTGTCAGCTCGCGGAGAACAGTCTTTAGTTCCTGGGGGAGATCATGTAGAATATGGTGTGACCAGCATCGTACATACATAGAGACATTTAACGATGAAGAACAAGGGGTATACGATATGAGAAAGGGAATACAGGCTGTATTGATTACCGCGCTTTTGTTCGCGTTTTATTATTTTGGCCTGGATTATTTCGGGAAGACGACCGGGACCATTATCGGGATATTCTCCACGCTAACCGTAGTATCCATCGGTTTCATGATTTTTATGGAGAACCGTCATCCCACCAGCACGATGGCCTGGATTCTGCTCTTGGCGTTAGTCCCTATCGTGGGGCTTGTGTTTTATTTTTTGTTTGGACAGAATTATTTCAAGCGAAGAAAATACGACAAAAAGGCACGTAAGGACGTTCTGGTATACACCAGCGAAGTGCTCCGCAAGAACACCCCGGACATCTCCTGCTTTAAGCCCGAAGTGCAGCAGCTCCTTCAGCTGTCTACCCGCCTGGCACGCACGCCGATTTCCTTCTCGAGCGATACCAAGGTGCTGACCGACGGGGAAGAGACATTTGCAGCTTTGATTGCGGAGCTGGAGCAAGCGGCGCATCACATTCATATGGAATATTACATTTACCGTCCGGATGCGATCGGAACGCAGATCCAGGAAATATTAATTCGGAAGGCGAGAGAGGGGGTTGCCGTGCGGTTTATGGTGGACGCCGTTGGCAGCTTGCAGCTGCCGCCTTCCTTTTTGCAGGAGATGAGGGATGCAGGTGTACAGGTCGCCGTATTCGGCAGTCCAAAAACGATTTTCTTCACGAGCCGTGTAAATTATCGCAATCATCGCAAAATCGTTGTGATTGACGGGAGTGTCGGATTTGTTGGGGGATTGAATGTAGGGGATGAGTATTTAAGCCGCAGCAAGGCATTCGGTTTCTGGCGTGACACCCATATGCTTGTTCGTGGAGAGGCTGTCAGAACGCTCCAGGTTGTCTTTCTGCAGGATTGGCAGTACATGACGGGAGAGCAGCCGAGTGAGCCGATCTATTATTCACCGGATTTACTGGAGAGTCGTGCCGGTGCCGTTCAGATTATCGCAAGCGGACCGGACAATGAGCGAAGAGCCCTGAAGAACATTTTCTTCTCCATGATTGTGTCGGCTCGAAAGTCGGTATGGCTGGCTACGCCGTATTTTATACCGGATGAAGACATATTCACCGCGCTCAGGGTTGCTGCCCTGTCCGGTCTTGATGTGCGGATTCTGTTTCCGTCGAAGCCGGACAAATGGCTGCCCTTCCTGGCTTCCCATTCCTATTTTCCGGATCTGCTGGACGCCGGGGTAAGGGTATATGAATATGAAAAAGGGTTCATGCACTCGAAGCTGCTGATTGTTGACGGCGAGGTTGCAACCATTGGCACGGCTAACATGGACATGCGGAGCTTCCACCTTAATTTTGAGGTTAACGCTTTACTCGTTCATACGGAAAGTGTTGGCAGGCTGGTATCCGATTTCGAGCAGGATCTGGAATCCGCCCTCCTATACGATCGCAATCATACCCGTAAAAAGAGAATCATGACCCGGCTGCTGGAGTCGGCCGCCCGACTGATGTCACCTCTGCTGTAGGCCAAGCGGAGGTTGGCCATTCAGGCCTAGACCGCCTTCATACGAGTACATACATACTATTGAAGGAATTGTTAAAAGGTTGTGAAGCCCAGCCATTTTTGCAGTTTAAACAGGATGTCCTTCATCCATGTCGTTTCTCCTTGGTAAGCCTCGGCTTCGAGACTAAAGGCTGCGCCTTCGTTGAACCATATTCGATGAAAGTAACGGTCCAGATCCCGGGTAAGCGGATGATCTTTAGGCGCGGCTATCCACAAGTTGTTTTCCAGGTTGAGATCGGCCAGATTCCGCTGGGTAAAATTGGTCGACCCGCCGGTAATGACGGATTTTCCCGTCGGTTTGGCAATGTACATGAGCTTGGTATGATACTGCTCCGTACCGGTGTTGTACCAGCGAATGGAGATGTTCCCTTTGGATTTCTTGATGAGCTCGGCCGCAGCCGGACGGTTGGGGATGCCGATCTTATCCCGGCCGAAGGCGTTCTGGTTCGGATCCAGGATGAGGCGTATATCAACGCCGCGGTCCGAAGCTTTTAGAAGCTGGCCCATGACTTTGCTGTCAGCCAGATAGAACATCCCCATCCAGAGCGTGTCCCCGGGCTGTGATTGCTCGATGGCCTCCAGAACGTATTTATAAATTTTCCCTTCCGTCAAATAACGAACATCGACATCGTTAGCTTGACCTGAAGGCTGGACGGGTGGCTTAGAGCCCGGCTCATACTCCGGCAGTTTGATCGGGCTTGTAAGGTTAACGGCGGCTTGCTCGGCTGCAAGCATATCCCCGATGATGTCCCCGCTCGTTTCGAAGGCGATGTTCGAGTGGAACGCGCTGGCGTCATGGATGTTGGCTGATGTGACCAGCGCGGTGTTCTCGCTGATGACGACTTTACGGTGATTGGCCTTCACGTTCAGCAGCTTCAGATAGGAGCGCACCGTAATATCGGGTGCTTCGTTGGCCATCAGATTGGGGAGTGTCCCCGTACCCGACTGGCCAAACCACTGGAAGAATGTGCGCCATACGGCAGAATAGGCGGGCGTGGAGTCTCGCAGCCGGTCGACATCGGTCATGATTACATGAATGCCGGCAGCCTTCATGGCCTCGAATTCCGGCAGCGAATAGGAGCCATACCCGGTATTCACTTCATCGGAAATAAAGAAGATATCCATATCGGGATATTTCTTCTTATGGGCAACAAGGCGATGGGCAAGTTCTTCGCTAACTTTGGGGAAATCCTGATCTTTATGAGCGTAGCCGTTGAACAGAAACATATCGATAACCAGGAATTTTCGGGATTCGTCGATAATTTGACCGATGCGCGGTCCGATTTCGCGATCATGTACCGGTTGACCATCCGGTCCGGGGTAGGTCAGGTCGGTCCACATTTTAACGTCGCTCTGGTACAGCGGGCTTTCATAGGAGATCCCTTTCGGTAGTGGCTTATGAGTCTGATAGATCATCACGCCGATGAGCCATAGTATAAGAAGGACAAGGCAGATGAAAATCGTTGTTCGCGTTCGGGAGCTTTTGGTATTCGGTTTCCCTGACACGAACAGCGTGCCTGAATCGGTTGTAGGTAGATTTTCTGAATTGCGGTTATGAATGAAATGGCGGAAACCCAAGATAGCCCATCCTCCTATCGCTGTTGTATACCGTTAATTAACTTGAAAGTCCCGTTCTGACGCACTCTTCGTTTCTGCAATTCAGCAAGTGTGAGATATGGAGACGGAGTTGATCCTAGGAAGCCGGGGTAGAATGATATTCGGGTTTGTTTTTTCAAAACATGCGGTAGAATGGGTCAAGACCGAGTCGTTTATATTTTTGCAATGGATGATGTGCATATCATGCAGGCGGGATAACCTGATGCCAATGATATGCTTATATATGGCTTATCTAAAGGATGAGCGTAGTGGATAAGGAGGCACGGGATGAATTCAGAACATAACGAGACTGCGGGTAAACCAGCTGAAACCATTTCAGGCAGAGGTTTGGAAAGACCCGAGGGCAGGCTGGTGCCGGAAGTGCCTACGGGCGAGCGAAAAATAGAGCATGTACGCTTATGCCTGAATGAAGAAGTTGGCTCCGTAGGGGTAACCACCGGTTTTGAACGTTACCGCTTCCGTCACTCCGCACTGCCTGAAATCGACTTTGAAGATATTAAGCTGGACACTGCATTTCTTGGTTTTTCCGTACGAACCCCATTTCTGATCAGCTCCATGACTGGGGGAAGCAAGGCCACCGGAGAGATCAATAGACGTCTGGCTGAAGCCGCACAGCGGCGCGGCTGGGCACTTGGGGTAGGCTCCGTGCGGGCAGCGGTGGAGAAGGAGGAGCTTGCTCCCACTTTCCGTGTCCGGGAGAGTGCGCCGAGCGTGCCGGTTATCGCCAACCTTGGAGCGGTGCAGCTGAACTATGGCTTTGGCCTTGACGATTGTCAGCGGGCGGTGGATATCGCGGGGGCGGACATGCTGGTCCTTCATTTAAACGGACTTCAAGAGGTGTTTCAGCCGGAAGGGAATACACGGTTTGGCCGTTTGCTTAGGCGAATTGAGGATCTGTGCCGTACGCTTTCGGTACCGGTCGGCATTAAAGAAGTTGGATGGGGCATCGATGGTGAAACGGCGCGGAGCCTGCTGAATATCGGGGCGGCCTTCATCGACGTGGCTGGTGCGGGCGGTACCTCATGGAGCCAGGTTGAAAAATTCCGCAGCCCGGATCCGGTTCGCCGCGCTGCGGCTGAGGCTTTCGCCGGGTGGGGCAATCCTACCGCGGAATGTATCGTGGAGGTGCGTGAAGCTGCGCCAACCTGTGCGCTTATCGGCAGCGGCGGGCTGCAAAGCGGCGTCGATGCGGCTAAAGCGCTCTCGCTTGGCGCCGATCTGGCAGGCTTCGGGCGTGGACTCCTGGGATCGGCCGTCGAATCGGTGGAAGCGCTGGATCAGCGGCTTGCCCAGGTGGAGTTGGAGCTGCGGACGGCGATGTTCGGAATCGGCGCGGAGAATATCGATGCGCTGAAGTCAACCCAACGGCTGATTCGCGTTTGAATGGCCGGGGTGATTGGCGGGATCTACTTTATAGCGATGGCAGTATATTCGTGTTGAAGTCTATCGGGTATCTGCTATAATTAATAAGATTGTTTAGCTTACCATTAGTAGCTTCGGCGGTAAGAACCGAAGCTGTGTAATACTTACAAATATAGAAGTAAACCTGATAAGGAGTTGTCACATAAATGGCTTTAAAAGCAGGAATCGTCGGTTTGCCAAACGTCGGCAAATCAACATTGTTTAATGCGATCACGCAAGCGGGAGCCGAATCGGCCAACTATCCGTTCTGTACGATTGATCCAAACGTCGGTGTTGTGGAAGTGCCGGATGAGCGCCTCGACAAGCTGACCGAACTGGTTCAACCGAACAAAACGGTACCAACCGCTTTTGAATTCGTGGACATCGCGGGCTTGGTCCGCGGGGCGAGCAAAGGGGAAGGTCTTGGGAACAAGTTTCTTGCCCATATTCGTGAAGTGGATGCCATCGTTCATGTTGTTCGCTGCTTTGAAGACGAGAACATTACCCACGTTGACGGTAAAGTGAACCCGGTCAGCGATATCCAGACGATTAATTTGGAGCTGATCCTTGCGGACCTCGACAGCGTGGAGAAGCGGATTGACCGCGCGAAGAAGAACATGAAGGGCGGCAACAAGCAGTATGCTCAGGAAGTAGAATTGCTGGAGCGCCTGAAGGAAGCTCTTTACAACGATCAACCGGCACGCAGCGTGGAACTGAGCGATGATGAGAAGCTGATTGTTCGTGATTTGCACCTGCTGACATTGAAGCCGGTGCTATACGCGGCTAACCTGAGCGAAGACGGCGTTACGGAAGCCGACAGCAATCCTTTCGTGCAGCAGGTTCGTGATTTCGCGGCTGCGGAGAACGCACTCGTGGTTCCGATCAGCGCGAAGGTTGAAGCCGAGATTGCCGAGCTTGAGGGCGAGGACAAAGCGATGTTCCTTGAGGAGCTGGGGCTGGAGGAATCTGGTTTGAACCGTC
The DNA here is from genome assembly GCF_049893405.1 of Paenibacillus sp. Dod16. Classification (NCBI taxonomy): domain Bacteria; kingdom Bacillati; phylum Bacillota; class Bacilli; order Caryophanales; family Paenibacillaceae; genus Paenibacillus; species Paenibacillus sp. Dod16. The sequence continues at coordinate 162,008 of NZ_JBNDYG010000001.1, forward strand.
TCATCAAGGCGGCGTACAGTCTGCTGGGATTGTACACCTACTTTACGGCAGGCGTGCAGGAAGTACGTGCCTGGACGATCCGCAAAGGAACGAAGGCTCCGCAAGCGGCAGGCGTGATTCATACCGACTTCGAACGCGGCTTCATTCGTGCAGAGGTTGTAGCTTACGATGACCTCGTTGCAGCCGGATCGATGAACGGCGCGAAGGAACGCGGACAGCTTCGCCTGGAAGGCAAAGAGTACGTTGTGAATGACGGCGATGTGATGCACTTCCGTTTCAATGTGTAGGAATTGAAGTATTCAAAGGCCATGGCTCCATGTCACTTTGTGCATGGGACCGTGGTTTTTTTGAAGGGGAGAACCTTTCCGTGCGGTCAACTGCCTGCTAGTCAAATGCGTCGTTTCATGGTAAAATAAAAAGTCGTTTACACTTCATTGTGATGCGAAATGGAGTGCAAAAAGGCATATCTTCAGGAATATATCTTAGAGAGGTGAATTCCTTTGTTGGACCGATTACAATCCCTTGCGGACCGTTATGAGAAGTTAAGTGAGCTGTTGTGCGATCCCGATGTCGCTAATGACTCCAAGAAGCTCAGGGATTATTCCAAAGAACAATCCGATTTACAGCCTGCTTATGAGGCTTATGTTGAATATAAAAATGTAATTGAAGAGCTCGAAGCTGCCAAAACCATGCAGGGCGAAAAGTTGGATGACGAAATGCGCGAAATGGTGAAAATGGAGATCGAGGAGCTTACCCAGCGCGAGCAAGAGCTGGCGGAGAAGATTCGGATTTTGCTGCTGCCGAAGGACCCGAACGATGACAAGAACGTGATCATCGAGATTCGCGGCGCTGCCGGCGGCGACGAGGCGGCGCTGTTTGCTTCCGACCTGTACCGGATGTATACCCGTTATGCGGATACTCAAGGCTGGAAGGTTGAACTGATGGACGTCAACACGAACGATCTGGGCGGCTTCAAGGAAGTGATCTTCATGATCAATGGCCGCGGCGCATACAGCAAAATGAAATTCGAGAGCGGCGCGCACCGTGTTCAGCGTATTCCGGCAACGGAATCCGGCGGGCGTATCCATACCTCCACCTCCACCGTGGCGGTTATGCCGGAGGCGGAAGAAGTGGACATCGAAATCCATGACAAGGACATCCGCGTAGATACCTTCTGCTCCAGTGGTGCAGGCGGTCAGTCCGTTAACACCACCAAGTCGGCGGTACGCGTAACGCACATCCCGACGGGGATCGTGGCTACGTGCCAAGACGGCAAATCGCAAAACTCCAATAAGGAGAAGGCGCTGCAGGTGCTTCGGGCCCGTATCTTTGATATGATGCGCCAAGAGGAAGAAGCGAAGTATGCCGGTGAGCGGAAGAGCAAAGTAGGTACAGGTGACCGCAGTGAGCGGATCCGTACGTACAACTTCCCGCAAAGCCGTGTAACTGACCACCGGATCGGACTTACCGTTCACAAGCTGGATCAAGTGATGAACGGGGAGATTGAAGAGATCGTTTCGGCGCTGACCCTTGCGGAGCAGGCTGAAGCGATGGAAAAAGGAGTATAACGCTTTGAAGCGGATGATATTTGAATTGACGCCGCAGCGCAGCATAAGAGAAGCCTTTGTGGAGGCTTCTTCTTTTTTAGACGCCATGCGGGTGATGGAGCCGCAGCGGAATGCGCAGCTGCTGCTGGAGCATGTGCTGGAATTGTCGGGAACCTCATATTATATGGCGCTCGCGGAGCCATTTCCGGCGGACCGCCGCCACGCCTTGGAGGACGTCATCAATCGCAAGGCGCAGGGCGTCCCTGCGCAGTATATTATCGGCGAGCAGGAGTTCTACGGCCGGCCGTTTGAAGTTACGCCGGCGGTTCTCATTCCGCGTCCGGAAACGGAGCTGCTCGTGGAAGCGGTGCTGAAATATGGACGGGAGCTCACTCCGCGATCAAAAAGGTTAAAGGCCATAGACATCGGCACCGGCAGCGGGGCCATTGCTATTACGCTGGCATTGCAGGAGGCGGCGTGGGATTTGCTGGCGAGCGATATTTCGCCTGATGCGCTGGAGGTTGCTGCGCGTAATGCGAAGCATCTGAATGCCGATGTAGAGTTCCGGCAGGGGAACCTGCTGGAGCCGTTCGCCGGCATGGCGCCGGACATCCTCGTCTCCAACCCGCCTTACATTCCGGCGGAGGATATTGAGGGGCTCCAGCCCGAAGTCCGCGACTATGAGCCGCGAACGGCACTGGATGGCGGGTCGGACGGTTTGAATCCGTACCGGATCATGATGGCGCAGCTTCCCTTGCTGTCAGCGCCGCCGCGGCTGATTGCCTTTGAGCTGGGCATAGGCCAAGCCAGGGATGTGGCAGAGCTTTTACGGAGTGCAGGGCACTGGAAGGAAATCGTCACGGTGCCGGATTTGGCGGGCATTGACAGGCATGTCTTGGGAATTTTACGCTGAACGTTTTTGCCAATTCAGGCTCTCTCGGGTGCTGAGAATTTTGTCTCCTAACTCTTACGAATTATGTTGAGGACGGATTGATTCTGTTCTATAATGTGGGCTTCATAGGATTACAGGCTGTTAATCATATACGCTTAGTACATTTATGGGGGCCGATGTTATGGAAATCAAGAGATGCTATCGAATACAGCAGCATCTCTTTTGTGTTTGGAGTGGGATAACCACAGGATGCTTATGAATTGTGTTCATGGTAGAAATCTTTTAGAATATCAATAGGGGCTGTATGGGCATGTTCCCTGAAAACTCTTAATGGCACACTGTTTCCCGGGTTGTTCATAAAATCTGTAACCACTAGAAATACACGCAAACTTTCTTGTCGAATAATCGTTATATAGCCTGGACAGGCAAATCGGAGTATTAAAAGCTCCGGGCACAGGGGGACCAAAAGCATGCTTCGGAAATTTAAGAAGATGGATTACGTTATTGTTTTTGTACTGGTTTTGTTGATGGGTATCAGCATTACGTCATTATACAGTGCGACCCAGGGAACGAAATGGGACGGCTATCATATAAATATGATTCTGTTTTATATCGTGGGGTTTATAGCCTTTTTTGGAATGAGCTTGCTGGACTACCGGGTTCTCACGAAGTATGCTCTATATATTTACCTTGGAGGATTGGCATTGCTGGTGTTTGTAATGTTCTTTGGGGCAGAAATAAATGGATCAAAGGGATGGATTAAACTCGGTTTTACGAGCTTGCAGCCTGCCGAGATGTTCAAGCTAGTCCTGATAATTTTTTTAACATATGTATTGGTTCGTAAAAATAAACAGCAGCTGTCTTTTTTTCAGGATGTGATCCCGATCGGTCTGCTTGCATTCATTCCCTTTGCACTCGTTATGGGGATCAATGACCTCGGAAATGCGCTCAGTTATGTTATTATTCTGCTTGGATTGCTTTGGATTGGGAATGTAAAAATTTCCCACGCTTTGATTGGCTTGGTTCTCCTAGCTGGTTCAGCTTTCGGTGGAATACAAGCATACATTCATTATCATGACGAAATTTCAGCATTCATGAAGGAAGGGAGCCGTTCGCACTGGCTGGATCGAATTGATCCATGGCTTATGCCTGAAGAGTCTGATATAGCTGGTGCTGGCTATCATACGCATAATGCTAAATTGGCTATTGCTTCCGGGGGGATGAGTGGAGAAGGTTATATGCAGGGGTCATCGGTGCAATCGGGCCGAGTACCGTACACCTATTCGGATTCAATTTTCGTGCAGATAGCTGAGGAATATGGATTTATTGGCTCTTCTATACTACTCCTGCTGTATTTTATTTTGATTCACCGTATGATACTGATTTCTCTCGAGTCTCGCGAACGTGCCGGTCCGTTTCTCATAATTGGGATCGTCTCCATGTTCCTATATCAGATCTTCGAGAACATCGGCATGTTTATCGGCTTAATGCCGCTGACCGGGATTACGCTGCCCTTCATCAGTTACGGGGGAACTTCCCTTGTGATCAGTATGGCCAGTCTGGGAGTAGCCATGAGCGTGAAGCTGCATGGACAGGAAGTGGAGGAAGATATGCCGGATCCGCATGCTCACCGCCCACGGACCCCTAAGCATGCTTAGGTATTTTCCTCGGGGATTAGTGTAATGAATGTGAGTTGATCTATATCAACCGAACTAAATAATCATTTATCCAAGAAGTGGCTGTCCTAAATATATATTGTTTTTTAAAAGACAGCTATAAATTCATTCATGTACCCATAAAAAAGGTCGAAGACAGACTCAATTAGAGCGCTGGTCTTCGACCTTTTTGTTTAATGGTTGCTCGCTTCAGCAAATTGTGGGCAAGCGAAGGCAATACGATCTCCAAACTCACTTTGGATAATCCTCGAAGCAGAAACCGGCGGAGTTTTCGGTTGTTCTTTATTTGCCAGAGACACTTTCCGGCTCGATCATGTACCGTGATTACGGTATCCTTCCTCGCTTTTAAGCTGCTGCCGAGCTTTTTGTTTCTGGAGCAAATACTTCAGGCTCACACGGATCTCACGGTTTCCTTGGGCTTTCCGCCCAGGCGTTGCTAGTATCACTATTTTCGTCATAGGTCCAGTTGTCGATCCAGCGGACTTCTCTTCACACTTCTTCTGTACCCCGGCTTATGTTGACTATTGCGCTTGTGGTCTTCTTTCATACGCATAAAGGTCGCGTCAGGGTCGGTTTGCTGTAGTTGGTTCGATCCCCGAGTCTTTCTTGATGCTACTCGTAGGTTTGCAACCGGCGCAATAGATCTTTACGGAGTACCCAAACGGATTTTTGGAGGGGGGTTATTTTTCATTTTGGATTGCAACGGATCTTCCCGACTGTTGGGAAGACTAAGGGAGTTTCAAACAACCACTTGACAGATCTCGTTCATATTAGCGATGGAAGGGCCGATTCGTACACGAAGCGTCTTTCAACGCAAAAAATAAGGGAGTGTCCCGCAAGATCTAAGATCTTTCGGGACGCCCCCTTATTTTCCTTTTAATAATAATTAAAGCAAATTAAGTATTTATATTCAAATGAAAGTACTTTTTTAACGAGAAATTGTTGTATAGCCCCCTAAGGTCGACCAGGAGCCGTCAAGATTCTGATATCCAAAGTAATAATTCTTAGATTTGTCAAGATTATAGAAGCGAATGTTAACATCAGTTCCATATCCGTTAGTTACTCCACTAGTCTCAGTAACTGCTCTCTTTGTTGATGCATCATAACAAATGATTTTATATTTGTAGGTGCCGCTAGAATCACCTGTTTCTTCCCATATACGTCCATGCATAAATAATTCTCCATTTGAATTGGGTGTGAAATAATAGTTTGTATATAAAATATTACGCAAAGCTCCGAATTCTGCATCATAGGGGCCATTTCCTAAGTTCCATAGAGATGTTGGGGCACTAGTCCCATATGGAATTATTTCAATCCCTGATGAATAGTTATTGGTCTCTACTGAAGTAGGACTGCTTTTAAGGCTAACGATCTCAGTATCAGCTGCGTGAGTCGAAATAGTCATCACTGAAAGAGCCATCATACAAGAAATTAGAAGTTTTTTTGATTTCATGAAAATCTACCTCTTTCTACATTTTTTTATTTTGAAATAAAACCCTGCCCTCCTCTATATTATATTTTTTGGTATATATTCCCTATTAATAGGTTAACAATTATAGACATAGTTGTCAAAGGGAGGGTTGAATTGTACATTGATTGTCGACTTATATAACTAAAGATTTATTTTGAGATTTAGAAAAGCGTGTTCTTAGTTTATATAGACCTTATTGGCTTCATCGCTATAGTAAAGTTTTCATAATTTTATGAAACTGATAGTTTTCATCCTTAGCAGAATACCTTAACGGACACAGCTTCTTTAGGTGTGAAATGGTTAAAAGATAACAGTTGGACTAACTTTGTATAAAACAGAATTTTTAAAATGAAAATTGTATATTTGCAGGTCTAAATCTCTTAACTTCGGACATACTGATAGCATCATAGAGTTTCGTTCATAGAGAGGCGGTTGTCCGAGATGAAAAATTATAGTGAAACCCTCCGTATTATCGCAAAAAAAATGGTTGTGCTCTTATCCTGTATGTTTATGGTCATCATGGCTTGGGAAGGACAGCAGATTGATGCTTCCGTTGTTGGCGGTCCGATCCCTCAGGAATCGATACGACTTCGCATACTGGCGAATTCCGATAGCCCGTCCGATCAGCTGGTCAAAAGAGAGATTCGTGATTCGGTCGTTGAGCAAATGCAGCTCTGGGTCCTGCAGCTGGAGAACCCGCAAAGCCTGGAAGACGCCAAAGAATTAACCCGGCAGCATCTTCCGGAAATCCGCCAATTGGTGGGTGAAGAGTTGAAGAAAAGAGGGATTACATACAGTTACACCGTAGAGCTTGGCGTTGTGCCGTTCCCGACGAAGTTATACGGGGGCACGGTGTATCCGGCCGGCGATTACGATGCGCTGCGTATTACGTTAGGCGAAGGTCAAGGGCAGAACTGGTGGTGCGTCTTGTTCCCGCCGCTTTGTTTCATCGATGGTGGCAGCGGGGATGCGGCGGCGCAGCCTGTTGACGCAGGTATCCAAACGGTTTCAGCAGAGGCCGGCGAGGCTTCCCAAGAGGAAGCTCCGAAGAATGCAGGCGACAGTGAACCGGAGGTCCGCTTCTTCTTGTGGGATATGTTCCTTGGCATTTGGAACTGGGTGGTAAGCTTGTTTTAGGATTATAAGCGAGTTGATTTTCAATCCTGATCGGGTATGATAAACTTTGATGTAGAAGTGCGAGTTCAAAAAGTCGGATTTTCAGCACCGGAAGGCCCAGCTGAATTCAAGATTCGATGCCGAGCTGCTACCTGATTCGCTTCGTGTTAGATATAGAATTTATAAGTTATCAACGGAGTTGATGAAATTCTATATCGCAAGAAAACCTATCTTTAAATCGCGGTCGCTCGTCCTTGAATTGACCTCGATTGGTTTTCTTATCAAAAGCGGACTTTTTGAACAACCTCTAGAAGAGTGCTTTCTCTTTGGCGCGACTGGTTTGAATGGGAACCGGCACGGGACTGAAGAACGAAAAGCGCTTTTTATTTTGGGGCATAGGCAACACACACGTTAGAGTTTATATATTTCATATACAGAAAGTTTGGGATAGGAATGGAACAGAACGGGAATGGCATGGAGCCTAGCCAGCAGCGGGATAACGGCTTCCGCCAGGCTGCTCAAAAATCAACCCAAGTGTGGCATGTATCGAACTTGCTTTCCAGGGAGAGCTTGAGTTTGGAGAAAGAAGCGAAGCAGGCGCTGGAGGAAGCGGGGCAGGTGCTCGAGCGGGGCGGAACGGTGGCCTTTCCGACGGAAACAGTCTACGGGCTTGGTGCAGACGCCGGTAATACGGAAGCGGTCGAGCGTGTCTTTGCTGCGAAGGGCCGGCCGTCGGACAATCCATTAATCGTGCATATTTCGGAGCTTACTCAGCTTGACGGTTTGGTCCTTCATGTGAATGAGACGGAAAGGGCCTTGATGGCAAGGTTCTGGCCTGGGCCGCTATCACTGGTACTGCCCGTTAAACCGGGTGCTGTATCCCCTCGTGTGACGGCGGGGCTCGATACCGTTGCCGTGCGGATGCCGGATCACAACGTGGCGCTGGCCTTGATCAGTGCCGCCGGGCGTCCGCTGGCTGCGCCGAGCGCGAACCGTTCCGGTCGGCCAAGCCCTACGCTGGCCAGCCATGTCCTGGAGGATTTGGCCGGGGCGATCGACGGCGTCCTCGACGGCGGCCCTGCCGGGGTGGGCGTCGAGTCGACGGTGGTGCAAGTCGGCGAAGACGGCGCCGTCACGGTGCTCCGCCCGGGCGGCGTCACGGCCGAGCAGCTTGCCGCGGTTGCGGCAAGCGTGCGCATGGACCCGGCGCTGCATCGCGCCGCCGGGGAGGCGGAGAGCCCGGCGCCGCGCTCGCCGGGCATGAAATACACGCACTACGCACCGAAGGGTGCGATGTGCGTGGTGCAGGGCCCGCGTGCCGACGCCGTGTCGGCACGCATCGCGGCCGAGCTTGAGGCGGCTGCCCGGCGCGGGGAGGTGACCGGCGTGCTGTCGTTCGACGAGCGCATCGGTCACTACCGCGCGGACGTTGCCGTCTCGCTCGGCAGCCTGGCCGCGCCGGAGGAAGCGGCCCGCCGGCTGTACGCCGGCCTGCGCCGGTTCGATGACGAAGGCGCAACCTTCATCCTGGCCGAAGCGTGCCCGGAGCAGGGCCTCGGAGCAGCCGTCATGAACCGGCTGCTGAAGGCCGCGGGACACCACATCATCGACGTGAATTAAAGCAGCCGCATGAACGCTGTTGGCATCATTTACCCCTTGTCCGCATATGGTGTACAAGACCATGGGACTTGGGGGAATGGGCATGCTGGAGGCGTCTGTCCAATCGGGACAGCTTGCGGCGATTCTGCTGATGGCAATTGCACTCGGGCTAGACGCATTTTCGCTTGGAATCGGAGTTGGAATGAGAGGCGGTATGCGCTTAGGCCATATGCTGGGCATCAGCTTCATGATCGCGTTGTTTCACATGCTGATGCCGCTGCTGGGCTTATTTGCCGGCCGCTACGTTGGCATGTTACTGGGCCACGTCACAGGGCTTGCTGCCGGCGGGCTGCTGCTTTTACTGGGCGGGCATATGATGTATAACGCCCTGCGGGGCGGAGAAGGGCAGCGAATACATCCTACCGCATTTTTAGGCATGCTGCTGTTTTCGTTTAGCGTCAGCATCGACTCCTTCTCGGTAGGCGTTTCGCTCGGAATGTTTGTGGATGATGTGCTGTTAATCGTAATTTCCTTCGGGGTCGTGGGCGGTTTGCTGTCCATTCTCGGTTTGCTGCTTGGCCGTCAGGTAAGCAATAAGCTGGGGGAGTACGGTGAAATGCTGGGCGGACTGATTTTGGTTATCTTTGGCACCATGTTTATTTTTTGACGCAATATTTGTTACAATAGCCCCAAAGAACCTACGAACGGGAGGAACGGACCGTGAAAAATATACTGTTTGTCTGCACGGGAAATACCTGCCGCAGTCCAATGGCGGAAGGCATGCTGCGCAAGCTTGCCAAACAACGGGGCATTCCGCTGGAAACGAAGTCCGCCGGCGTCTCGGCCGTGGACGGAATGCCGGTGTCCCATCATGCGGAATCCATCCTGCGAGACCAGGATATCCAGGAACGCTTGGTGTCCAAGCCGTTGACCGCGAACCTGGTGGAATGGGCGGATCTGATTCTGACGCTGACCCAGTCGCATAAGCAGTATGCTATAAGGCAGTTCCCGCACGCCGCAGACAAGATGCACACGCTGAAAGAGTTTGTTGAGGATGACCGCCGGGTGCTGGACGATCTGCGGGAGCAGGATAGTCTGTATGCAGCGCTTGAGCTGGCCAGATCTCTGGGCCACGATGTCAGCGACCGTGACCGGGAGCGTCTGATCGAGCTGCGTCAGCGCATCCCGAGCTTCGATATCTCCGATCCTTTCGGAGGCTCGCGGGAGGAATATGAAGCGACGGCCGCAGAGATACGGACAGCGTTGTTCCGTCTTTTGGACAAGCTGGAAGCGGATCGACATAATTAAGTCTAGCTTTTAGAGATATAAAGCCTGCCATTGGGCTAAAAAGCCACTTGCCTTTCGCATGGTATTGCTTTAAGATGAAGTTGAAAAACAAATGATCCGGTGTAACTGGCGACGAAGTGGATGAAACCACGATGGAGCATCGGAATATACGGCCGGTCGCCTGGGCAAAGAGCATTTGGAGCACAATACGTGCGCCGACTGCTCTTTTTTCGTCTTTTGCGCCCGATTTGGGTTATAATGAAACAAGCTAAAACGCAAAAGCGAACATACGAGGGGGTTTTTCATAGATGAAAATTGCATTGGGTACGGATCATGCCGGCATTCGTCTGAAAGAGGAAATCGTGGGAGTCATTCGGGGTCTTGGACACGAGGTGGAGGATCTGGGCTGCGGCTGTTCCGACTCCGTGGATTATCCCGATTATGCCCTTCCGGTGTGCGAGAAGGTCGTCTCGGGTGAAGCGGACCGCGGCATTCTGATCTGCGGTACGGGGATCGGCATGAGCATTGCGGCCAACAAGGTGCCGGGCATTCGCTGCGCGCTGACACATGATGTGTTCTCAGCTAAAGCGACGCGCGAGCATAACGACAGCAACGTGATTGCGCTGGGTGAGCGTGTCGTCGGTCCCGGACTTGCTGCCGAAATCGTCAGCGCATGGCTGACGACGGATTTCAGTCATGGCGAGCGCCATGTCGGCCGCGTGAACAAGATCAAGGCCATCGAGGAGCGTTACCTGAAGAATGAATCGCGATAAGTGAACGCGTAATACAGCTGCGGCTATCGTGATATGGGATTGAAGCATCTTCTGTGAAAAAATCATCGGGAGGACTGTGACATGACGGATATCTCCAAGGTTTCCTTGAACGAACAGACAGCGCGTATTGTCCGCGAACTGGCCGAAGCGGCCGATTTAGGCCCGGGTAAAGTGCTGGTCATCGGAGCCAGCACCAGTGAAGTGGTTGGACGCCGAATCGGTACGGGCGGCGCTCTTGAAACGGCGCAGCAGCTTCTCCAGGGCATTGCCGCGGTTCAAGCGGAATTCGGTTTCGCGGTGGCCTATCAATGCTGTGAGCATCTGAACCGTGCGCTTGTCATGGAACGCGAGCTGCTCGAGCGGCTGGGCTTGACGGAAGTGGCGGCAGTTCCCATTCCGGGTGCGGGCGGGTCGATGGCTTCTGCAGCTTACCGCAGCATGAAGGAGCCCTGCCTTGCGGAATCGATTGAAGCCCATGCGGGTGTCGATATCGGCGAGACGCTGATCGGCATGCATTTGCGGAGAGTGGCGGTTCCATTCCGGCCGACCGAGCGTTATATCGGGGAGGCGCGCGTAACTGCGGCTTATACCCGCCCCAAGCTGATCGGCGGAGAACGTGCGGTGTACCGACTCGAGCAGAGGGATGATTCCACGCTGTGCGATTGATTCGAATGAGAACTCGCTTTTTCAATGATGACAACTTGTAGTTTTAAGTTTGCAAGAAAAAATAACGATGGATTATGGGAGGATATGAACATGATGGAACATTTGCGGAAGAGTGACCCGGCTGTATTGGAAGCGATGGATTTGGAGCTGAAGCGTCAACGCAGCAACATTGAGCTGATTGCCTCTGAGAATATTGTCAGCGAAGCGGTTATGGAAGCAATGGGGACGGTGCTGACGAATAAATATGCGGAAGGCTACCCTGGCAAACGCTATTACGGTGGCTGTGAGCGTGTGGATATCGTGGAAGATATCGCCCGTGACCGCGCCAAAGAATTGTTCGGAGCCGAGCATGCCAACGTTCAGCCGCACTCCGGTGCCCAAGCGAACATGGCGGTATATTTGGCGGCCTTGAAGCCTGGAGATACCGTGCTCGGCATGAACCTGGCCCATGGCGGCCATTTGACTCACGGAAGCCCGGTTAACGCTTCCGGCCTTCTGTACAATTTCGTTGCCTACGGCGTGCAAGAAGACACGTTCCTTATCGATTACGACGAAGTCCGCAAAGCGGCATTCAAGCATCGCCCTCGTCTGATCGTGGCGGGTGCAAGTGCCTATCCTCGCATTATTGATTTTGAAAAGCTGGCTGCCATCGCCAATGACGTAGGCGCGTTGTTCATGGTCGACATTGCTCATATTGCAGGACTCGTTGCGGCAGGTCTTCATCCGAATCCGGTTCCGCATGCCCATTTTGTAACGACAACGACGCATAAGACGCTTCGCGGACCTCGCGGCGGTATGATTCTGTGCAAAAAGGCTTGGGCGCAAGCGATCGATAAAGCGGTATTCCCCGGCTCCCAAGGCGGCCCGCTCATGCATGTGATTGCTTCCAAAGCCGTTGCGCTTGGCGAAGCCTTGGATCCGTCTTTCAAGACGTATGCAGAGAATGTCGTGAAGAACGCGAAAGTGCTGGCCGATACCCTGATCGAGGAAGGCCTGAACATCGTTTCCGGCGGAACCGATAACCACCTGATGCTGGTGGATACCCGTAATCTGGACATCACCGGCAAAGACGCGGAGAAGGTTCTGGACTCGATCGGGATTACCGTGAACAAGAATGCCATCCCGTTTGATCCGACCAGCCCGTTCGTAACGAGCGGTATCCGTATTGGTACCCCTGCGGTTACTTCCCGCGGTATGGATGAGCAAGCGATGGTGAACATCGCGAAAATTATCGCCATGACATTGAAGCAGCCGAAAGACGAGGCAACGCTCGAAAAAGCAGGCCGTTTGGTGGCTGAGCTTACCGATCAATATCCTCTCTATGCTGAAATGAAATATTAATCACAGTTTCCTTCGCGTAAGAAGCCTATGATATAAGGACCCCGCCTGATGCAGGTGGGGTCCTTTTAGGAGCTATGAACATTCTGGCCAGATTGCTATGCTCTCATTTTCCCAGTCAGGTCCTTTCGCGGTTAGCATCAATATAGGCGAGAATGGAAAACCTAGGTTCAGGGCAGAAGAAGATCCGATTCCGTTATAAGGTCAAAAACTCATGGAATAAAACATGACTCGTGCAGGTGTCAATTGACTAGAGGGAATGATATAATAGACAGGATTTATGGAGCTCACAAATATTTACGCCCATATTGAAATAACATTTGTACTCAAACCGGAGGGACCAGACATGGGAAAATTGGTGATTTGTGATCACCCGTTGATTCAACACAAACTTACATTTATCCGCGATATGCGGACTAACACAAAAGACTTTCGCGAATTGGTAGACGAAGTCGCGACTTTGATGGCTTATGAAATTACGCGGGAGGTTCCTCTTGAATCGATATCCGTGCAGACGCCGGTAGCTGAAACCCAAGGGAAAGTCATTTCCGGCCGCATGCTCGGCTTGGTTCCGATCCTGCGCGCCGGTCTGGGCATGCTGGACGGCGTTGTGAAGCTGCTTCCAGCGGCAAAGGTAGGGCATGTCGGATTGTTCCGTGACCCCGAAACGCTTCAGCCTGTAGAATATTATACGAAGCTTCCAACCGATGTGACGGAACGGGAATTGATCGTCATTGATCCGATGCTCGCGACGGGCGGATCCGCTATCGCTGCGATCGACGTGCTGAAGAAACGCGGCTGTACCCAGATCAAGATGATGAACCTCGTGGCTGCACCGGAAGGTGTGAAGGCTGTCCATGATGCCCACCCGGACGTGGACATTTATGTTGCTGCTCTCGATGAGGGTCTTAACGACCATGGTTACATCGTACCGGGCCTTGGTGATGCAGGGGATCGGCTGTACGGCACGAAATAAGAGCCAAGCCAGTCACTCGTACGTCTTGAATATTTGAAAACAAGCAAAGAGGGGTATTTTCAAACATGTCAAAAGTGAAAGTGATGACGATATTTGGGGTCCGCCCCGAAGCCATCAAGATGGCGCCGCTAATTCTAGAGCTTCAACGTCACCCTGAGCATATCGAATCGGTCGTTTGTGTTACTGCGCAGCATCGGCAAATGCTGGATCAGGTGCTGGATGTGTTCAAGATTGTTCCGGATTATGATTTGGATGTCATGAAGGACCGTCAGACGCTCAACGAGATCACCGTGCGCGTCCTGGAGGGTCTTGAACCTGTTCTGCGTGAAGCCAAGCCCGATATTGTATTGGTGCACGGCGATACGCTGACAACGTTCCTGGCCAGCTATGCAGCCTTTCTGCAGCAGATTCAAGTCGGCCATGTGGAAGCGGGTCTGCGCACATGGAACAAGCTGAATCCTTATCCGGAAGAGATGAACCGTCAGCTGACCGGCGTGCTTGCTGATCTTCACTTTGCGCCGACGGACTGGTCCGCCGAGAATCTCCGCAAGGAGAACAAGCCGGATTCCCGCATTTATGTAACGGGTAACACGGCTACGGATGTATTCCAGTACACGGTGCGCGAAGGTTATACCCATCCGGTTCTGGACTGGGCGAAGGGCAAACGCTTGATCCTGATGACGGCACACCGCCGCGAATCCCAAGGGGAGCCGCATCGTCAAATATTTGAAGCCGTAAAGCGCATTGCCGATGAATTTGAGGATATTGCCATCGTATATCCTGTACATCCAAGCCCAGCTGTTAAAGAGCCGGCTCATCGCATTCTGGGAGATCACCCGCGCATCAAGCTAATTGATCCGCTGGATGTCGTGGATATGAACAATATTTACACCCATACGCATTTCATCATTACGGATTCCGGCGGCATGCAGGAGGAAGCTCCGTCATTCGGCGTGCCGACGCTGGTGCTTCGGGATACGACCGAACGTCCGGAGGGCATTGAGGCCGGTACCCTGGAGCTGGTAGGCACCCAGGAGGAAAATGTGTATGAACGCATTAAGGTTCTTCTGACCGATCAGGAGCTCTACGAAAAGATGAGCAAGGCTGCTAATCCGTATGGCGATGGACAAGCTTCACAGCGAATTGTCAATGCGATTTTGCACCATTTTGGCATCCGAAAAGAGCGTCCAGAAGAATTTCACAGAATGTTCACAAAGGTATAGTTTACCGTATTCTGATGGGCAAGGGGACAGCATACAGTTGAACTGTACGGTTACCGCGGCGTTTTGCGTTATTTAGACTGCTCAAAACGCCGATTTTACACGGTAAATCCATCAAATCGATTCATTGACAAACTCTTGTTATATTCAGTAAAATGAGTTGGGATTAGAGGTTCATATGAAAAATCCGAAAAGTCAAGATAACCCTTGGTTGATAGCGCTATACATTAGCGGGGCGGGCGGTTTGCTTGCCGCTTACATTCTCATCGGTTTTTTTGCGGGAAGATGGCTGGCTGAATGGCTGGACGGGCCCAGATACTGGTTGGCGATTGGAACCGTTATAGGGCTCTGTATAGGGATTTTGAATATTGCTCTTCTCATTAAGAAGTATTTGGGGGCGCAAAGTGAATGATTTGACTACATCCATTGTGAACGGTGTAACTAGAGTAACAATACTCTTATTATCTGCTTTGTTTTTGGGATGGGCAATGTATCCGGAATATCGACCTGAAATATCAGGCTTGATATTGGGTATGGTTGGCGGCTTGTTCAACGTACGCTTTCTTTCCATTAAAGTGAGGCAGCTTGCGGATTTGGCGGTGAGCCGGGAGCGCAGACGTTTCAGTTTTGGATTTGTCACAAGACTTTGTATCGCGTTTTTGATTGTGATGATTGCTGCGAGGCTTGAACCCGTGTCGCTCGCCGCGACGATTGTGGGTTTGTTCATTCCCCAATTGTTGACCATTCCAGTCAGCATCATTGTTAGCTTGAGAACCAAGAATTGATCAACGCTTATTGGAAAGGGGTGAAAACAATTTCATGCATGAATCACCGATTATTGATTTAGGTGGATTTCGACTTGACCTATCAGCTGTCATCATGCTGCTTGTAACGGGGATTATTGTCTTTGTTCTTGCTCGGTTGTCGGTTCGGAATCTATCTGTCGAAAACCCTTCCAAAATGCAGAACTTCATGGAGTGGGTCGTAGAATTTGTGCAAGGCATCGTAGCTAGCGCTATGGATTTGAAAAAAGGAAAAGCATACATCTCGCTCGGCTTGACCTTGATTCTGTTCATCTTCGTGGCCAACCTGCTCGGACTTCCGTTCGCAGTTATTACCGATTTGCCTGCGAATTTCAAGGTCTTCGGTTTTACGATCGAAGCGACGAAAGACCTTCATGATGGGCATTTGGCGCACGTCTTGTGGTGGAAGTCGCCGACGGCTGACGTATCGGTCACCGCGGGGCTGGCGATTGTCGTGTTCATTCTCATGAACTATCTGGGCTTGAAGCTGAATCGTAAGCACTATCTGAAGCACTACATTGAGCCGTTCCCAATCTTTCTCCCTCTGAATATTATCGAGAACTTGGCGAAGCCGATTGCGCTTGCTATCCGTTTGTTTGCAAACATTTTTGCAGGGGAAGTACTCATTACCGTTATTCTAAAAATGGGTTTCCTCGGGATTCCATTCCTGGCGGTATGGCAAGGTTTTAGTATCTTCGTTGGTGCATTGCAAGCGTTTATCTTTACAATTCTGACGATGGTGTACATCGCGCAAACTACGATTCATGAAGAAGAAGCTCATTAATAAGCTCGGACGAATCATGCCGCAAACGTCATGGAGGATTCGAAAGAGATCATTATATCAAAACAATATTTCAAAATTTTGAACCAATTTTAAGGAGGATATTTAACAATGGAATTTTTGGCAGCAGCTATTGCAGTAGGTTTGGGCGCTCTTGGCGCAGGTCTTGGTAACGGTATGATCGTAAGTAGAACAGTAGAATCTATCGCTCGTCAGCCTGAAGCTCGTGGTCCGTTGCAAACGACAATGTTTATCGGTGTTGGTATCGTCGAGGTAGTTCCACTCGCTGCTACCGTTATTGCTTTCTTGATCATGTTTTCTTAATAAGAATACAACGGTTTGGCGGGGAGGGCCGATGCCATCCGCGCCTTCGTTTTGTTAAGAACTGCACTTCGCATTAACGGAAAGGAGTGACTTTTAAACCATGGCAGTACTTTGGGAGACTATTTTAATTTCAATTCTGGCATTTGCTATTCTGTATGTACTGCTTCATAAGTTCGCATTCGGTAAATTGTTTGCGATTATGGAGCAACGCCGGGAATTGGTTTTGAGCCAAATGGACGAGGCTTCGAAAACACGTGAGCAGGCGCATCAGTATGTTGAAGAGCAAAAACAAGCACTGAATCAGGCACGTCAAGAGGCTCACGATATTATCGAGCGTTCCAGACAGACTAGCAGCAAGCAAGCCGAGCAAATCGTTGGGCTCGCTAAGGAGGAAGCGGAACGCATTAAGGTTGACGCAGTACGCGACATTGAAAACGAGAAAACCAAAGCGGTTGCTGAGCTTCGCAACGAGCTGGGCAGCGTTTCCGTGAAAATTGCTTCCAAGCTTCTTGAAAAAGAAGTTAAGAATGACAATATGCAAGAAGAACTGGTGGATCAATACCTTAAAGAGGTAGGAGGCAGACCATGAGCCAAAATACAGTAGCAGCCAAGCGGTATGCGCGGGCGCTGTTCGAAGTGGCGGCTCAGCAGCAGAAGGGTCTGGAAGTGGAAGAGGAATTGCGCGCTGTTGTGCATGCCATTGAAGGCGATGCCGACATTCAGAAATTCATCTCCACGCCGAATATTCCCCAGTCCGTGAAGATGAACGTAATCAGCCAGGCGTTGGCAGGGAAGGTATCGCAGCCTGTATTGAACACGATCGAATTGCTTCTCGACAGAGGGCGTACAGAAATGTTCGCTGAACTGCTGAACAGTTATGTGAAGATACAAGGTGCGAGCTTAGGATTGGCGGACGCCACTGTGTACTCCACCTACCCGCTTAGCGATCAGGAAAAAGAACAGGTAGCTTCGGAATTCGGACAGTTAGCCCATCAGAATATCCGGGTGACCAATGTTGTGGACGAGAGTTTGCTCGGCGGCCTGAAAGTTGTCATTGGCGACAAGCTTTATGACGGAAGCCTTGCCGGGAAGCTGGAACGTCTTGAAAAGTCTTTTAATAGACGAGCATAGTAGATAGGGGTGAAAACGTTGAGTATCAGACCTGAAGAAATCAGTACTTTAATCAAAAGTCAAATTGAAGAATATAAATCCGATATCACTGTCTCTGAAGTAGGTACGGTAATTCAAGTAAGTGACGGTATTGCTCGCGTGTACGGCCTGGAGAACGCGATGTCCGGGGAACTTTTGGAGTTCCAGAACGGCGTGTTCGGTCTGGCGCTGAACCTTGAAGAGAGCAATGTCGGTGTCGTTATCCTGGGACCTTACTCTGAAATCAAGGAAGGCGATCAGGTTAAGCGCACAGGACGTATTATGGAGGTTCCTGTAGGTGAAGCTCTGCTAGGACGCGTTGTCAATCCGCTGGGTCAACCGCTTGACGGCAAAGGCCCGATCGAAGCGGCTGCCTACCGTCCAGTTGAGAGCAGCGCACCAGGCGTTATCGACCGTAAATCCGTACATGAGCCTATGCAGACAGGTATTAAAGCGATCGACGCGATGGTACCTATCGGCCGCGGACAGCGCGAGCTGATCATCGGTGACCGCCAAACGGGTAAAACCACCGTTGCGATCGATACGATCCTGAACCAAAAAGGTAGCGGCGTTAAATGTATCTATGTAGCCATTGGGCAAAAACAATCCACTGTAGCACAGGTTGTTGAAACGCTTCGCCGTCATGGCGCACTGGAGTACACGATTGTTGTTACGGCTTCGGCTTCTGAGCCGGCTCCACTGCAGTACATCGCTCCATACGCAGGCTGCGCAATGGGTGAGTACTTCATGTACAAGGGCGAGCATGCACTTATCATCTATGATGACTTGTCGAAACAAGCAGCAGCATATCGTGAGTTGTCCTTGCTCCTCCGTCGTCCTCCGGGTCGGGAAGCTTATCCGGGTGACGTTTTCTACCTGCACTCCCGTTTGCTGGAACGTGCAGCGAAACTCAACGATGAACTTGGTGGTGGTTCATTAACCGCGCTGCCATTTATTGAAACACAGGCTTCTGACGTATCTGCATACATTCCAACCAACGTAATTTCAATTACGGATGGACAGATCTTCCTGGAGTCTGAGTTGTTCTACTCCGGTCAGCGTCCAGCGATTAACGTCGGTATTTCGGTATCCCGTGTCGGTGGTTCCGCGCAGATCAAAGCGATGAAAAAGGTTGCAGGCGGCATGAAGCTGGATCTTGCGCAATATCGTGAGCTCCAGGCGTTCTCCCAGTTCGGATCGGATCTGGATAAATCAACCTTGGCTCGTTTGAACCGTGGTGCAAGATTGATGGAAATCCTGAAACAGGGTGTAAACCAGCCGTTGTCCGTTGAACAACAGGTGGTTAGCTTGTACGCAGCCGTTAAAGGATATATCGATGATATCGAGGTTGCTGATGTTCGTCGTTTCGAGAGCGAATTCCTTGCGTTTATTGGAAGCAATAAACCGGAAATTCTTCAATCCATTACGGATACGAAGGATCTGACGTCCGATAACGAAAACGCATTGAAAGCGGCAATCGATCAATTTAAGAAGGGCTTTGCCGCTTCGGTTTAAGCTCCTCAGGTAAGTAATAGGAGGGGAGCCGGGGTAAGCCCGGCATCCTCTTTCATCATATGGAATGTAGCTTTGGCTGTGACCAAAGTGATTTTTACAAAAGGTACGGCTTTGGTCCTAGCCAAAGCTTAGTCTACGCTTACGAAGTTAGCTTTGGCTTCGCCAAAGCTAGGTGTTTGCTTACGAAGTTAGCTTTGGCTTCGCCAAAGCTTTAAGGTGGTGAAAACATGGCAAGAGGATTACGTGATATTAAGCGGCAGATCAAGAGTGTTCAAAACACAAGGCAGATCACCAAGGCGATGGAAATGGTTGCTGCCGCCAAGCTGAGAAGAGCTCAGGAGAAGGCAACCTCCGCACTTCCATACTCCGAGAAGCTGAAAGAAGTGGTTGGCAGCATTGCTGCTGGAACCAAGGGAATCAGCCATCCGATGCTGGAAAAGCGTGAAGTGAAAAAAACCGGTTATCTGGTGATCACTTCCGACCGCGGTCTTGCTGGTGCATCAAACTCCAACATTTTGCGAAAAGTATCGAACTTCATCGCAGAACGCCATCAGTCCAAGGATGAGTATTGCCTGTTTGTAATCGGACGTAAAGGACGGGATTACTTCCGCCGTCGTGAACTTCCGGTTGTGGAGGAACTCACCGATTTATCCGATAGTCCGACCTATGCAGACATTAAGACCATCGCTAACGCGGCGGTTCATCAATACGAGCTGGGTCAGATTGATGAGTTATACGTGTGTTACAACCAATTCGTGAATGCTTTGACTCAGCTCCAGGAGATCTCCAAGCTTCTGCCCATGGAGAACATCGGCAGCGCTGAGAACCTGACGGGTTATGAGTATGAACCGTCCCCTGAAGGCGTGCTTGAGGTACTGCTTCCGAAATATGCGGAAACATTGATTTTCAGTGCGATGCTGAATGCGAAGGCAAGTGAGCTGGGTGCGAAGATGACTGCTATGGGAGCCGCAACGAAGAATGCAAGCAAGATGATCAACGAGTTGAACCTTACTTACAACCGTGCTCGTCAGGCTGCCATTACCCAGGAAATTTCCGAGATTGTGGGCGGAGCAAACGCTCAGCAATAATGCACGGTCCGAATTCTTAACTTAGTATTTAACGGATATGCGGCCATGTCATGAATAAGCCGCTTTTACGATCATCGTTCACCGCTAGAGGTGAGCGGGTAGGAGGGAAAACGAATCAATGAAAAAAGGACGCGTTGTCAGCATTACAGGTGCTGTAGTTGACATTGAATTTGAGCGCGGTCATCTTCCCGAGATTTTTAATGCTGTCAAGATTGAAGCTACGCTGGAAGGCGGCCGCTCGGTTGATTTGACTTTGGAAGTATCCAATCATTTGGGTGATAATCTGGTTCGTTGTATCGCGATGTCATCCACGGATGGTCTCGTTCGCGGTATCGAAGCCGTGGATTTGGGCAGACCGATTACGGTCCCTGTAGGTTCCGCTACACTTGGCCGTGTATTTAACGTATTGGGTGAGCCGATCGATAATGCAGGTGCCGTAGTATCCGAAATTAATAACCCGATCCACCGTGAAGCTCCTGCTTATGATGAGCTTTCTACGCAAGCAGAAATGCTTGAAACGGGTATTAAAGTCATCGACTTGCTTGCTCCATACCAAAAAGGCGGTAAGATCGGTCTCTTTGGTGGTGCCGGCGTAGGTAAAACCGTTGCGATCCAGGAATTGATCAACAACATCGCCCAAGAACACGGCGGTATTTCCGTATTTGCCGGCGTAGGTGAGCGTACTCGTGAAGGTAATGACCTTTACCACGAGATGAGTGATTCCGGTGTTATCAACAAAACCGCGATGGTATTCGGTCAAATGAACGAGCCTCCGGGTGCCCGTCTTCGCGTAGCATTGACTGGTTTGACGATGGCGGAATATTTCCGTGATCAAGAAGGTAAAGACGTACTTCTCTTTATCGATAACATCTTCCGCTTTACTCAAGCGGGTTCCGAAGTATCCGCCCTTCTGGGTCGTATGCCTTCCGCGGTAGGTTACCAACCAACGCTGGCATCCGAAATGGGACGCTTGCAGGAGCGGATTACCTCTACCAAAAAAGGTTCCGTTACATCCATCCAGGCTATCTATGTACCGGCGGATGACTATACGGATCCGGCTCCGGCTACAACGTTTGCTCACTTGGACGCAACGACAAATCTGGAGCGTAAAATTTCCGAGATGGGTATCTATCCTGCGGTAGATCCGCTTGCATCCAGTTCCCGTATCTTGGCTCCGGAAATCGTGGGCGAAGAGCACTATAATGTTGCTCAAGGCGTTAAGAAAATTTTGGCTCGCTATAACGAGCTTCAAGATATCATCGCGATTCTCGGTATGGATGAGCTGAGCGAGGAAGATAAAGCGATTGTTGGACGTGCTCGTCGTGTTCAACGTTTCCTTTCCCAAGCTTTCCACGTTGCCGAGCAGTTTAACGGCATCCCGGGTAAATATGTACCGGTTAAAGAAACTGTACGCAGCTTTAAAGAGATCTTGGAAGGCAAGCATGACCACCTTCCGGAAGCGGCTTTCCTGTTCGTAGGTACGATTGAAGAGGCAGTTGAAAAAGCAAAAACATTGTAAGCTGACGCTCCGTGATCGGCAGACCGGAACAGTGCTTCTAGTGAGACTGTGAGGTCTGCTGCGCGAGTTTTCTGCGGAAAACGGTGAGGAGGGATGGAAGTGAGCACCATTTTGTTGGAAATCGTAACGCCGGACCGCCTGGTCTACTCTGAGCAGGTGAACAGTGTTACGGTGCGTGGGGTCGAGGGAGAGCTGGGTATTTTGCCAGGTCATATTTCCTTCGTTACGCCGCTTCAGATAGCGCCAGTTTATGTGAAGATTGGCAACCAGAGAACCCCGTTTGCGGTACAAGGCGGTTTCGTCGAAGTCCGTAAAGATAAGATTGTCATCCTGGCGGAAAGCGCAGAGAAAGCGGAAGAAATCGATTTGGAGCGTGCGGAAGCCGCGAAGGAAAGAGCTGAGACCCGCCTGAATGCGAAGGGAAGACAAGATGAAGTCGACCATCGTCGCGCCGAAATGGCTCTGCAAAGAGCGATGAACCGGATTAAAGTGACGCGGAACTAATAAGGTGAACGAAGACAGCTTGCTGTAATGATACAGCCAAGCTGTCTTTTTTTGTGCTCTATTCTAGGAGTTGAAAGCCCATATTTGTTATGAAAGTGCTCGATTTAAGGTGTATTACCCGGCATTAAAAGGAGAAGGAGGGGATCTTATATGTCTATCTCACATCCTAAATCACATATAGGGTGGATATTCTATTGGGACAATGGGGCTGATGATATACAACT
Source organism: Paenibacillus sp. Dod16 (assembly GCF_049893405.1). Taxonomy (NCBI): domain Bacteria; kingdom Bacillati; phylum Bacillota; class Bacilli; order Caryophanales; family Paenibacillaceae; genus Paenibacillus; species Paenibacillus sp. Dod16. The sequence goes on from NZ_JBNDYG010000001.1 coordinate 184,476, forward strand.
TTGATTGGTGGCATTACTGGGTCCACAGGCATCGATTACTCATAGAAAGGACCAGAGGCATAGATTTATTTGATGCATAAATATTCATCTTTCGTGCCCCTATTCAGCTATACCTGGTCTGTGAACATTATTATTTTCAAAGACTAGGCATTTTTTTGTTATATCATCGGTATAAATAGAAGTTCGAGATATAAAACTATACTATGATTCTGGCTACTGGATGTATTTTTCAAGTGTAATAAATGGAAATTTAGACTTCATCTAATAGCGCATACATGATCGTTTTGGGAAGTTGTCGATAAACTTTATTATTTCCGAGGAAATGTCGTATAGAAAGTGCTGGATTCTTAGCCTCCAGCCAAGTATTATAGAAGAGTCGGTCCTGAAAGGGCAGGATAATTTATGAAGGAGGAGGGAGTATGAACCAGGATTTATCTAATTCAATCAGTGCTGTAGGTGTTAACGGGTTGTTGTCTATTGTCATTTCGCTGATCTGTATCGCACTGGCTTGGTGGGCATTACAACAACTGAAGCTGGATTTGATTGTCCGTCATCCAAAAGGGCCGCAGGGAAAGCTGCTGCATTTGCTGCTGGCGGTGGTGCTTGGACGATTCGTGGCTGAATTCCTAATTGACTATATTACATGGAGTCAAATGATCCGATATATGTTTTAACGCAGAGAATGAGCGTCATACATAACACGAGGTGCTGCAGCTAGTAATCAAACATTTGTTGCATGATGGTTATGTGTTTGGCGATATTTTACTCGTCTGTTTTAATTGCGGCATGAATGGTTATATCTCTGTTAGGTTGCTTGGGGAGAAGATGTCGAATAAACGCATTTTATTATGTTAACACTTAAAATAAGAAATTGATCGGGCGGACGGTATGACTTCCGGACTATAATGTTCACCCGGTAATTGTTATGCATTGACAAGTGCTGGTCGGTCATGGTACCTTTCGTAGGTCCATACTGCGGATAACAGATGCTTCATAAGGTGGCATCATGGATTTCTGAAACCTGATGTGGACACCGAATCAGATGTCATAAATAGTTCGAAAATCGCTTGTTTAGCGGAAATCTCTAATGTTAAGATGAAAGTTAGGGAATTAGCAACAACTAATCACTAACACACGCAATCAGGAAAATTATGGACGCGGAGGGAAACCATGATGAGCAAATTTATCGTCCGCGGTGGCAAAAGACTGACCGGAAGCGTCAAAGTCAGCGGAGCAAAAAATTCAGTTCTTCCGATCATCGCTGCCTCTCTACTAGGGGAAGTTGGGGAAAGTGTTATTATTGACGCGCCTCCTCTTGACGATGTAATTACAATCAGTAAAGTATTGGAGTCGCTTGGTGCGGGCATTACATATCAGGATGAAGTGATACGTGTGAATGCAGAGCACATAACGACATGTGAAGCGCCTTATGAATGGGTGCGGAAGATGCGGGCGTCTTTTCTGGTCATGGGGCCTTTATTGGCACGTTGTGGACGAACCCGGATTTCGCTTCCCGGGGGTTGTGCTATCGGCACAAGACCCATTGACCAACACCTAAAGGGATTTGAAGCTCTCGGGGCAGAGATCAGCCTCGGACAAGGATATATTGAAGCTAAAAGCAATGGCAGATTGCGTGGGGCGAAGGTCTATTTGGACGTTGCCAGCGTAGGTGCTACTGAAAATATTATGATGGCTGCTACATTGGCTGAAGGAATCACGGTAATCGAAAATGCGGCGAAAGAGCCGGAAATTGTCGATTTAGCGAATTACCTGAATGCGATGGGTGCCAAAGTTCGCGGTGCGGGCACGGGTGTGATTCGGATCGAGGGCGTTGAGCAGATGCATGGCGTCAAGCATAACGTGATTCCTGACCGGATTGAAGCAGGCACCTTCATGGCTGCAGCTGCGATCACGGGCGGGGATGTATATGTGGAAGGAGCCATTGCGGACCACCTTGGACCGGTTATTTCCAAGATGGAAGAGATGGGGATTACCATTGAACCGGACGAGAATGGAATTCGTGTTATCGCTGACAAACCATTAAAGTCGGTTGATGTGAAAACCTTGCCTTATCCTGGCTTCCCAACGGATATGCAGTCCCAGATGATGGCGCTTTTGCTGGTTTCCGAGGGTACAAGTGTTGTTACGGAAACGGTATTTGAGAACCGCTTTATGCATGTGGATGAATTCCAGCTGATGAATGCGGAGATCAAGGTTGAGGGACGTTCTGCGATCGTTACGGGCGGAGCTAAGCTTAAAGGAGCCAAAGTAACCGCAACGGATCTGCGTGCAGGGGCTGCCTTGATATTAGCCGGGCTCGTCTCGGAAGGGACTACCGAAGTTGGCGGCGTACAGCATATTGATCGCGGTTATGTTCATTTAGCGGAAAAGCTGTCTGGACTTGGCGCGGATATCTGGCGTATTTCAACGGAGGACCAGAGCTCGGAGAAGGTTTCGAAAAAAGTGGCAGGCGAAACAGAAGACGCAAAAGTTTTCAAAGTTCAACCTACCTGGGTGTAAACAACAGGATGGATCTGGAGACTCAGGATAGACCACAATAGAGTATAGGAGAAGGAGCTTTGCCGATAAGGGCGAAGCTCCTTCTTTTTTGTAATGCATCACCATAGGCTATCATTCATTCTCTTATGTTGAAATTCCGGTTGACTGGGAGACTCTTTGCCAGCTTGCTTGCAGTCAGTGACTGGGTTCTTCATCCATGTGACTTTGTCCTTTCTCTTAGAATAGTTCTATCAAATGCCCGTGTCTCATAAGTATAAGTAGAGCGTGCAGGAACATGTACAAGAGTATATACCAGGGGAAAAGGCACAGGAGGGAAGTGCAATGAAAGATTCAAAGGTTCGGGTGAATGTGAATTCTGCAGGAAAAAAAAGAGCGATTGATTCAAGAGACGATTTGAAGGAAGGAAATTCTCAATCATACCGGGTACCATCCGAGGGATCGGCTGCTCCCGTATTGAAGTGGGACTTTCCAGGAGAACTTGAGAAGAAAACCGGATCGACTGAAGCACATAGCCATGATTCCAATCCGGATAAAAAGGATATACAGGAAGGGCCGCGCGGGCAGCGCGGCCCGGGGAGAGCGCCGGACGCCTTCGGCCAGTCCGGCCACAGCACGCGGGCGGCCCATACGCCGCCGCCCGGAAGCCCCGCTGGCGCGCCTGCGCACGGCGCCGCGCCAGCCCCCGGCGGGCCAGCGGCGATGCCGCAGGGCCCGCATTCCGCGGCCGAGCCGCAGCGCTTCGCGCCAGCGGCAGCGGGCCGCGTGCCGCGCGGCGGCCGCACGTTCCGTGTGCGGCCTGCGCGCTGGGGGCGCCGCGGCTTTGCCTCGCGGCGCCCGGCCGCCGGAAGGCGGCGGGTGCGGGTGCACCCTGCCGTCTGGGCGGTGGCGGTGCTGCTGGCCTTGGCGCTGGCGCTGCCTCTGCTGGTGGTTGCCCCTGGCAACAACGCACCAGAGCCGCTTCCGCCGGGGCCTGCCCCGCTGCCTTCCGCCGAGCCGCAGGCGGCGGAAGAGCCCACGGTATCCGTCTATGTAACCAAGACGGATACCGTGGAGGAACTGCCGCTGGAACAATATCTCGTCGGCGTTCTGGCCGCCGAGATGCCGGCCGAGTTCCAGCTGGAGGCACTCAAGGCCCAGGCCATCGCGGCACGGACTTATATCGTGCAGCGGCTGGCCTCCGGCGACCGCAGCGGCGTGCCGGACGGCAAGGCCGTGGTGACCGATACGGTCAGCCACCAGGCTTACATCGCCCAAGACGAATTGACAAAGGAATGGCAGCGGCTCGGGAAGGAAGCCGAGCTGGCGAAGCTCCAGCGAGCGGTAAAGGAAACGGCAGGAGTGGTGATGACGTATGAGGGTCAGCCGATTACCGCTTCTTTTTTCTCCACCAGTAACGGTTATACCGAAAATTCAGAGGATTATTGGAAGAACGAGATTCCCTACCTGCGCAGCGTGGAGAGTCCATGGGATAAGCAGATTTCACCGAAGTACAAGACAACGATCACGATGCCCCGCTCGGAATTCATAAGAAAGCTTGGTCTGGTGGATGGAGCCGTACCGGTATCGGCAGGCGGGGATGGGGGAGCTTCTTTTTTGAAAGTACTCTCGTATACGCAAGGTCATCGAATTGAGAGCGTACGGGTCGGCGGCAAGAAGTTCACCGGTCGCGAGGTGAGAGAGAAGCTGGGGCTTCGTTCGAGCCAATTCACCCTTCATATGAAAGACGGCGAGATTGAGATAACGACCTACGGCAACGGTCACGGCGTGGGCATGAGCCAATACGGGGCAGAGGGCATGGCCCGTGAAGGATATGAAGCGAAAGAGATTCTGGCGCACTATTATACGAATATTTCTTTTGACAAAACTTCAAATCTTCTCTCTTTAAGTGGAAATTCAAAAGGTCGGATTTTCAGCACCGAGAAGGGTGAATGAAGCTAGGGCCTGAGGAGCGGAGCGTACTTTTTGGGGACGTGAGCACTGGAAGGCCCAGCTGAATTCAAGATTCGATGCCGAACTACTTCTTGATTCACTTCGTGATCAAAAGACGACTTTTTGAACAACCTCTCAAAAAAATAATAGTTAGATAACGTATAAAAGAGTTGCCCCCGGTAACAATGGTTACTGAGGTGATTGCAAATGAATGAACAGAACAAAAATAGTAAACCCCACGAAGAAACTCCTAAAATTGTGCAAGGAGATTCGGCGGTACCGTCATCTTCGTGGAAGAAAGCATTATCCAAACGGTGGGTGTTCCCGGCAGCATACTTAGCAGCAGCGGCAATTATACTAACCCTCGTGTGGGTCTACCAGGACGCCAGCCAAAAGACGCTGAACCCACAAGAGGAAGCAACAACCGTATCGGATTCAGTTCAAGGCTCGGAGAAGCCTGCTGCAACCGAAGGCAACGACGGAGAAGCTGTAGAAGTGACGGCCAACGCGCAATCGATGATCTGGCCTGTAGCCGACGACGTGGCGGTAAGTATCGTCAAGCCTTACTTTGACGAGACGAACCCGGATTCGCATCAAGAGGCGATGGTGCAGTATAATGACACCTTTACGCCGAATATGGGAATCGACTTGGCTGCTGCGGATGACACGATGTTTGAAGTTCGTGCCGCACTGACAGGTAAGGTGACCCGGGTCGAGAATCATCCGGTTAACGGCAACGTTGTGGAAATTACGTCAGGTGACACGAAAACCGTGTACCAAAGCTTGAACGAAGTGAAAGTGAAGGAAGGCGCTGAAGTGAAGCAGGGCGATTCCATCGCGACTGCCGGGCGCAGTGAGCTTGAGAAGGATCTCGGCAACCATGTGCACTTCGAAGTGTACGAGGGCGGGAAACTGGTCAACCCTGTGAGCGTGCTTCCGCAAAAATAATTTCATTTCTTTGTAGCCATGCGCCCACCGCGCACTTGAAGAGGGCAGGATCTTGTGATCCTGTCTTTTTTTTGTTGCGGTTTTGGACGGCAAGTCCAACCCTTGCCGGGCCTTGTTTTTTGGACATTTTAGACTTGTCCGTCACGGGCATGTCCAGAAAATAAATGGGTCCAAGTAAGCTTGTCACCCCTTGAAACCGAGAATATCCCGTCATGCCCCTCATATAATGTACCAAACTATCCACACAATAGGGAGGCGGGAGCGTGCACGATTACATCAAAGAGCGGACCATTAAGATCGGACGCTGTATCGTGGAAACGAGGCATACGGTTCGAACTATAGCCAAAGAATTTGGCGTGTCGAAGAGCACGGTGCATAAGGACTTAACCGAACGTCTGCCGGAGATCAACCCGGACCTGGCGGATCAGGTGAAGCACATTCTCGAATACCACAAATCCATCCGCCATCTGAGAGGCGGAGAAGCTACCAAGATCAAGTACAAAAAAACCGGCAGCAACCGTGAACCGGTGGCCACGGCGAAATCCTGATTGTTAGGGCTTAGGTCACTAGATTGACGTTGAATCCCTCCCCTAAAGTATGATATGTTAAAAGCTGGTATAGGATCGAAATATGGGACCTGTTTTGCCGAAGATCATCATCGATTGCTAGATTATGTCGAAGGATGGTTCGGTACAGCGAACAGACTCTTTTACCATAAAATAACACTTTGGGGGCTTTTCATGATGTTGAGCAAGGATATTGGAATCGATCTCGGAACGGCGAACGTGCTCATTCACGTAAAGGGGAAGGGGGTAGTGTTAGACGAACCTTCCGTTGTCACTATTGAGACCGACACCAAACGAGTCCTTGCCGTCGGTGAGGAAGCACGGCGCATGGTCGGGCGCACTCCCGGCAACATTACGGCGATCCGCCCGCTGAGGGACGGGGTCATCGCCGACTTCGAAATTACGGAAGCGATGCTGAAGTACTTTATTGATCGCGTGGGCGCGCGCAGTTGGCACAGCCGGCCCCGAATCCTCATCTGTGCACCGACCAACATTACTTCGGTAGAGCAGAAGGCGATCCGGGAAGCGGCTGAGCGCAGCGGCGCAAGGGATGTGTTCCTTGAAGAAGAACCGAAGGCAGCGGCAATTGGCGCAGGGATGGATATTTTCCAGCCGAGCGGTAACATGGTTGTGGACATCGGGGGCGGCACCACGGATGTGGCCGTCCTGTCCATGGGCGATGTCGTCACCGCTTCTTCGATTAAAATGGCGGGGGACAAGTTCGACGAGGCGATCACGAAGTATGTGAAGCATAAATATAAATTGCTGATCGGGGAACGGACGGCAGAAGATTTGAAGGTAGCGATCGGAACGGTTCGTCCAGGCGGTAGACAAGCTGAGATGGATATTCGCGGACGCGATATGGTATCGGGACTGCCGTTTACCGTAACGGTGTCTTCGGCAGAGGTGCAGGAAGCTCTGTGGGATCCGGTGTCATCGATCGTACTCGCAGCCAAATCCGTTTTGGAGCGGACCCCGCCGGAGCTGTCAGCGGACATTATCGATCGCGGCGTCATATTGACCGGCGGTGGCGCATTGCTTCATGGTTTGGACGAGCTGTTAACGGACGAGCTGCGGGTGCCGGTGCTTGTTGCGGAGGATCCGATGCATTGTGTGGTTAAGGGAACGGGAATTATGCTGGATAATTTGGACAAGGTCGTAAAGAAAAAGTTCTAACCTTCCGATATAGATAATAGAAACGTGATATTGGATTATCAATCTGTATCCATACGATGCAGCTACATAGGTCTGCAATTTATACAATGGTCATGCTGAACAGCAGCGATTGGAGATACAATCGGTCAGCGCAGCGGCCATTCACGCATCTATTTTGGAAGGGAAGTGCCTTCATTGTTAAGAGGTCTATATACAGCCGCTTCAGGGATGATGACTCAGGAGCAGCGACATAATACGGTGACGCAGAACATCGCTAACGTCAACACGACAGGCTACAAGGCAACCAACAGCGTACAGCGTTCGTTCCCTGAAGTTCTTGTCTCCATGATCGGCGGCAATGATTCGACGAATGCGGGGCGGAAGCTGGGTAAGTTCAACACGGGTGTTTACGCTGAGGAGAGCATATCGCTTTATACGGAAGGCGCGCTCCGTGAAACGGGCAAGTCAACAGACTTTGCGTTGGTATCCTCATTTACAGTACAGAATCCGGCAACGGGCCAACCTTATCCATTTGATGCTTCCGGCAGATACGTGGATGAGAACGGCGAGGTGATCTACCGGCCGGAAGGATTTTTTACGGTTCAGAATGAGAATGGGGATACCCGTTATACCCGTAACGGCAGCTTCCGGGTTAGCCCGAATGGCAGCCTCTTGAGCGAGAGCGGCTATCAGGTATTGGATAACAATAACAGACCGATTGTATTGACAGGCTCGGCGAGTAACTTTACAGTGAATGAGCAAGGAGAAATCATGGACGCAGAAGGCAATGGGACAGGCATCATTCTCGGAGTCAGCATCGTGAGCGAGCCTCATGGACTGATTCGTGAAGGTCATGGCGTGTTCCGTATGGCCGATCCGGACGGGGAAGTGCGTTTTATGGCACCCGGTGATAACGGAGTCATCCGCCAGGGATTCATCGAGGGGTCCAACGTGGATCCGACGCAATCGATGGTTGAATTGACAGCTGCGCTGCGCGCGTATGAAACAAACCAAAAAATCGTTCAGTATTACGACAGAACGCTGGAGAAGGCGGTCAATGAGATCGGCCGAGTCTAAGCTGTGTTTGTAAGTAGGCAGGCAGCACAACTGCTGTATGAAAATGTGAGCCCACGGGAGGTAAGTGATGAACAACTCGATGATTAGCGCCATGGTGTCGATGAATGCCCTCCAGCAGCGATTGGATGTCATTGCGGACAATATAGCAAACGTCAATACGGCTGGTTATAAGAAAAAGGAGGGATCCTTTGAAGATGTGCTGACGCAGGTTCAGCGGCATCACAAGGATTTCGACCGGACGGGCCGCGCGACACCGCTTGGCTATACACTCGGGTATGGCATGAGACTATCTTCCGTCGTGCAGAACATGGAGCAGGGGGCCATGAAGGAAACCGGTAATCCGCTCGATCTGATGATTGATGGACAAGCCATGTTTGCCGTTCAGGGAGATGGCGCGATTGGATATACCCGCGAAGGCGGATTTCATGTATCTCCGGATGCCCGGAACCCAAACAACCTGCTGCTGGTCAATTCACAAGGCTATCCTGTACTTGACGTGAACAATAATCCAATCTCGCTTCCGGCCAAGGGGAAAGTTGCCATTAACCAGAAAGGGCAGATTATCGTGGAGACCCCAACGGGTCGAACGGCTCCTTATGCAACCTTGAAGCTGGTTGAGCTTGAGCGTCCGGAGGGCTTGGTCGCTGTTGGCGATAACCTGTTCGTCGTAGGAAGCGGATTGACGGAAGGCGATGTGTTCGATTTAACACCGTCGGCTCCGGGCGAGCCTCCGAAATCGAAGGTGCTTTCCGGATTTATTGAACAATCGAATGTCAATTTGACCGATGAAATGACCAAAATGATGGAAGTTCAGCGGGCCTACCAGCTGACGGCACGTGCGCTTAGTTCAAGCGATACCATGATGAACCTTGCCAACACAATGCGAGGGTAGGTGGGCATCATGAGTGAATCAAACGCCAAAAAACGATCCAAGACATCCGGATGGAAAATCGCTGTCCGTATCATGATTCCTGTATTGCTCGTATTGGCATTATTCGGAGGCATGGTCTTCGGATATGTTGTCCTCGGCGATCAGGAGCTCGGTGAAGTGTTTGAATGGGGCACATGGAAGCATGTTTTTGATTTGATTTTTGCACCGTGACGAGAGGTCAAGGTGACCACAATGTCTTGAGATAAGATGCCAAACTCCCTTTAAGGGAGTTTTCTTTTTTTGGGGTTAAACGGTATAATGGGATGGGACTTGCGTATTAACTTTGTCATTTCATGACAATGGACGGATGTATACAAAATAACCCCACAAAGTGGAGCCTATGCTGCGATGCTTATTCCAAATACTTTGCGGGGACCCCAAAAAACTTGTAAAAGGGCCCTCTCCTCGTACACAAGTGTCCGATGGGAGAAAGCCCCTTATCTAAAACCTTCACTTCTGCAGCGGTGAAGGATATCCATCATTTTTTCCGCAGATCCTTCTTTTTATGCACATGATCTGAAATTCGTTAAGAAAACCTCAAGAGAAAGCATGATACAGCCCGTAAATAATACCTCCCGCGGCTTGAGAAAGCGGCACAGCGGCAGCAAATGGAACGAACAACCCTTTTCAAACGCTATGCTTGGCGGGTACGTACATAAGGAGGATTTTAATACTATGTTGAACATCAAACAGATTCAAGAAATTATTCCCCATCGCCCCCCGTTTTTGCTGGTCGATAAAATTGTGGAGATTGAGGACGGCAAACGAGCAGTCGGCATCAAGAACGTAACGATCAATGAGCCTTTTTTTGTCGGCCATTTCCCTGAATATGCTGTTATGCCGGGAGTCCTGATTGTGGAAGCTTTGGCGCAGGTCGGTGCTGTTGCGATTCTTAATGTAGAGAGCAACCGGGGAAAGCTGGGCTTTTTGGCGGGCATTGACGGTTTCCGTTTCCGCGGGCAAGTGGTACCGGGTGATACGCTGCGGCTGGAAGTCGAGATCATTCGTTTGAAGGGCATGATCGGTAAAGGGAAAGCAACCGCTACAGTGGATGGACGTGTAGTTGCCGAGGGAGAAATTATGTTTGCTCTCGCGGATAAGGAGTAATTTTCAGACTATTCTTGTTTGGATGAGGAAGGGAGACTTTTTTTCATGTCAGAGATGAGTCAGAGAACAATCGATACGGTACAACGTTGGTTGAATGATCCTTATGTAGATGAGGAGACGAAACAGGAACTGCGTTCACTCGAGCACGACACCAAAGAGCTGGAGGAACGGTTTTATCGTGATCTGGAATTTGGCACGGGCGGTCTGCGCGGTGTTATCGGTGCAGGCAGCAACCGGATTAATAAATATACGGTAGGCCGCGCAACGCAAGGCTTTGCACAGTATATCTTGGAGGCTCACGGCACCGCTGAGGGTAAGCCTTCAGTTGTCATTGCCCATGACTCCCGGCATTTCTCGCCGGAATTTGCGTTAGAGGCTGCTTTGGTTTTGGCCGGAAACGGGATTGTAGCGAAGCTGTATCCATCTTTGCGATCAACGCCGCAATTGTCATTCAGCGTGCGTCACTTGGGTGCTATCGGAGGGATTGTCATCACGGCAAGCCATAATCCGCCGGAATACAACGGTTATAAGGTGTACAACCGTGAAGGCGGCCAGCTGGTACCGGACGAAGCAGAGAACGTGATTGCCCGGATACAGGAGGTGGATTCCTTCTCTGCGGTTAAGAGGCTGTCTCAAGCGGATGCAGAGGCTCAAGGCCTGCTGGTTTGGCTGGGCGAAGCGGAGGACCAGGCTTTTGCGGATACGGTGGCGAGTGTCAGCGTGAACCGGGATCTTATCAAATCCAAGCTGGGCGAAGATATCCATATCGTATTCACGCCTCTCCATGGAACAGGGCAAGCACCCGTAGAGCGCGTGCTTAAGAGCATTGGCTTTAAGCATATTCATGTTGTTCCGGAGCAAGCCGAGCCGGATGCTAACTTCTCCACCGTCAAATCCCCGAATCCGGAGGAGCGGGAAGCTTTTACCCTCGCGATGAAGCTGGGCGAGAAAGTGGGAGCTGACATTTTGATCGGGACGGATCCCGATGCGGATCGTATGGGGGCTGTCGTGAAGAATAGCCAGGGCGAGTACGTGGTACTGACAGGCAATCAATCCGGCGCGATTATGATCCACTATTTGCTGGGTCAATTGAAGGAAGCGGGTAAGCTGCCTGATCATGGTGCGGTTATCAAGACGATCGTAACGAGTGAGATGGGGGCGGCGATTGCCGAGCATTATGGTGCCACCGTCTTTAATACATTGACAGGCTTCAAATACATTGGTGAGAAAATGACCCAGTTCGAGGAGTCCGGCAGCCATACGTATCTGTTTGGTTATGAGGAGAGTTACGGCTATTTGGCTGGCAATTATGCCCGCGACAAGGATGCCGTATTGGCCTCGATGCTCATATGCGAAGCAGCCGCTTATTATAAAGGACAAGGCAAGACACTGTACGATGTCCTGCAGGAGCTGTATGAGCAGTTCGGTTATTTCCTCGAGACACTGGAATCCCGGACGCTCAAGGGTAAGGATGGCGTCGCCCAGATTCAAGCGAAGATGTCCGATTGGCGCGATAATCCGCCAGGGGAAGTCGGAGGCGTGCCGGTTAAGCAGGTGCTTGATTATGCCGAAGGCCTGGACGGGTTGCCGAAGGAAAATGTGTTAAAGTATCTGCTTGATGACGGATCTTGGTTCTGCCTGAGACCTTCCGGTACCGAACCGAAGATCAAAGTGTATTTTGCCGTGCGCGGCGAATCCCTCGCCGATGCGAATCGCAAAATTCTATCGCTCTCGGCTCAAGTCATGGCCCGGGTAGACGCTTAAACATAAATACATTGAATGAGAGAAGAGAACGAAGGGAATTTACGATGGTTGCTGCAAGGCCCCTAAGAGCTGTTGCCCTCCATCGTAAATTTCCATAGGTTCAATGAGGAGGTACTTTCGTGGTTCAGAATTGGAAACGCTGGAACACAGCAGCCCGCAAGTGGCTGTGGATTCTGGTTGTTCTTGGCGTTGCAGCGGCCCTGCCGGTAGGTTATGACCGACTGCAAACAGAATCAACATCAAAGAATGTAGAGCTGGTGTTTGATTATCGGGATTTGTTGGATGTCGCGGCGTATCAATCCAAGCCGCAGGATTTTGTATCTGAGCAGTTGGATCGTCTGAAAGAAGCCGGCGTAATCAGTATGGCGCTTTATGAAAGCACGCTGGACGAGCTGGTGAAATCGCGGCGAATATCGGTATATGACGGGCAGCAGGTCGCTGATCTGACAGGTACGACGATCTCCCCGAACGAGAATTTTACGTATGTTTCATTCCTGAACGAGGAAAGCGCGACTTTAATTAAACCCATTATCGAAGAAACCTACACGAGATTGGGTATTCCGGTAAGATCCTGGCAGTTCGATCGTGGAGTGGATGGGTTGGTGCTGGAAACTCCGCGTTCCAACGCGGTGATTAAGCCGCTGTCTCCAGACCCTATTACCATAAGCATGCTGCGAGAGAAGGGCTTTAATATTGTGCCGCGTCTGTCGGACAGTCTTCCGTAAAACGAATTTTGTTTGAAGGTGATTCCGCAAGAGGCTTCAATGATGATGCAGACATGAAAAGCTTGGATTCCTTTGGCGAGCTTTTGAACCAACATGGCATCGGCCTCGTGGCGATTGAGAATATCAAGCGTCCTCAAAAAGGATTTACGAAACTTGCTTATTTAACAGATTACAACGTAACCCGTATTTATTCCTTAAGCGAGCGGGATGCTAATCTGGAGCCTGAGGTTATTGGAGACCGTTTTGCTCTGGCTTCCAAAGATCGTAACATTCGAATGTTCTATTTAAACGCGGAGCCGAGCCGAGATATGACCAAGGCATCCGTTACTCACCCGCTGGATAATTTGATTGACAGTTTGACAGGTACAGGTCAGGCCATTAAGCAGATCGAGGACAATGGCTTCACCATGGGTCCTGCAGAGCCGTTTAAGGTGACCGACTCTTCCTTGCAGCGTTACTTCAAGCTTGGGGCTGTCGTCGGAGCCGTAGCTCTGATTTCGCTCATGATTTCCTATTACATTCCGTTCCTTACGATTGCCGCTTTCCTGATCGGGCTTTTGGGCAGTGCCGGATTGTATGTTCTGAAGCCGACCTTGCTTGAACAGGCCTTGGCTTTACTTGCGGCGATCAGTGCTCCAACGGTTGCCGTCATTCTGGCGATTCGCAAAGTCAATGAAACGCAGCAGAGCATACCGGACATGAGTTCTGGCAGAAGAGTCACCCATTCGATCGTACTATTGATAAAGACCACGATCTTGTCGCTTGCAGCCGTACCGATCGTTGTTGCGTTATTGAATAATGTGACCTATATGCTCGTTCTGGATCAGTTCCGCGGCGTGAGCTTGCTGGCTGCAGCGCCGATAGGACTCATTGCCATCTACGTGGTTCTGTACCGAGGGGGATCTACTTATAGCTCTATTCTGAAACTGCTTAAAGCACCGATCTCGCTGACATGGGTTATCGCAGCCGGTATTGTGGCTATTGTCGGTTGGTACTATCTCACTCGTACAGGTAATGCAGGCTCTGTGTCGTCGATCGAAATGGCATTCCGTACATTCCTGGAAAATACGTTTGGCGTACGTCCGCGTAATAAGGAGTTCTTGCTTGCCCATCCAATGATGGTACTCGGCGTGTTCCTGTCATTTAAATACCGTCATGCCGTTTATCTGCTCATTATCGGTGTAATGGGGCAGCTGTCGATGGTCGGAACATTCACGCATATTCACACGCCACTCTATATCTCGGCCATTCGCGTTGTACTGGGTCTTGGACTCGGCTTGATTATCGGATTGATCGCGATATTGGTATGGCAAGTGGCAGAAAGGATCTGGAAACGATGGTCTCCACTTCTAAGACAATAGTCATCTCCGGATACTACGGATTTAGCAATAGCGGTGACGAAGCGGTCCTGAAATCCATCCTGACCGCCCTGGAACAGGAAGGAAAGGCTGCGGGAGTTGATATCAACCCCGTGGTACTTTCCATTGACCCGGATTGGACTTCGGCTGCCTATGGGGTGAAGTCCGTACACCGAATGAAACTGGGAGAAGTTCGACAGGCAATCAAGGACAGCGACGGTTTGATCAGCGGTKGAGGAAGCTTGCTGCAGGATGCCACCAGCCCAAAGACAATCCCGTATTATCTGGGCGTCCTCAAGATCGCGCAGTGGCTTGGTAAACCGACGTTCATTTATGCGCAGGGCGTTGGTCCGGTCAACCGTAAGCTGTTTTATCCGATGATTCGCTCGATCTTCCGAAAATGCACCTACATCTCGGTGCGTGACATTCAGTCAGGTGAACTGCTTCAGTCGATGGGAATATCAGGGGAAGCCATTCACGTCGTACCCGATCCGGTGATGGGCTTGCCGCTGCCAGAGGGGGAGGATGTTCAGCTTGATTTCAACCCGGGATCGGGGTTAGAAGAGAACGATGCCGCATCAGTTTCTTCTATAGAAGAACATCGTGAATCATTCGAAGAACCTTTAGTGCAGTCCTCATTATCCAATCGCGAAACGGAAGGGGAAGGATCTCTGCCGATTATCGGTATTTCGGTTCGATATTGGCATCCGGAACGCAAAGAGCTGAAGGCTGTTGCGGAAGGTTTAAAGGTATTAGCCGCACATCGTCCGGTACATCTTCGCTTCCTCCCTTTTCATCAGCCGGATGATCTTGAGGCTTCGCAGTTTATTGCTAGCGGCATTGGCGATATTTCCAAGAATGGTTCGATTATCAGTTTCTATCGTGATGAGAAGCAGCCGCAGGACATGCTGCGAGAGGTTAGTCGTTGTGATATGATATTGGGCATGCGTCTGCATAGCCTGATCTATGCCGCGAATCAGCGTGTGCCGTTGCTCGGAATTTCCTATGATCCGAAAATCAATCACTTTTTGAAGCGGCTGGGCAGCGAACCTGCGGGAAGCAGTGAATCACTTGACGCAGATGCGTTAAAGGATCAGATGCTGAAGCTGTTAGACGATGCAGCGGCATGGAAGGCGGAGCACGGCGAGCAGATATCCGTATTGAAACAAGAGGCTGCGCTGCCTGCACGCCACATTGCCCAATATTTACGCCATAGAGGATGATAAACATGAAACAGACCTATCCATTTCCTACCGTATCGGTGTTCGAGATTCCTTTTTCCAAGCTTAGTATGAAAGATACGGTGAAATTCCTGACCGAGGCTGTTCAGTCAAGGCAGCCCCACCATGTCATAACGGCGAATCCGATCATGGTGATGACGGCCGTCAACCAACCGGAATATAAACAGATGATGCAAAGTGCCGAAATTATCGTTCCGGATGGGACGGGGATCGTCTGGGCCGCCAGTGTGGGCGGCGAACCGCTGGAGGGGCGCGTCACCGGCTTTGAGCTGTTACATGAATTGTTGAAGGTCGGGGAAACCTATAGATGGAAGTTCTTTCTGCTGGGAACCACTGCCGAAGTGATTCAGGAAGCTGCCGAAAGGTTACAAATGCAATATCCGGCTGCGATTATATGCGGCTACCGGGACGGTTTTTTTGGACCTGATGAAGATGCTGCCGTCATTGAGCAGATTCGGGCAGCTTCACCGGATATTTTGTTTGTCGCCCGTGGTGCGGACAACCAAGAGCCTTGGATTGCGCAGCATAAACAAGCGCTTCAAGTTCCGGTTGTTATGGGAGTCGGGGGATCTTTCGATATTATCTCCGGCAAACTGAAGCGGGCGCCGAAAGTATTCCAAAAGCTTCGTCTCGAATGGTTTTATCGCCTTCTGAAGGAGCCCACCCGTTACAAAAGAATGCTTGCGCTGCCGAAATTCGTAGTGAAAGTGCTGCGCGAGAAAGAAAACGTAACGAAATCGAGCTAAATGGCTCATTTCAGTGGGGGAAATCCGGGATTTCACCGGAAATTGGTATTGGTTTTTGGACCCGAAGGGAGTATAATTCAACCGGTAGACTTTTATTGGGGGTCGAATGATTACATGTTAATGATATACATCATCGGGTTTATCGTATCGCTGACGCTCGCCCTGCTCTTAACGCCGCTTGTGAAGAAGTTTGCGGTTAAGATTGGTGCCGTTGACGTTCCTAATGCCCGCAAGGTTCATACCCGGATCATGCCCCGACTCGGGGGACTCGGCATTTATCTGGCTTTTATTCTTGGACTGATTGCAGTTCTTCCTTTTCTTCCGGATAGCCTGTCGCCTCGGGATGCCAACTTTATGAAGGCATTTCTGATCGGCGGTTCCATGATCGTATTGATCGGAGCCTTGGATGATCGATTTGAACTTTCGGCCAAAGTGAAGTTTCTGGCTCAAATTGCAGCTGCTTGCGTAGTTGTATTCGGATTTAATATTACCGTGGACTTTGTAAATATACCGTTCCAGGATCGGTACTCCATGCTGGAGAGCTGGGTATCGATTCCACTGACCATCTTCTGGATTGTCGGCGTAACCAACGCGATTAATCTCATTGACGGACTGGATGGACTTGCAGCCGGTGTTTCCGGCATTGCGATCGGCACGATTCTGGTCATGGCCGTCTTGATGGGCAACACCACCGTTGCCTTGCTATGCCTGCTGCTGCTCGGCAGCATTATCGGGTTCCTGTTCTTCAACTTCCATCCGGCCAAGATTTTCATGGGGGATACGGGCTCGTTATTCCTTGGATTTTGTTTGGCCATGCTGTCCTTGCTTGGATTTAAACAGATTGCGATTGTATCCTTCATTACGCCGCTGATTATTATCGGTGTTCCGTTGTCTGATACGTTTTTCGCTATCATCCGTCGTAAAATCCAGAAGAAACCGATCTTCGCTCCGGACAAGGGACATCTGCATCATTGTCTGCGCGAGCTTGGATTCAGTCACCGTCAGACGGTGTTGATTATTTACGTGATTGCCGCCTTTTTCGGCGTACTGGCCGTCATTCAATCTTCGGCTGCCATGTATGAAGCCAACTGGGTCACCTTCGTCGTGATCTGCGTCATGATGTGTTTCATGCAGATCGGTGCGGAAGTTATCGGACTGGTCGGCAAGACCAAACGGCCGATTCTGGGTCTGATCAATCGGATGCGAATGAAGGCAAATCCCGAAAGCCGCACGAAGTAGAACTTATTTTTTTTCATGATGTGTCCGGATCGGACATGCCAGCCTCACCCAAAAAGGGTGAGGCTTTTTTGTGGTTTTTTCTAAATAATAGGACACTCGCTTCCGATATATGAACTATGCGCTAGAATCAATCTGTCAGTGAAAGCGAGGGGACCCAGTGAACGACGTAACACCCAAAACGGACGCCAACGTCCGAATGATCAAGGAGGCACAACCGTTGAAGAAAAATTTCCGTACAATAGCAAGCCTGTTATTGGCCATTGCTATGTTCTTTTCCCTAATTCCGGCATTACCGGCTTCTGCTGCAAATGGAGCCTTGTATTTTCACTTTTCCAATCTAAGTACGGATCCGAACTCCCCAACACCGGAGAACCGGAATTCCATTACGGTTTCAGGTACCTACAACGGCATTAATCCGAATACCATCTCGTATGAGATTAAACGCTTCGATGACACGACCACGGGCGGAACAGGTGTCAAGCCGATTCTGGACGAAGCAGCAAACACATTCCAGTTCCTGAATGTCCAATTGAATCAGGGCGTTAACAAAATCATCGTGTCGGGTATGAGCACGCAAGGTCAGCAGATGAGTGCCACAGCTTATGTCAAGTTCTCCGATGTACCGGCTGTTTATGAAGTAGCGCTCAGCGATGGACGTGTGCTGGAAGAGAATGCTTCCAAGCCGGTTGTTGTTACCACGCAGACCGTTAGTATCTCGGTAAAAGCAACCAATGGCTCAAAAGGCGTGACGGTTAACGGCATGGCCATGTATCCGGGCGGTGGCGATACGTTTTACTCCGCAGGGATCCAATTGCAGAAGGGTGTCAACGATCTGGTGATCGTGGTTAACTCGGAATCGAAAACCCAGACCATCAATAGACAGGTTGTCTATCATCCGACAGGCTCCTTGACGGTCAATCAACTGCAGATCGGTAACACCAAGATCGATGGGCAGACCGTTGTAACCGGTAATGTGAACGGCGTCATCTCCGGTTATGTTATCATGGATGCTCCTCCGGCTGGTACGCCAGCGGTGCCGCCAACTCTTGAAGTATCCGTATTTTCGACAGGATCTACGGTGCCAATCATGAGCTCGCAGGCAACCGTAGGTGCAGCAAGCATCCTGGGTAACAGCTTGATGTATCCTTTTACAACTACTGGCTCAGTTAGCATCACACAGAGCGGGGAGTATTTTGTTTACACTAAGGACACTACCACTGGTTTCGACGTGAAAAATCCTTTTACTTATCGTGATGTCAATGCGCCTACAATCAAGCAGGTGTATCAACTATACGGTGTAACAGAGAGCGGGGGAACGGTATCGGCTACCTCCCAGTCCATTTTTCCAAGCGGTAACGATACGGTTCTGAACGAATTGCCGATCTACTTAATGGTGGAACAAGTGAACGCAGGTGATGTTGAGATTGAATCGAGCAAGGGCGGCGGCACGATTGCCCAGAAACTTACCTATAATGGTAACACGGTTTTCAAAATCACGAATTTGCCTTCAGGACAACAAAATCTGATCATCAAGGTCAGCAATGCATCAGGTGTCTCCGATACGAAGGTGATCCCGGTAACGTTCCTGTCCTCCACT
Source organism: Paenibacillus sp. Dod16 (assembly GCF_049893405.1). Lineage (NCBI taxonomy): Bacteria > Bacillati > Bacillota > Bacilli > Caryophanales > Paenibacillaceae > Paenibacillus > Paenibacillus sp. Dod16. Next base: position 203,379 of record NZ_JBNDYG010000001.1, read on the forward strand.
TATATTGATATTTATCATTTGTATAACAATCAGGTGTTTAAGAATAGTACAGATTTCAATCAAGTAACCGGTCGGATTGTGAACTACACGGGAACATCAGGACTTACGATTTCCCTGAATGGTAATACTCGCGATTTGACAGTGAACGGAAACGGCGAGTTCAGCTTTTCTGATGCTGCATTTCTGCAGCTGATTCCAGGTCCGAATACGTTGGTGGTCGCTGACAAGAGCGGGAAAATCTCGACGAAGCTAACTCTGCTCTATTTTAGCGATACGCGTTCGGTAATCAAAAACATGATTCCATTCCCGGTTGGTTCCGCAACAGAATCCGATCCAGATGGATTGTTCAGAGAAACGGCCGAGAACGCCTATAACACATATGAAAAGGCTCTGGGTCTTCGCTTTGAGGTGGAATACACAGATGAGATTACGGTGAACCTTAGTCATCCTACGCCATCCATCTTTGCAGTCTTTACCAAAGACAACACAGGAACTTGGACGCTCTCTGGCGGTGCACTGAAGACGCAATTGGATGCCATTAATCAAGCGGATCACAGCCTGTACTATTCGATTGTCAATGGAGCCAACTCCAGCTCTGCCCGCGTTGTGTTTAAAGAGCTAGCACTTCCTGAGGTAGGATTGCAGGCAATCAGCATCGGTTCGCGTTATCAGTCGGTTACCACAACGGATACCATTGAGATTACGCGTGAGCGTGCGCCTTACGAAGTCCTTTCTCCTAGGCTTCCTAACGAAGGTGTTCTGAAACAGAACTTTGTAGAGGTAAGCATCAAGGCTGAAGGCGCGGACTCCATTCTGATTGGCAAAACGCCAATGGTAAAATCCGAGATCAGCGACATATTCCGTCTTGAAGTCAAGAACCTGAAAAATGGCAAAAACACCATCAAGTTTACGATCGAACAAGGCACCAAAAAGACAAGCGGGCAATTCGTTGTAACGTACACGGATGATGCAACCGAAGGCTCTCAGTTTAAAACGAATATTTCGAAGTCAGGTAAGGTTAAAGTATTCAAGGGTGATTTGTCCCTGTCCTTGCCGAAAGGCACGGTGCTTCAACAGGCTAAATCAAGTCCGAATGCAGAAGTGCCTACGATCAATCTGCTTGGTGAGCATGACATCCTGTTTGGTATTGCCAACCAGATCGATGGGCGGACCGTTAAGGCTTACAATCGAATTGGTGAAATCGAGAACGGTGTAGAAATGGATGGACGTTTGTCCCTCATTCCAGGGGATAACAACAATGCGTTCCGTTTCACTCCGGCAGCCCATTACGGCTATTCATCACCTCTTTACTGGCTGGATGCGGGTTCGCTTAATGCATACAGCAGTAACATTGAGGACTTTAACGTAAAGGCAGCAGCTCATCCTTACGCAAAAGGAAACGAATTTCATCAACGCTTGATTCCGCAGAACTGGATGGAATTGTCCCAAAAAGGTACGATAACCTTGAAATATGATTCCGCACTGGTGAACTCAGCTTCCAGCAACCTGGGCATTTGGTGGTATAACCCTTCCCAAGGAACGTGGATCAACATCGGCGGGAAAGTAGACGCCAAGAAGAAAACTGTTACGGCACCATTTAAGGGATTTGGGTATTACGCAGTTAAATCCTTGCGTTATAGCTACTCCGATGCGATTTCGCATAAGACTGCCCGTAACGATATTGAATTGATGCTGGCAAGAGGATACATGAAGGCATCCAAGACGGATGCATTCGGCGTGTATGATCCAATGACTCGCGGTGAATTAGCTACTATTATAGTGAAGCTGCTCGATATTCCGTTGGATTATGATACCGATAAGAACAAGCTGACGTTTGATGACATCTATCAAGAAAGTGTAGTCAACAGCATGCAGTGGGATTACCGTTACATTGAGACAGCGGCCAGAAAAGGGATCATTCGCGGCATAGCGCCTCGAAGCTTTGCTCCTAATATGGAACTGACTCGCGAAGAAGCGGCCAACATGATTGCACGCGCATTGAACCTGAAGATGGGTGAAATCGAAAAAGATAAAGCAGCACTTCAGAAGCAGTTCGAAGATGTAGGCAAAATCAAATCGAATTATTCTTACCCAGCCATTCTTGCTGTAAGTAAGGCCGGTATCATCACTGGTGTTGCGAATAGCTTGAAAGAAGGCGAGAAGAAACCAACGTATAACTTCAATCCGGATGCCGTGCTGAATCGTGCAGATACGGCGACGATCGTGAAACGCATGATGGGCAAACTCAAAATGCTGTAGGCCATATAAATAAGAAGAAACTGTAGGGAAAAGGAACGAGAGCAGATGCCCAATTTCTATTGGCAGTGCTCTCGTTTTTTCATGCGCGGTTTTTAATGGATAAGGTTATTTATGGCATAATTAGCAAGATCTTATGGGTGTTATCAGAGGCCAGGAAACCGTTTACCAATATCTATTGTTTTGTAATTTCATGTAGAATACGCTACAATAGCGGAAGCACATACTATTTTTAGAGGGTGAAGATGAATTTATGAAGCCGATATTATCAAAAGCGCAGCTCGACTACATGAAGGCGAAGACCAAGTTCGAGGAAAAGGCCAAAGTGATGGAGAAGAAGATTGAGCTGGCTCGTGCCGCTCATGATGAGATAACTCAGGAAGTCATGGAGGGACTCGTTGTTGAGACAGGCTTTCATGATTCATTTAACGAAATGACAGCGGCAGAGAATGCGTTGATCCAGTGGTCTCATACAACAATAAAACATGACAAAACATATCGTACGAATAAAGCGGAAATTGATCTGATGTACGAAACACTGCATAGCAATCCGGAGATGCGTGCACGCATTATCCAGCTTGCTATGAAGATTCGCTAGGATTCTACAAAGGGCGCCCATAGGGCGTCTTTTTTTGTTGTCGCAATATGTAATGAACCCAATGTTATGCGAATCTAAAATGATTTCGAAAATATTTTTAAAAAAACTTTGCAACAACCGCAACTTTTCGAGAAATCAAACGTTTATAATGTAGAACCCAATGAGCAACCCAAGATTATCCGAAACAAGAAACTTGTCTATTAATTAGAAAAATGTTCTTTACGGAGTATGGGACTCGTTGTATAATACCTAGGTAGGATTAGGAATCTATTCTAGTTTGTAGTGTTCTCTCGTTAACAAGATTCTGTGATATCGTCACAGACATCATTTATGATTTATGCTCAACTCGGGAAAGGAGGTGCAGGACAATGAGTGATAAGAGCTACCAAATTAAAGAAAACAATCAAGTGATGATTCAAGGAGGAGAAAAAAAGGTTATGAAGAAAATTTTATCCGTAGCACTGTCTACAGCAATGGCATTCTCCATGTTTGCTTCTGTTGCATTCGGTGACGATGCGCTTAACACACAACAGAAATTTGATGTACTGAAAGAAAAAGGTATCTTCACTGGCTATCCAGATGGAACTGCTGGTCTTGACAAAGAAATGACTCGCGCTGAGTTCGCGAAAGTTTTGGTAGGCATCATGGGTCTTGAGCCAATCCAAGGCAAAGCGTCTTTCAAAGACAAAAACTACAAAGCTGACAAATGGCCAGCTCCTTATGTAGAAGCAGTATACGCTGCAGGCATCATGGAAGGTAAAAACACAACGAAAATGATCTTCGACTTCAACGGTAAAATCACCGTTCAAGAAATGGCGAAGGTTCTCGTTACTGCTCAAAAGCTGGAAGTTCCAACAGAAACGAACAACAACGCTTCTGACTGGGCTAAAGGTTATGTTCAAGCAGCAATCAACGCAGGTTTGGTAGATGCTAAAACAAACCCTAAAGCTAACGCTTCCCGTTCCCAATTGGTTGAAGTTGCTTACACAATCTACTTGTCTCAACAAAAACCAAAAGTGGTTTCTTATGATGTAACTGAGAGCGGTAAAGTTGTAACTTTCAAACTTGCTAACAACGAAAGCGTGAAAGTTGAACTGGAAACTCCTCTGAAAGCTAACACTGCAACTGAAGTGAAATTCACACATAACAACTACGAGTACACTGAAAGTGTAACTTGGGTAGTAACATCTGCTACTAAAGTTGAATCCGCAACTTCCACTAACTTGAAAGAAGTTGACGTTGTATTCGACGGTAAAGTTGACAAAGCGTCTGCTACAGACAAAAACAACTATGTCATCGATTCTAACGCTAAAGGAATCAAATCCATTACTGTATTGGAAGATGGCAAAACTGCACGCATCCTGTTGAACGAATCCAGCAAATTCGTACAAGGAACAACATACAAAATTGTTGTGAAGAATGTTAAAGGCGATCAAGGCGCTACAATCCCACAAGGTGAAGTGTCCTTCTCATCGTCCGACAACACACTGCCAACAGTTTCTGAAGTAAAAGCTCTTGGAACTAAAGTTATTAAGGTAACTTTCTCCGAGCCTGTTATCGCTCCATCCAGCAGCAACTTCCAATTGGATGACAAAGCGTTTACTGGTTCCGTAACGCAAGGTGCAAACCAAAGAGAAGTTATCTTGAGAGACTACACAGGTGGGATTTCCGTCGGTGCTCACAAATTGACAACTTCCCTGGTTGAAGACTATGCAGGTTTGAAATCTTTGGCTGACACTAAAGAATTCACAGTTGCAGTTGATACTGAAGGTCCGAAGGTTACTGAAATTTCCGCTACTCTGGAAAAAGTAACAGTAACATTCGATGAAGAAATCGATCCGGCTTCTGTAACAGAAGATAGCTTCTACTGGAAGTCTGGCGACAGCAAGAAAAAAGGTAAAGCAACTCAAATCGCAGCAAACGTTTATGAAGTTGATTTCACTGCTAACCGTTTGCCAGGATACGAAACTAACCTGTTCGTTGAGGTTAAAGACTACTCCGGCAACGCGAACCCTGTGAAAGAACATAAAGTAACAGCAAGTATTGACTTGGTTCAACCTCGTGTACTTGAAACTACATTCGGTAATGACAGAGCAAATACATTGACAGTTCGTTTTGACAAAGCAGTAGATGCTGCTGACAAAAAGTACTTCACTGTTAAAAAAGGTAGCGACGTTATTCCTGTGAACAATGTAGTAGCTGCTGATGCATCGAACAAAATCTTCTACGTTAGCTTCTTCAGTACTCTTGAAGGTACTTACGATCTGAAGGTTAAAGATGTAAAAGACAGAACAGCATTGCAAAACACTATGGTTGAGTACGATGGTACATTTGTAGCGGCTGATGTTACTAACCCAGACGTTTCTAATGTGGATTACAACGATTCAACTCGTAAATTAGCATTGCATTTCGGAAGAGAAATGGATGTTTCGACTCTTCAAAACAAAGGCAGCTACTATATCGATTTCCAAAAGAACGGTGCTAGCACACAAAGAATTGCTATCCCGGCTGAGGTTAGAGTGGATGTAGTAAATGGTGCTAAATCCGTAGTGCTTCAGTTCCCAGAGTTCATTAACGGAACTAAAGTTTCGTTTGGAACGAACGGATCCGTTAAAGGAGTCCATGCAATTGGTCTTAAATCCAAAACAGGTCAATCGGTTTCCTGGACTAGCGCGGGCTTAGGAGAGGCAAAACAAAGCAAACTCGAATGGACAAAAGCTGTTCAAAAGGATGCTAAAACTTTTGAGCTTGAGTTCAATCAAGTAATTGCTTATGCTAGCGCTAGTGATTTCACTGTTAATGGTACTTACCCATCAGAAGTGAAAATTGATGGAGCTAAAGTAACATTGAAAACAAGCAATGAGCATTTAAATGGTGGAACAATCACTTTGTTTGCTAACAACTCCATCGAAACTTATTCCAACAACAGACTTAACCTTAACGGTAATGCTGTGATGAACATTCAAAACACTGTAGCGCCTAAAGCTACTGGTGTTACTAAGAGAGAAGGCGCGTCGTTTACTGTTACTTTCTCTACTTATGTAGATTCCCAAAACGGTAACGTTGCTGATCTGAGAAATGACTTCATTCTTAAAGATCTTTCCAAGAATAATACTCCAGTTATCCCTGCAACTGACTATACTACTTCCTTCAGTGCTGATGGAAAGGGTAATGTTGTAGTGACACTGACAAACGCTGAGCTGCTTAAAGCAAATCCTCCGATCTCTGTACAAGTTCGTAAGGATGCTCAGTATATGGTAGCAAGAGGTACAGATGTTAAAGCCGTTGAATCCGATGTATTTACTGTCGCGGCTCCTACTGCACCAGCTGTTGAGCCAGTAAACGTTACAACAACAACTTACGATACAGCGACTTCTACTCTGACTGTTAATGTAGATAAGACTCTAAAAAGCATCGTTAACGGTAAAGTATCGATTGCTACTAATAAAGGAACAACTCTTTATGATGCCGAATTGGCTGCTAACGGAAATTCCTTTAAAGTAGTAGTTGGTAAAGAAGATACTATTAATGGTGGAACGCTGACTGCTAGCGTTGTTCTGGCAAATGATACAACAGTTGATTTGAAAGGTACTATTAAGTACTAATCGACCAACTAAAAATAAAGCTTACCTTCTAAGCTTTGACACACCGGAGAACTTAATGTTCTCCGGTGTGTTTTTTAATTATCCTAAGAAAACAATCCTTAGTTTACTTATAGTAGGGTTGTTCAGTTTGAGTGTTTTCTTTATAGTTAAATAGTAAAGATAATTTTAGGAGGAACAGTTTACATGAAACCTTATTTGAAGGTTGGCTTGGCGGCGCTGACGATTGGAGCTGGCATATGGATCGGTGCAACCTACAACAACACCGCAACCGGCGCAGGGACCACCCCAGGTACCACTGACGACCCGGTCGTCACCAAAAGCTACGTAGACCAACAAATTCAGCAAGCGCTGAATGGTGGCGGTGAAGGGCCTACGAACCCAACAACTCCTACAAATCCAACTCAGCCTTCCCAAGGTACAGATGAAGTTAAGAACGTTGCGCTGAAGCCTGGTAAGATTCTAATTGCCGATGCTGGAACGGAGTTCATTGTTCGTTCAGGAAATGCTGTGATCTACACAGAAGTCGCTAGCGGCGTTGCCGACCTTACGGACGGCAAAGACCTGTTAAATGGTGAAACGGCGCCTAAGAACCATCTGCTTTCCTTCCCGCGTGAAGGTCGCGGTATCCAGGTGAAAGAAGGGCAGACAAGCAATCTGATTGTCATGGTACGTGGCGGTTACACCATTAAATAGAATCAGTTTGCGTTAGACACCTGCAAAATGTTGCTCCATCCTGCCGAGAGGCATGGCAGATAACCTCTGTCCGGCATAATCCTCTTATAATTATTGCCAGTAGTGACAACGTTTTATACGTGTGAGTGCTTTGAAATCAACAAATAATACTTCTGTAAAAACCAATACAGGAGGTGTATTTTCATGGCACGAAGCAGTCGTAACCGTCAAGTGGTACCGGAGAGTCGTGAAATGCTGAAGCAAATGAAATACGAAATTGCAGCAGAGTTTGGATTACCCGTGGGATATGGTAGCGGTTCCAATGGAGCCGATACGGAATTCGGCTCTGAGTTAGGAGTCATCGGTGGTGGATCTTCCAGCCGTCGTCCCGGATGGGGACATCTGACATCCCGTGAGAACGGATCGGTTGGTGGGGAGATCACCAAACGTTTAGTTCGAAACGCTGAACAAAGTCTCTTCGGCGGACTGTAGTCGTTTTCATTTACAAGTGGGACTAATTCTTGAATACACAATTGAAAAAGCAAAGAAAATCCTTGAAAAACAGCTTACTTACTGGATTGACACCTGGTAACAAATAAGTTAATATGCATGTTGAGGATTGTACATTTCAAACCTTTTCCGACAGGAAAAGGTTCATTTTTTGTGTAGGACCTCTTGATATATCACATACTATTCATATGGGAGGTTGATCTCATGTCTTTAACAGGGCGACGTTTATTTACATCTGAGTCCGTAACTGAAGGACATCCGGATAAAATCTGTGACCAGATTTCCGATGCGGTACTCGATGCTTTTTTGGCTAACGATCCGAACGCACGCGTAGCTTGTGAAGTTTCCGTTGCGACCGGTCTTGTTTTGGTCATTGGTGAAATTAGCACTAAATCTGAATACGTGGATATTCCATCCATCGTACGCAATACCGTGAAGGAAATCGGGTATACCCGTGCAAAATACGGTTTTGATTCCAATACATGTGCGGTGTTGACATCGCTGAATGAGCAATCTGCCGATATTGCGCAGGGGGTAAACGCTGCACTGGAGAATCGTGATCCTTCCCAAGTGGACAAGGAAACTGAGAACATTGGTGCTGGCGACCAAGGTCTGATGTTTGGTTTTGCAACGAACGAGACGCCTGAACTGATGCCTCTTCCGATTGCATTGTCTCACCGTATCGCTCGTCGGTTGTCCGAGGTTCGTAAAGACGGTACGCTGGAATACCTGCGTCCGGACGGTAAAACCCAGGTAACGGTTGAGTATGACGGCAATACGCCAGTTCGCGTGGATACGATCGTAGTATCGACTCAACATGCCGAAGAAGCAACGCTGGAGCAAATCCAGAAGGATATTAAAGAACAAGTTATTCTTCCTGTCGTACCGGCTGAATTGCTGGACGCAGAAACTAAATATTTCATTAACCCAACCGGCCGTTTCGTAATCGGTGGACCACAAGGGGACGCTGGTCTGACAGGCCGCAAAATCATCGTGGACACCTATGGCGGCTACGCTCGTCATGGCGGCGGTGCATTTTCCGGTAAGGATCCTACAAAGGTTGACCGTTCCGCTGCTTACGCGGCTCGCTACGTGGCTAAAAACCTGGTTGCTGCAGGACTTGCGGACAAGTGCGAAATTCAATTGGCTTACGCTATTGGTGTCGCTAACCCAGTGTCGATTAGTGTAGATACTTACGGAACAGGTAAAGTGAGCGAAGAGAAACTGGTTGAGCTTGTGCGTAACAACTTCGACCTGCGTCCGGCTGGAATCATTCGCATGCTGGATCTTCGTCGTCCGATCTACAAACAAACCGCTGCTTACGGACATTTTGGACGTACGGATCTGGATCTCCCTTGGGAACGCGTAGACAAAGCGGAAGCCTTGAAAGAACAAGCTGGCGTAAACTAAGGTAATTTTAGGATATGTAACAGATATAAAATTTAGGCATGTGCTGATTTAATTTTTCTTCTGAAAAAAATCGGTGCATGTCTTTTTTGCTTCTTTTTCTAATTATGAGTAGAGATTCAACGCAGCTGAACCAGATAATATGACAAAAATGAAATAATTAAAAGAGCGAATGAACTATCGTGGTTATCAGCATTTTCATTAAATAAATGGAAAAATAGGAATATAATTTATGACAAACTAGTTACTTATACATAATAATATAGTAACATAGGATTGATTTACATGGACTCCTAAAAAATTCCGGTACAAATCTAGCAAGACTTGGTGTACGATACGCGAAAGTGTTTTTTTATAACAAATTCGTAACTTTTCCGCAAAAATGAAGTCTATTAATTAGAGACTTTATATGTTCGGCATCCGTGTTGAACAAGAGATGGGAGAGTTACGATTACATGGTTAGTCAGGGGAAAACACTGAAGTCTACAACATCTGGTGTAGGCAAGAAATGGTTGATTATTACATTGGCAGGAGCCATCTGGGTGGGTCCTGTGTTGGGCAGCGGAATACCAGTGATAGGGAATCTATCAACATCCTCGGTAGCTTATGCGGCATCAACATCGGCTAAGAAGCTTGGTGAGGAAATCATTACTTCCGGTGCGGTTTTAATGAAATATCAGTATATCAACAGTTCTGGCGCAAAATCGCTGGCCAATGTTATTCGGGTGGATTTGAACAACAAGTACGTGAAACTGGATGTCATGACAGGCCAAGGGAATCAATTTACAACGAGACAAAGCACGGGCGGAATGGCTAAGGAGAACGGGGCGGTTGCTGCTATAAACGGTGACTTTTTTAATACCGGCAGCGAAGGGGCTCCGATGGGTGCTCAAGTATCGAACGGTCAGTTGATGTCAACCCCATCGGACCTGAAAGGTATGTATGCTTTTGGAGTAACGAACGATGGAACGCCAATTCTGGATGAGTTTGCATTCTCGGGGAGTATTACAGCTGAAAATGGCGCCTCATTCCCACTCGCGGGGATGAACAAAACCTCTTATGCTCCTGAGGGCACCGGATCAACGTATAGCCATGCGAATTCAGCTTATATCTACACCAGCGCATGGAAGGCTATTGAGCGTCCTAAGAACAGCTCGACAACGCCAACGGAGGTTATGGTAACGGATGGGGTCATCACCGATATTTCAGTAATGGCAGGATTGCCAACAGCGATACCGGAGGGAAGCTACATTTTGCGAACCCATGGGGCTGCGGCAGAGTTCGTGAAACAAAATCTGGCAGTTGGACAGAGACTGAAAGCCGATTATGCTTTAGTTTCCAAAAAATCAGGTAAAGAACTGGACCCATCTACACTCCAAATGATGATTGGCGGCCATACGATTCTGGTGGATAACGGCAAGGCCACTTCATTCTCGCGAAACGTGAATTCGATTGGAGGAAGCAGGGCACGAACAGCCGTAGGTTACTCCAAAGACGGGCGTTACGCTTACCTAATTGCTACGGAGAGCAACGATAACAGCAAAGGCATGACGCTGCAGCAGCTTCAGGATTTTATGACGAAGGTTGGAGTATGGAAGGGAATGAACCTGGACGGCGGAGGATCGACAACGATGGTAAACCGTCCACTTGCCGAGATGAACACGCAGCTGACCTTCAATACGGAATACGGCACCACGCAGCGCAGCATCGTTAACGCACTTGGCGTGTTCTCAACGGCACCTCAGGGCAGCTTGAAGGGCTTAAAAGTAAGCGGAAGCAACACGCTCCTGATCGGCCAGATCGGCACGTATGAACTGAAGGGCTATGATACTTACTATAATCCAATTGAGGCAGGTTCGATTAAACCGACTTGGAAGTCCAGCAACGGCAATTTAGCGGTCAACGGACAAAGTATAAAAGCGACAAAGCCGGGTACCTCAACACTGACGGCAGTAAGCGGCAGCACGAAAGCTACGATGCAAGTCAAAGTGCTGGGCGCGGATGATCTTGTTGCATTGACTACCGGCGTATCAAGCGCACCGCTGCAGGCTGGAACGAGCGTTTCCGTGCCGGTGACGGCCGTAACAGGCAATGGTCAAAGCTTGGAAGTTCCAAGCAGTGCGCTGAAATGGGAGTTTATCGGATTTAAAGGCAGCGTAAAAGACGGCCGCCTGACCGTATCCTCCGTGAACAGCAATACGAAAGTCGGTTATGCCATCGCACGCTATGACGGCTTTAGCACGGTCGTTATTTTATCGGCAGCGGGCGAGAGTACATGGGAGAACTTCGAGAATGTGAATTACCCGGTGAAGTTCACGACCAATGTACCGGCAGTTACCGGGGCTGCAGCGATCAAAAATGGCAGCGGAGCAAAAGCATCATCTAAAGTCTTGAACTTGACCTATGATATGACAGGCGGATTAGGGCAAAAAATGTACGCTTACGCCGAGTTGAATGGCGCAACTGGCAAAGTGATCCCTGCACAGGCAACGGCCATGACCATCGATGTGGAGGGAGATAACAGCCTGAACTGGCTGCGCGCCGAGCTCAAGGACAATAATGGGAAAACCGTGTACGTCGACTTGGCAAAAGCAATTGATTGGAGCGGCTGGAAAACACTGAGCATCGATCTCAGCGGACATAACATTGCATTCCCGGCACAGATGAAGCGGTTGTATGTGGTGAACGTGGAAGAAGGCCAGGATGAGCGTGCATTGACAGGAGCTGTATCTTTTGACGATATCCGCTTTACGATGCCGTCCCTATCCGGGAATGAAGGTCTTCCAACAGGCAAAGCGGTCATGACCATTGGGCAAAAATCGCTTATGCTGAATGGTTCGAAAGTGGCAATTGATTCGGCACCAATCTTGAAGAATGGAACGACTTACGTTCCGATTAAGCATGTGCTCGACGCGTTCGGCGGGCAAGCAACCTGGAACCAATCCGCTCAGCGGGTGGGTGTCCTGAGGGGCGGCATGCTCATGGAACTGACGGTCGGCAAGAAGGAATTCATTCTAAACGGTAAGCGCAGTTCGGCGGCTGTAGCACCTATGGTTCAAGGTGGTAGGACTTTGGTCCCTCTTCGTCTCGTTTCCGAGCAATTAGGCCTTAAAGTAAAATGGGACAAGAACACGAAGACCGTTACGATCGAATCGTGATATGGTATGATATGTATATGAAACGTTAGAAATGGAGTAGAGTGCGTGGATTATCAAGCCGATGCCATCGACCGTGTCATAAAAAATGCCATCAAAGTGATGGAGGACAGCAAATACCAAATGTTCGAAATATTGGAGGCGTCGCGGCAGGAGCTCGCGTCTCTCAATCATGAACTGCAGCGAACATTAAAAGAAACGACGGAAACCTTAGAGAAGGTAGATCAGCTGGAGCTGAACTACCGCCGTTCCCGGATCCGGCTGACCGAGGTCAGCCGGGATTTTGTCCGGTACAAGGAAGAGGACATCAAGCAGGCGTATGAGAAAGCGACGCAGCTTCAGCTTGACCTCATGATCTACCGGGAGAAGGAAATGTATCTGAAGGCAAGACGAGATGAGCTGCAGAAGCGGGTTCGTAATGTCGAGAGCTCCGTGGAGCGTGCGGAATCGATCGGATCTCAGATGGGCGTGGTATTGGAATACTTGTCCGGGGAGCTGGGGCAGGTATCCCGAATCATCGAATCTGCAAAAAACAGACAGGTCATAGGTCTCAAAATTATTTTGGCGCAGGAAGAGGAACGGAAACGCATCTCCAGAGAGATTCATGATGGACCTGCACAATTGCTGGCGAATCTGGTTCTTAGGACGGAAATTGTAGAAAGAATGCTCGCAAAGCAGGAATTTAAGATGGTGCAGGACGAAATAGTAGATTTGAAGGGCCAGGTTCGATCGAGCTTGGAGGAAATGCGAAAAGTCATTTTTAATCTGCGTCCAATGGCACTCGATGATCTAGGATTAATCCCCACACTGCGTAAATACGTGCATGATTATGAAGAGAAATCGAAAATCCGCACGATCTTCGAGACACGGGGAAAAGAGCATCGTCTCTCTTCTGCGATGGAGGCTGCCATCTACCGGTTGGTGCAGGAAGCACTTTCGAATGCTGCAAAACATGCTTACCCGACTTATGTGCTTGTTGAAATCACGTACCAGGCGCAATTGGTCAAAATCGTTGTACAGGACAATGGCCTGGGATTCAATGTCGATTTGCTGGAGCAGAAAAGCAAGGACCACTTTGGGTTAATTGGCATGCGGGAGAGGGTTGAGCTGCTCGAAGGGAGAATGGAGATCGATTCAGCTGAGAATCAAGGAACCAAGATCGTGATTCATATCCCGACGAACGTAGAAAAGAGAAAGGAGTAATCGGATGGAACATTTGGAAAAAGAGAACACGATTATAAAAGTATTATTAGCGGATGACCACCAGCTATTTAGGGAGGGGCTGAAGCGTATACTGAATATGGAGGACGACATTGACGTAATCGGAGAATGCGGCGATGGAATTCAAGTACTTGAGTTCTGTAATGAAGTGAAGCCGGATATCGTGCTGATGGATATCAACATGCCTACCGAAAATGGCGTTCAAGCAACTGAGAAACTACGTGAAATGTTTCCTGAGATCAAAGTTATCATTCTGTCGATTCATGACGACGAGAGTTATGTGTTTGAAACGCTCCGTAAGGGAGCAAACGGTTACCTCCTGAAGGATATGGAAGCCGAGTCACTGATTAATGCGATTCGTTCGGTACATGAGGGATATGCATTTATCCATCCGAAAGTTACGGGCAAGCTTATTCAACAGCTCCGCCGGATGACTTATGTAAACGAAGCAGGCGCTATGGCTGAGAGCGGTTCGCGTGAAGCTGGAGTCAAGTTCGTGGCAGGCGAGAATAACCCATTGACAAGGCGCGAAGCGGAAGTGCTTAGACTAATGGCTGAAGGCAAGAGCAACAAGATGATAGGGGAGTACCTGTTCATTAGTGAAAAAACTGTAAAAAACCACGTCAGCAGCATTTTGCAGAAGATGGAAGTGGACGACCGTACGCAAGCGGTTATCAACTCGATCAAATATGGCTGGGTGACGTTGTAATCGCCGATCCGAATGCACGGACGCGTCTTACATAGGGAGGGAACTGCCAAGGGCGGTTCCTTTTTGTTATGATATGGAGTTTATAAGTTTCCGCTGAAGCTGAACAAACCTTGATAAAGATAAGAAAGTACTTATTCAGCGAGGTCAGCTTTCCGTGAAGGTCATTACATAGTTATTCATCCTAAGATATCAGAAAGTGTAAATTTCGAAGAATGGTCTTTTTGATATCGCAATTAGACATACTTCAAAAGGCAATCTGTCTTCTGTGAAGGTACGCCTCGATAGTTGTTCTCTTATGGTGTTGAGCCGTTCCCATCAAGTTCCGTGTGGGCCCTGGTTTCTTAACTGTCACCGTCCCCTCCTGATCAGCATATATTGTTGATAAGAGAAGGAGGTGAGTCTCATGGTTGCCCAATTGCTGTGGATACTCGCGGTGTACGGGATTGCTGTTGCTCTAATTCATATTATGCATGCCCGTCAACTCAGAAGAGCCGGTGAAGGCACGGGGCGGCGCAGGCATTATGTGCTGATCACGTCCAACCATGAGCGGCAGGTGGAATGGTATTTGAGAGCCCTTTCATGGTATGCCCTGCTGAGCGGGACGCGCGTGCGTGTCACCGTCCTTGATGATCAGTCGTACGATGATACACTGAAGATTGTTCAGAGATTGACTCATTTGTCCGGAATTGAGCTGGTATATGGGACTTGGAGGTCCGATGATTCGGCATCACGGGAAGTAGATGCCGATCCGAATGAAGAAGAAGTGATACGGATCGATCTAAGAAACCCGATGGAGGCTGTTCGAATTCCATATGTACAGGGATAAACATCTGGAAGTTGTTTTGGTTACCAGGTTCGTATTCATATTGTTAAAGGCGTGAAGCACACTCCTAGCGTATGCGAGGGGTGTGTTTTTTGTTTTTCTGGGGAGAGGAGTGGCTTTCCCATATCCAAGCGTGTTTGTTCTTGCTTTGTCTATGGCTGATCCTCGCTGAACCCCCTACACTCAACTCTGATTTTATTCCCTGTAATTGACTGTCTCTCGTAGCGGTACGTGTACCCGACTAGGAGAATTGGGGATAAGGCAGCTAAAAGAAGGAGGTGACAGATTTCAACATAGGGCACCGTGAGAAGGATCTGTTTCATAATGTAATTTATATGTCTCGATATTGGAGTTGATTTCATGCGGATTGCCGTATATGCCATTCGAACATCAGAGAAATGGGAGTGTTATCTCTCGCTGGATATGCGGGTGGATCTTCAATGGTGGTATGGAATGAAAAGATCGACGGATGAGAAAGCCAGCCCACGCTCATTAGTACTGTTATCAATACAAATTCCACTAGGATGGGCCGTTTATATTCAAGAGAGATTTCGATCCAACCATGACATGGATCAGTGGGGGAAATCGGATTGGCAGAAATATTTGTACCAGAGCTTAAGTTGGTTCTTATTACATGAGCCTGAAGGAAGCAGATCGCAATGGAGTGTTTTGTTTAAGGAGATTCAAATGTTGGACGGATCGTATGTAAATTACTCTATCAAAAAAAGGAACGTGGTTGAGGATTGGACATTGTTGATGCAGCAGGCGGAGCTGCTGATTCAGTGTATGGTGGGACGAGCCTTGCTTGCCGGCGAGGTTGAGGCCTTATTGGCGGAGGTCTCCGGGGACACCGGAGACTGGCGCTCCGCGGCCCAGCTCGGCGTCCTGCTGGGCCGCCTGCGGTTGGAAGCGGGGCTGGCACAGCCCGCCCCGCAGGGTGCGCCCGGCTGGCTGCGCCGCCGGGCCACGGCCCCCCGCTGCCGGCGATGCGGCAGCGAGGCCCGAAGCCGCACGGCATGCGCCGCGTGCGGCTCGGCGGCTTGCGCCTATTGCGAGGCCTGCCTCGCGATGGGGCGCAGCCGCGCCTGTGCCCTGCTGCTGCATGGCGCAGCAGGATCGGCCGTGCGGGGCACGGCCGGGGGTTCCCCCACCGCGGCCTTGGGCCGGTGGGGGCTTAGCGCAGCGCAGAGCGCCGCCGCTGGCGCTGCGCTGCGGTTTTTGGCGGAGCCGCCCGCAGGGGGCTCCGCGGGGTCTGCCGCCAGGTTTCTCATCTGGGCGGTGACCGGCGCTGGAAAGACCGAGATGATCTTTCCGCTGCTGCAGTCCATTCTGGATGCGGGTGGGTGCGTGCTGGTTGCCGCGCCAAGACGGGACGTGGTGCTGGAGCTGGCACCACGTTTATCCAAGGCTTTTCCCGCGAAGACGGTAGTCACGTTATATGGGGGAAGTCCGGACAGATGGAAGAGGGGGAGCATCACGCTGGCAACAACGCATCAACTGCTGCGCTTCAAGAGGGCTTTTGACCTGGTGGTGATCGACGAGATTGATGCCTTCCCGTATCATAATGATCCAATGCTGGATTATGCTGCCAAAGGCGCTTGCAAAATAGGAGGGAAGTATATCTACCTATCAGCCACTCCGCCAACGCCATTACAGCGTGAGGCGGCTGCAGGCAGATTGCCACACGCGAAAGTTCCCGCACGCTTCCATGGTCATCCGTTACCCGTTCCTCAGAAGCTGAAAATGTTTTCGGTGAACCGTTGTCTACAAGAAAAAAAGCTTCCCCCACTCCTGATTCGCAGTCTGAGCGCATCTCTTTCCCGTGGTGCTCAAGTGTTCCTGTTCGTTTCCCGGATCAAGCATATTGCTCCGATTCTGGAGCTGCTTCGCAAGGCGATCGCCAACATGCCGATTGAAGGGACTTCATCCATCGATCCGGAACGGGCAAGCAAAGTAATGGCCTTTCGTAACAGGGAGATTCGCTTGCTCGTGACAACGACCATACTCGAGCGCGGGGTAACCGTTCCGAAGAGTGACGTGTTCATTTTGGATGCGGACAGTGAGCTTTTTGACGAAGCTGCATTGATTCAAATGGCTGGCCGCGCGGGCCGATCGAAGAATGACCCGGCGGGACGAGTAGTATTTGGTGCGCCTCAATGGACTCGGAGTCAGAGCTCGGCAGTCCGACAAATCAAAGCGATGAACAGAATTGCCCGTAAGGGAGGGTATTTACGATCTGTTCAGGAACTGGTGAATGACTAGGGGATTGAGTCGAACATGAGTTTGTAGTGGATGTGAATATTGAATCGGGAGTCCTTTAAGTTTCCAACTCTATAGTGAAAAAAATCTACTGAGCTGATATCGGCGGTCCCGCAATAGTGTTGACAATATATTCGCATTGTTGTTTTGTAGTTTTTTGTCCGTTCAGTGATTTTGTTTTTATTCTAGCTCTCTTAGAAAGGAAGGAGCATAATTGATTTCAAACGTCTTTAGCCATCTAATCGGGCATATGCATCGTTTGCTCAAACCGATTGACGAAACCTGTCTCGCTTGTGGAAAAACAGGTTCATTCACTCGGGAACTTCCGGGCATATGCCGAGCCTGTTATCGGAATATCCCCTGGATTATGAAACCTAAATGTTGGCGTTGCGGGAGAGGAATCGGCTGCCCCGACTGTACTCGTTTAGGAATGAACGATCGAAGTTTTGTTTTGAACCGAAGTGCGGTAACCTACGATACACAGATGAGAGCGTGGTTGGCTCAGTACAAATATAGGGGGAATGAACGTTATGCTCCTCTTTTGATAGAGATGATGCTGCGAGCATACGCAATGCTCCATCGGGAAGCAAACATCCATTTGGGCAATAAGGGGTCATGGAAATCTAGTAACATGCCATGGACTGTACATGCTGTCACTTCGGTTCCGGTCAGTGAGGAAAGGCTTCAGGAGAGGGGCTTCAATCAAGCGGAGGTACTTGCACAGGGGCTTGCGCTTCGAATTAAGGTGCCTTATGTACGGATGTTGGAACGTAGACGTCACACGGACAAACAGAGCTTCAAAAACCGGATGGATCGGTTGAAGGATATGGAGGGTGTATTCGGTGCATTGCAGGATGGACCCGATATGCTTTTGTCCATAAGTAATCAGGCAGCAGAGCATACTCGTTCTCAAGTGGGAGCATCTCTGTTCAAAGGACCATTCCGTATACTTTTGATTGATGATATCTATACAACCGGAAGTACGATTAATGCTTGTGCGCAGGTTTTGCGGAGATGCGAATCCCTTATGGAAATGCCCGTCGAGATCTATAGTTTAACCTGGGCTCGTTCGTAAATGATTAAAATAGGAAAAATGTGTGGATTCTGTTACCGAATGATAGACGTATGGCCTAAGATAATGTAATCTAGGGGTATCAAAGGTTCTATGTGGCATGGAGGTTGTTGAGCATGAATCTGGGGAATTGCCCTCGGTGCGGCAAGTTATATACGGTGAATATTCGGGAATTGTGTCCTGAATGCTTGAAAGTGATTGAGAAGGAATACGAGAAATGCGCAACCTTCCTGCGTGAGCAAAAAGGCGCAACCATCCATGAGGTATCTGAGGCTACGGAGGTATCCGTGCGGCAGATTACGAAGTTTATCAAGGAGGGCCGGATCTCGATTGCGAACGCGCCGAACCTGGCGTATCCTTGCGAAGTGTGCGGAACGTTGATTCGCGAGAGCAATATGTGCGAGTCCTGCCGGACGCGATTAACGAGGGAGCTAAGACAGGCGGCTGCTGGCGACCAGGAACATCAGCCTGGGTCCCGCAAAGACAGAGAGACTTACAGTGCAGTCGATAAACTGCGCAAATACTAACTTTTGAACTATTAACAATGTTTCATATCCGGCCGATAAACTTAGTAAAGCTTATCGGTCTTTTATTTTAAGTGAGGTGAATAGGGCGTGAAGATTAACGAATCGGGACGTGTGAACGGCATCAATTCGTATCAACGGAATATTGAATCTCGGGAGATGCAGCATATCGATAAGAGGAAACGCCGTAAGGATGAAGTATCAATCTCCCCGGAGGCGATGGAACTGAGTGCACAGAGTAAAGTACAGGATCCGGAACGCGCGGAGAAAATTCAGCGTTTGAAGGAAGCTGTAACCAACGGCACATATGAAGTGCCAGTTGATCGTTTGGCAGACAAATTGCTCCCGTATTTTCAATCCTACAATAAATCAGGTGAGTCCAAGTGAGTGCTAGGTCCATAATCGAATATATGAAGCGTCAGGATGAGCTGCATCAGCAGCTCATAGAGGCAGGGAAAGATAAAAGGCAAGCCATTCTGGATAATGATGTGGAACGTCTTACAGCGGTCATGACCAAGGAGAACCGCCTGCTGAAGCAGGTGGCGGAAACGGAAGCGCTGCGTCAAGGTGCCGCAGATGATTTTTTGCGTGAGAAGGGCATCCGCTCCCAGCTTCAGCTGACGGTTACTGAAATGACTCGTCTTGTATTTAACCCGGAGGAAAAAACTGAGCTGCAGGATGTGCAGCAGCAATTAATGGACAGGCTCATGGAACTCAAAGAGCTGAATGCGATTAACCGAGAGCTCATTGAGCAATCCCTAGCGTTCATTGATTACAGTTTGAATTTATTAGTTAGTCGTCCGGAGGATGATTTGCTCTATCAGCATCCGAAGCATCAGAATCCTGCCGGCAAGGGCCGAAGCATGTTTGATACCAGGGCATAAGCAGAAAGGAAAATGTAGATGAGATCCACATTTCATTTGCTCGAAATCGGAAAGAGGGGCTTGATTGCCCAGCAAGCTGCAATTAACACAGCTGGTCATAACGTTACGAACGCCAATACGCCAGGTTACTCTCGTCAGACTACCCGCCTGGTTGCATCGAATCCGATTGCATTTCCAGGAATGCAGCGATCCCAAGCTGCAGGTCAGCTTGGAATGGGCGTAGAGGCGGAGAGCATCCAGCGGGTACGGGACTTTCTATTGGATATCGAATACCGCAATCAGAACACGAATTTGTCGACATGGAGCGTTCAGCAAGAGACGCTTTCGAATATTGAGGGGATTTTTAACGAGCCTTCGGACAGCAGCTTGAGCGCGAGCATTGCCGAGTTCTGGACGGCTTGGCAGACGCTGAGCAAGAATCCTAGTGACACCGACTTGTCCGCTCGTATGGCGGTTCAGCAGAAAGCGATCGCTTTGACGGAAACATTTAATCATATTTACTCCCAATTGGATACCCTCAGTAATAACTTGACTTCCCGCATCGACACCAAGGTAGCGGAAGCTAACAACTATATTGAGCAAGTGGCGGAATTGACGCAGAGTATTAAGCGGATCGAGGGTCTTGGCGATAACGCAAACGATCTGCGGGATAAGCGGGATTTGCTCGTTGATCAGTTATCATTACTCGGGAATGTGAATGTAACGGAGACAGGTGACGTTTATCAAGTGACGTTTGGCAACCAGGTCGTGGTTGACGATATGACGTCCACACCGATTACGAACGCGATTGCCGGGACATTGACCGGCGGGGAGATCGCTGGTTATGTGACCTCCCGTGATGTGCATGTTCAAGGATATATCACCCAGCTGAACATTATGGCCAACACACTGGCTACAGGTAAAGTAGAAGTGACCCTGCCGGCTGGAACGATTCTTCCGCCAGGCGTTAACATTCCGAATGCGGTTATGGATGCAAATAATCCTCGCAAGCTTGCTCAGGATGTGAAGCATACGGTTGATGGCCTCAACGGATTACATAAGTTGGGTTATACCCTTAATGAGCCGGCCACAACCGGTGGCGACTTCTTTGTATCTGCTAACGGCGGGCCAATTACCGCTGGAAATATGAGATTAAGCCAGACGATCCAAGCTGATCTGAAGAACATTGGCGCTTCCCTGCGGACAGAGATGAAGACTGATCCGGATAACGGTATGACCTCTGAGGTGGTTCTGAAAGGGAACGGCGGCATGGCGCTTCTGATTGCCCAACTGTCAGAACGTACGTTTAGTTTTAATCCGAACAATAGCAACGGTGCGGTAAGCGATATTACGAACTTTGAAGGATACTTGCAGTCTGTTATTTCCAAATTAGGTACGGACAGCAGCAATGCCATCAAGATGGTAGAGAACGGTACATTGTTGGTGGAGCATGCAGATACACTCCGTCTGTCAATTAGCAGTGTATCACTTGATGAAGAGATGTCGGATCTGATCCGCTTCCAGCATGCATACAGCGCGTCATCACGTGTGGTGACTACCATTGATGAGATGCTGGATAAATTAATCAACGGTACCGGCGTCGTCGGCAGATAGGAGGAATAAGTCATGCGCATAACCCAATCCATGATGACTAGCTCCATGATGAGCGGCTTGCAAGGCAACTATCGCAGACTGGATAAATATCAGGAGCAAATGATGACTCAGCGCCGGATTAATCGTCCTTCCGACGATCCGGTGGGTGTAGCCAGTGCTCTCCAATACCGTGGTCAAATCACGGCTACAACGCAGTTTGAGCAAAATGCGGAGGATGCGGATTCGTGGTTGAAATACGGAGATACAGTCATGACCGAGGTCACACAAATTATTCAAAAACTTTCAGAATTAGCAGTTCAAGGTGGTACTGATACAGTTCCAGCGGATGCACGGGAAAACATAGCAGCAGAAGTGGACCAGTTATTTCAGCAGCTTGTTTCTCTTGGTAACTCGCAATTCAAAGGAAAGTATATTTTTAATGGTGAGAGAACCGATGAGAGACCATTCCCAGATGATCCAACGCAAACTGCATATGCCCTGGATAATGGCGAAGTAAGGTATCAAGTTGGTGCTGGAATCACGGTATCTGTGAATACGTTGGGCGAAAAAGTATTTGGAGCCTACGGAGACGCCTCGGGAATATTTTCTGTAGTAGATAATTTTAAAAAGGCATTACTGGCGGACGATACAGCAGGTATACAACGTGCCATTCCTTCACTGCAGAAGAATTTGGAGACGACAATTACCTCTCAAGCGGAGATGGGGGGGAAACAAAATCGTCTGGAGTTTACCCTTAATAGACTTGGCGATTTAAACATTAACTACATGGATTTACAATCGAAAGTGGAAGATGCGGATATTTCCAAAGTCATTATTGATCTAAAGACATCTGAGAGTGTTTATCAGGCTTCCTTAGATACCATGGCTAGAATCATTCGTCCAAGTTTGTTGGATTTCCTAAGATAAAGGAGGATACGCATGAATATCCCCCAAATACAAATTCAGCAAGGATACTCACAGATTGGTCTTGAAATAACGAAGGGCCAACAGAGAATAGAACAGCCTAGACCATCCATAAATATGACCCAGAAGAAGGCTATCCTAGAGGTGGAACAAGCTAAGGGTACATTGGAGATTGATTCACGCAAGGCGTGGTCAGCTCTAGGGAAAGCTCGCATTGAAGAGGTTACAGATAGAATAGCTCAATCTTCTCTGCAGATTTCAATGCAAAATATTGCTGATATAGCCCGGAATGGCGATCAAATGATGGCTACTCATAAAGGGGGAAACGTATTTGCAGAAATTGCGAGGAATAATGTGTTCGAAGAACGACCAAGGGTCGAGATAACAGGTGACCCGGGGTATGATAATGTGGATATTACTTATACTCCTGGTCAAGTGCAAACCAGCTATATTCCGGGTGGGGTTAGCTTTAACCCGGAAACCTTTAAAGCTGTTATAGACTACTACCCAGGTAAGGTAAACCCATATTTAATCAATCAAAACTTTATATTCATGTCGACGACAGGAAAACAGCTTGATGCAGTTGTCTAGTTGTAGATATACAATAGCTATAATGAAACTAGTTTCATTATAGCTATTGTTTTTAATGAAGGAGGAATAATCCATGATAATCAACACAAAAAAATTTGGTCAAATCGAGATTGAAAGCAATCAAGTGATCGTATTTGAGAGCCCAATATTAGGATTCGGAGATTTGAAAAAATATGTCTTACTGCCATCCGAAGATAAGAAGGGGCCATTTGAATTTTTACAGTCCATAGAAAATGGGAATTTGAGTTTTATTGTTACGGATCCGTTTGTTTTTTTCCCAGAATATGAATTTCAGCTTGAACCACAATGGATAGAGACATTAGCCGTTTCTGATGAATTCGATATAATCGTGTTGATTATTGTTACGGTCAGATCTGCAGAAGATATATCCTGCAACTTAAAAGCGCCTATTGTCATCAATAAGGCTAACAATAGAGCAGCACAGATTGTTTTAGATCAGGTAGATTATAAGACACAACAACCATTGCTAAGAGAAAAGAAAGGGGCAGGTTTTGATGCTGATTCTATCAAGAAATAAAGGGCAAAAGATCATGATTAATGATAACATTGTTCTTTCCGTTATCGAAGTAAACGGTGATCAGGTCAGAATTGGCATTGAGGCCCCAGCGAATGTAACTATATATCGTGAAGAAATTTATGAAGCTATCAAGCAACAGAATCAAAATGCGGTTGAATTCAATGAAAACATTTCAAATATATTGCAAACTATCATTCCAAAAAAAAAGAATTAAATTTTTTAGAAATTATTAATCAGCTATAAACAATAGAGCAAATTTTCCGATAAATATAATATGGGTCGAAAGACATGGCTGTGACGGCCGAACGTCATGTCCCGATCACGATAGGGTGAAGCAAGGATGCTGATCACCAACACATTCCAAGGAGGAATTATATCATGCGTATTAATCACAATATTGCTTCTTACAACACACAACGTCAATTGGCTACAAACAACACACAACAAAGCAAATCTTTAGAAAAATTATCTTCTGGATATCGCATTAACCGTGCAGCTGATGATGCTGCTGGACTTGCAATCTCGGAGAAAATGCGTAACCAAATCCGCGGTCTTGAGCAAGCTTCTAAAAATGCTTTGGACGGTATTTCTATGATCCAAACAGCTGAAGGTGCTTTGAATGAAACTCATGCAATGCTTCAACGTATGGGTGAACTTTATACACAAGCAGCTAACGAAACATTGACTAGTGCTGATAGTGCTAAAATCGATACGGAAATCACTCAATTGTCTGCACAAATTGATTCGATCTCTGAGCAAACTCAATTCAATACAAAGAAATTGCTTAACGGAGATACTACTGATGTTGTATTCCAAGTCGGTGCCAACGCTGACGAAACAATTACTGTAACATTTGAAGCTGCTGATGCTCTTACTCTTAAAGTGGATGCTACAAGTTTGACAGCACTTGATGGAACGAACGCTATAGCTAAAGCGAATATGACAAAAGTTACTGAGGCAATCAATACTGTTTCTGAATTGAGATCGAACTTGGGTGCTGTTCAAAATCGTTTGGAGCACACGATTAACAACCTGGGGACAACTTCAGAGAACTTGCAAGCTGCTGAATCCCGTATTCGTGATGTAGACATGGCTAAGGAAATGAGCGAATTCACGAAGACAGGAATTCTTCAGCAAGCAGCAACTGCTATGTTGGCTCAAGCGAATCAACAACCTCAAGGTGTGCTTCAATTACTTCGTTAATTGGTTTAGAGAACCGGCCGGATACCCGGTCGGTTTTTTTTATATAAAATTGTATGGGAGTAGATTGTGATGAGGATTGAGAGTCTTTCTCAAATGCCTTCTAACTTCCCTGAACTTGGACGAAACAAACAGAGTGTTGTGTCTAGTGATGGGCAGAATACATACAATGGGATTCTACAGCAGGTTAATGAAGAGAAATTAGGCGCGCTCATTGAACGTGGGAATCAAGTGCTTGAAAAAACTGAAACGCGTTTAGAGGTCTCATTTCACGAGTTAACAAATCAAATGATGGTTAAACTTGTTGACACGCAGACCAATGAAGTTGTTAAGGAAATTCCACCCGAAAAGTGGTTGGATCTAGTATATAACTTATGTGAACAAATGGGTTTGTTTATTGACACAAAACTCGGATAAGGAGGGGTTATATGGCTATTAATACCAACACAATAAAATTCACTGGAATGGCATCAGGCTTAGACACTGATTCAATTATTAAAGATTTAATGAGAGTAGAGCAGCTGCCACTTACGAAATTACAGCAATCTAAACAGCTGCTTATGTGGAAAAGAGAACAGTATAAGGAAATTAATACATTATACTCATCATTAAGAAATTTGACTGACGGATTAAGATTTGAATCTTCATTTAATAAGAAAGCTGCTACTTCAAATAATTCAAGTGTTGTTACAGCGCAGGCCAATAATGGGGCTATAGACGGCAGCTATTCTGTCAAAGTTAATAGTCTTGCATCTTCGGCAATTGTTGTAGGTGAACCGCTATCAGCGAATGCGAGCCTGACAGATGTAGTATCTACTCCAGGTAGTTTCACTATCACAGGTCCGGATGGAACTAAGCCGATTACAGTTACTGCTACTTCAACAAGACAATCAATTCTGGATGATATCAATAAATCGGGCACTGGAATTATTGCAAGCTATGATGAGGCAAATAAGAGACTCATGCTCTCTACTAAGCAAGTAGGGAAATCCTCAGCTATTACTATTACAGATGATTCAAATGCTTTGAAGAGTAGTTTAGGAGTGGGAACGACCGCTGCTACGTATGGCAAAGATGCTTCAGTTGAGATTAATGGAACAACGATGTCAATGGCTAGTAATTCGTTTACCTTTAATGGCGTCACATTCTCTCTCAAAGGAGTTTCAAATACGGCCGTTTCTGTAGACGTGGCACAGGACAAGAGCACTATTGTTAGTAAAATAACGGATTTTGTTAATAAGTATAACGAAATTATCGACACTGTTAATTCAAAATTAGTTGAGAAAAAAAGCCGGGACTATAAGCCTTTAACGGATGAACAAAAAGAAGCAATGAAAGAGAGCGAAATTACGGCATGGGAGAAGAAGGCTAAATCTGGTTTGTTGAGTAATGATGATATGCTGAAAGCCACCTTGACAACCTTGAGACACTCCTTCATGAATGCAATTGAGGGTTTACCTCAGGGTAAAAACACACTTAGTTACATTGGACTAACTACAGCCAGTGGCAAGGATGCGTATAAAGAGAACGGTAAGCTTCATATTGATGTGACTAAACTAGAAGAGGTTCTCCAAAACGATCCGGAAGGAGTTAAAGCTTTATTTACGGCGACCTCGACTAGCGATCCTAAGCTTAAATCTGAGATGGGTTTTGCAGAGCGTATTAAAATTGATCTAGATCAAGCGATTGCTAAAATGGGATCCAAGATAGGGGCAAGTTCACTATCGGATACAGTTGACTCTAGTACCATTGGACAGAACTTGAAATACTTAAATTCGAGCATTTACACGATGAATGAGCGACTAAGTAGAGTTCAAACCAGATACGAAAAACAGTTTGCGGCAATGGAAAAGGCAATGCAGAACTTAAATAATCAAAGCTCGTGGATTAGTTCACAATTAAGTTCACTTTAATTTATTAGTTAGACATTACAAGGTTAGAGGGGATATACATGTCCATACAAGACTATCAGTTAAACTATCTTAAAGTCCGAGTTGAAACGGCAAGTCCGGGAGAACTTACGTTGATATTGTATGAAGAGTTTTGTAAGAAACTTATGATATCAAAGAATCTTCTATCCAAAGGACTTGTTGATGAAATGCGGATACAAGTCTTTAAAGCAAAAGATATTTTAAATGAACTCATTATTACTCTCAATATGGATTATGATATATCTAAAAATCTTTATGAATTGTACTGGTACTATAATAATAGATTAGCTAATTTTTTGATTTCAAAAGATGTAGCAGTATTAGATGAAGTTCTGGAATTCGGCCAATCGATGGTTGACACGTGGAAATTGGCAATACAATCATTGAAACCGGGGGACTCCTTATGATCAGTCTCAGTCCGATCGATTCTAAGGAATTAGAATATCTTCAAAGGATTCATAATATTTACCGGGATATTTTGGCGAAAAGGGACGTGGATTATTTTCTTTCTATGGAGGTGGAAGTAGATCAGCTATTTTCATCTGTTTACGCGTTAGAAAGGAATGCACCATCTTATTCAGAACGTAATCAGATATTAAGGGAACTGCAAAGTATGAACTTACGCATTTCAGAGTTTGTAGAACTAGAAAAAGACAAATTAGAAGGACAAGAAAAAATAGTAGTTCAACAACCTTCTTCACATGGGTCTATTTTTTTTGATCAAAAGGCTTGATACTGAAGGAATTTAAATAAGAAAGAAGGTATGAGTATGCGGAAAAACTTTAAACTACTAGTTCTATCATTTTTATTGGTGTTTACAGGCATGTTTGGATTTCTCACCACGTCAGAAGCTGCAGTTGCAGATTATGTATCCGTGACAAAGGTTGTTAATCCAACAACGATTACGGTTGAGGAAGAAGCAGAAGTATCATTAAATATCAAGGGAACGCCCCCTTCTAATGTAATCATGCCGAACGATGTTATATTGATTATTGATAAATCTGGAAGTATGCAAACAGATAACCGAATTAATGCGGCAAAGAATGCAGCCAAAGGGTTCATAGACTTGATGGATATGTCTAAGCATCAGGTGGGGATCGTTGGATATAGTTCTGTAGCAGCGACTAGCAGCCTTCCATTAACAACTGATATAACTGCTGCTAAACAATTTATTGATCCAATTGTAGCCTCAGGTGGAACTGAAACGGGTTATGCTATTGACCAAGCGATTACATTATTAAGTAGCCATAGACCTGAGGCACAGCCTGTCATCGTGATTATGACAGATGGTGAAGCTAATTCATCTCAAGCGGCTTTGGAAAGAGCGCAAGCTGCAAAGGATGCAGGTATTGTTTTTTATACGATTGCTTTATTGGGACCTAACGATAATCCTGACACAAGTGCACCGAATGAGTTGCTTAAGCAGATGGCCACGACAAATTCGCATCATCACTTTGTATTAGGTTCCACTGGTTTAGCTGAAATATATGCTGCCATTGTTGCTGAGATCGGGGTAGCAAGTGCATATAACGTTGTTGTATCAGATATAGTCTCGGAGGACTTTGAGATTGTACCAGGAAGCTATGATAATAATATTCCGCAACCTGTACAAAACGGCAATACTTTAACTTGGAACTTTTTAGAGTTGAAAAACAATGATTTAGTGTTTAAATACAAGATTCGCCCGGTAGATAAGAAAAAATATGGTAGTTTATCTGTTTCCACATCTGCTTCAGCAATTACCTACAATGACTACGCAGGTGCCGCAAGAACTAAAGCAATACCAGGGGCAAAGCTAAATGTAAAGCTTCTTCCACCGTCTATAACTTCAATTGAGGAAAGCACCGGCCATCCGCTCGGTGGAGAAACAGTCACTATCAACGGTACTAACTTCCAGTCAATTCCAACCGTTATGATGGGAAATAAAACAGTAGCCGACGTACAATACATTAATGAGAACCAGCTTGTTATCAAGACAGTTGCAGGTAATCAAGGCCCTGCTACGGTAAGGGTTACTAATACTGATGGACAGTTTGCTACGGGAGATTACACATATCTTGCTGACCCTGTAGTTTCAAGCTATACACCTAATTCCGGGCCTTATGTAGGTGGAACGTCAGTATTTTTATATGGCGATTATTTCATGAATGGTATGAAGGTCAAATTTGGTGATAATTATGCCACTAGTTCCAAGTACTATAATAAAGGATATGTAGTAGTGGTTGCGCCAGCTGCTACAGTGTCCGGTCCGGTAGATATGGCTCTAGAAAATCCAGATGGTACTAGTCTGGTTATTCCAGCAGGATACACATACGATGAACCAATTGTTGAGAAGTTGAGCATCACTTCAATATCCCCTAATAGTGGGAAATTATCAGGAGGAGAAGTTGTCTATATCGAAGGAACACTGCTAGAAACTACCTCAAAGGTGTTATTTGGAGATACCGAAGTTCCTATCAATACCTTTTATTCAGATAAGAAAATTAGAGTTGTGGCCCCTTCTTCTACTACTCCAGGGCCTGTCGATATAACAATTATTAATAACAGTGGCGAGACAGCTACAGTTACTGGGGGATATTCATATGAGGCTCCACCTGTTCTCCCAGACCCGACAATTACCGCTATAGCACCTAATAGTGGACAGCTTAAAGGCGGAGAAATAATTTATATCGATGGAACAGGTTTTCAGGATGGAATGCAAGTTTACATTGGAGATGTCGAGGTTCCTGTAAATAAAATATACAGCAGCAGTCGATTCCGGGTAGTTGTGCCTTCCTCAACTGTAGCTGGATCGGTTGATATTAAAGTGGTGAATCCAGATGGAAAAGAAGCAATTGCAACTGGAGGTTATACTTATTTAGCACCTCCACCAAAGGCGCCGCCAACAATTACAGCTATTACTCCTAATAGTGGTCCATTCACCGGAGGTACATTGGTATATATTGAAGGAACTGGTATTGACAATGGAGCAATAGTTCATATTGGAGATACTTCAGTTGCGATTACCAATTATTATAGTGCTTCCAAGATTCGAGTAGTAGCACCTTCATCTAATGGATTTATTGGGTCAGTAAATGTAAGTATTACAAATCCAGATGGTCAAGAGGCTACTTTTACTGATGGATACACGTACTTGGAACTGACACCTACAATAACGGGAATCACACCTAATAATGGAGCATTAGCTGGTGGGGAAATTATTTATGTAACAGGAACAAATTTTGATCCGACGATGACACTTACAGTTGATGGTACTGAAGTCGCTATAAATCAATTCTACAGTAACACTCGCTTTAGATTTGTCGTACCATCAAGAAGTACACCAGGAGTAGTTCCTATTGAAGTTACGCTTCAATCAGGTACACGTGCTTCTACTACTTATACCTATAATGCGCCTCCAGTTGCAGCACCTCCGGTCATTACAGCTATTAGTCCAGCATATGGCCCGCTTAATGGCGGAACAATAGTCTATCTCGATGGTGCTGGTTTTACAGCTACTTCTAAAATTATGCTTGGTACTAGTGAAGTGGTAGTTAACAGGCTTTACTCAGCAAATAGATTAAGATTCGTAGTTCCTGCTGGGAATGCGATAGGTACAGTTGACCTTAAAGTAATTAATGCTGATGGTCAAGAAAGTAACATTGTTACTTACGAGTATCGATAATAAATAATGCAGGAAAAACAGGGTGTTTTAAAAAGACACCCTGTTTTTTCATTTTCATGAGAACTAATTATAAGTATTTTTATGTAATATCATTTTCCAAGGTATTCATCTTATCCCGAAGTATGTCGATAAATAAAATGATATGAGAGCTATAGGTTTGTTTTTCAAAATTATAAAATGGACTGGAATGGTAAACAAATGAAGGAAAGAGTACTTTTGCCATCATATATGAAGGCATTTTCTTGTATTGGAAGTGTATGTGAGGATAGCTGTTGTATAGGCTGGACTGTGGAATTAGATAAGAGGATATATAAAAAATACAAAAATATTAAACATGCAGAACTAACGAGCAAATTAAACAAGGGAATAAAACGAATAAAAGACGCTTCAGCACGTGACTCTAAATATGCCTATTTTGTAATGGATCAACAGAAACGTTGCCCTATGTTAGACGAGGAAAATTTATGTGGTATTCAACTGAATTTAGGTGAGGAAATGCTATCTCCTGTATGTACGACTTATCCAAGAATCCTAAATAGGAGAGGTACAGAATTTGAGTTGTCTGCTAAATTGTCTTGTCCCGAAGTCACACGATTAGCTCTTTTGAATCCGAAAGGAATTGAGTTTGACCAATCTGAATACGAACTTAATCCTTCATGGGCAATCAATTCAGTGAATGATGCTCAATCAATAGGTGGAAGTGATATATCATGGAACTTACGTGAGTTCTCAATTGATATAATCCAATGTAGAAATCTCTCTGTCAGCGACAGAATGATTTTTTTAGGCCTTTTTATAAACAGACTTCAAGTCCTAGTAGACAAGAAACAATATGAAAGTATCCAGCTATTAATTGATGAGTATAGAAGTAAGTTAGTAAACAAGGATTACATTTCGAGCTTGGAAAACATTGCTGATAATCTCCCAATGCAAATTAAAACTCTACTTGAATTAATCATGCTGAGAAGAAAATTGGGGATTAGTAACCAAAGATATTTAGAATGTTTTGAAAGTATGCTTAAAGGACTTAATCTTGATCGTAGTCAAGAAATCGAAATTAGAGATATTGAGGAAAAGTATCTGTTTAACTATCATGAATACTTCATACCGTTTTTTACTGATCATGAATATATTTTCGAAAATTATTTAGTTAATTATGTCTTCGAAAGTATGTTTCCGAAAATGGATACCAATCAAATTTTTGAACAGTACATTAAAATGTCGGTGATTTACGCTATGTTAAAGATGCATTTTGTTGGGATTTCAGGTCAAGATAAAGGTATTACAACGGAGCATGCAATTAAGCTAATCCAATCCTTCACCCGAGTTATTGATCATTATCCTTCCTATTTGAAAGGGTTGGTTGAAATAATTACAAACCATGATTTTGATACAGTAGCACATATAGCTGCCTTATTAAAGGATAGAAATGTGACTAGCGAAAGAATTCATTAAAAGAATAATTAAAATGCATCATGATCCGCCAACGTAGAAGGTTGTCTATAGGCAACCTTCTTTAATATATCTGATTGAGCTGAGAGAACTCTATATAAATTGATAGTGAGGATTTAAATATTATGATAACTAAGTTACCAATATCCGTCTGTATGATTGTTAAGGACGAAGAAGCTTACATTGGGAAGTGTATCCGTTCGTTGAAATCTGTAGTAAACGAAATAAATGTGATAGATACTGGATCTTCCGACCACACTATTGCAATAGCTGTTGAAGAGGAAGCAAGGATATATCATTATCAATGGAATAATAACTTTTCGGAAGCCAGAAACTATGCAATTAGTGTTGCCACTCAACCTTATATATTAATCATGGATGCAGACGAAACATTGGATCATACTACATTAAAGTCTCTGGAACAATATATAAAAAGTTCATCTAATGAACCGGCTACTGTTACTATCCGAAGCATTATAAATGATCAAACAATAGTGAATTCAAGGCTCACCCGCTTATTTCCTAATTGCATAGATTATCAATACCATGGGATGATTCATGAGCAATTAACTTATAAAGGCATGCCTATTGAAATAGTTCAGAATACAAAAGTTGTTATAAACCATGCTGGATACCAAGAGAATGAAATACAAAAAAAGAACAAAATCGACCGGAATTTAGAGCTGCTTAGAAAACAACAACAACTAGAACCTAACTCGTGCTATTTAAATTTTCAAATTGGACAGACCCTATACGTAAATAGGAATTATGAAGAGGCTATCCAGACTTTTGATGGGACTCTTCAAATGGTTTCGATGTTGGACTCCTTACCACCTTATATATCTACAATATTTTTATCATACGGCTATTGCTTACTCAAGACTGCTCAATTTGATATATTGGACAATCTTATTAATGATGCCATTGAATTCTATCCGGATTTTACAGATTTATATTTTTTATATGGTGTTTCATTAATCGAAAGAAAAGATGTCCAAAAATTTGCAGATATCAAGGAAATATTTGAATATTGTCTTCACCTAGGAGAAGTTGCGAATCCTTCGTATGAATCGGTTGAAGGAGTTGGCTCTTATAGAGCTCTATATAACCTGGGGATTTATTACGAAGTTATGAATAATAAAGAAGAGGCGTATAGATGTTATTCTAAAAGCGCTGAGTATCAGTTTAAACCCGCACTAGTTAAAGTGCAATCGTATTAAGAGAAGGGCATAGCAATAAAAATATTACGAGGGGAAAGTCATGAAGTGGTACCGGGAGCAGCGAAGAATGAATTCCAGGCGACATTTGACAACTGCATGTTTAGTATTAGATTTTCTGAAAGGCAGATTGAGGATCTACTAAATACCAGATGCTATTTTCTAAATTTATAAATGAAATCATGGATTTATTCACATCATATTTACTTTTGCCGGAACAACTCTTTGTCCGGTATACAATTTTTAAAAGATCTAAATGCAAGCAGACTACTAAAGGTGCGTCCTTCGTGGGTCTGCTTTTGGTTTTAACGAGGTATTCTTATATAAAATATGGATTTATCTATGTGTTTTCTTATTGCCTAGATTCATCACTGGAGCTCCTTGAATTATCAGTTAAGATACTTTAACGGTAAACCATTAATAATCAATAACGTCGAGAAGCGATAGGTAAGTTTATTGCGTTTCACCCGATTGATATGCATTATTATATTTTCGATAATCTTTAAGTTGCCGATTGGAGTCATATTCATTCTATGCTATCAAGTTTGTGCAAAAACATGCCGATATTACACGATATAGGACAGTAGAAGATAACTTATAAGAAAAGGATAAATCAAATGGATTTTGAACTCAGCTTAAAATTAAAAGCAGATATCTACGATTTAATGCAATCAAAAGATTTTATGAAAGCTATGGATTTACTGGAACTCTATTCTGATAAATATGGAAGCGATCCAGATATTGTTATTTTACAATCCATGTTTCATTTTAAACTAAATGATTTACAAACAGCACAGACAATATTGGAAGAGGGAATCCAAAAATATCCATTGCATGAAGATTTAAATTATAATATAGGCTTTATTTATGAAAATGTAGAAGATTACTCCAAATCAGCCTTTCATTTTTATATCGCTCAACTAGTAACGAAGGATGAAATGTTGAAAGAAGAACTCTCACAAAAACTCAGTGTTCTACTTTCATTGCTAAAGGTTCCTGTTACTAATATTCTCCTGGAAAACAAGAGCAGCATTCCAAAAGTAAGTGTCATAGTTACAGCATATAATCAAGAAAATTATCTCAAACAAACAATTGAGAGTTTACTTTCGCAAATATATCCTAATATAGAGATTATAGTCGCGGATGATTGTTCTACCGATGGTACGGAATCTATGATGGAGCGATTTTCAGGAGAGTGCAGAGTTAACTATAAGAGAAACACTCAGAATTTAGGACCTGGAATTAATGGGTGTCAAGCATTTTATCAATATGGAGACGGGGAATACGTACTTTTCGTTAACCACGATGATTATCTAACAGATCCTAATTATGTCTTGAAAGCTGTGTGTTTATTAGAAAGTAACAAGACATTATCATTTGTCTTTGCAAACTGTACGAAGCTAAATATATCTACTGGGGAGGAGCAACAAACGGGAGTTTATTTAAATGAAGAAGTTAATGGCTTGCATTATTTTATGTTTTATGAGACGAGGGATTACCCACATATTACGAGTCTACTGACAAGCGTATTTCGAAGGGAATTACTTGTTCAGATGGAATGCCTTTTAGAAGAAACGATGAGTAAAGATTTATTTTTATATTTGAAACTTATGCTGGCAGGGAATGTTGGATTTATACAAGATAATGTAGGAGTATATCGAGTACATGAGCAAAGCATTAGCTATAACATGCCTCCCCAGTACGATTATTCCACAATTAAGGAGTTAGACAGTTTAAGGAGGTTTGCTAATAAAAACTATTTTCCATCGGATGAGCTGATGGATAAGTGGCTAGGGTTTCGTATATATGCCTATTTTAGATGGAGATTCAATACGCTGCGAGTTCAGAATAATTATGATCAAATCGATAAAATAATGAATTTTCTTAGTCAGAAATATAGTAATGCCTATATCCTATTGAAAAAAGATGCTGAGGAAAGTGAATTGCAATGATCCCAGTTACCAAGACATACCTTCCAAATATCGGGAAATACCAAGAATATGTACAACAAATATTTGCCTCTAACCAATTGACGAATAATGGAACCTTAGTTCGAGAACTCGAGAATAAGTTAAAAGATTATCTAGGCGTTCCCTACCTGGTTCTTGTTTCTAATGGAACGCTTGCTCTGCAATTAGCTTATAAATTGCTTGAGCTTAAGGGGGACGTTATTACGACTCCCTTCTCTTTCGTGGCGACAAC
Organism: Paenibacillus sp. Dod16; assembly: GCF_049893405.1. NCBI lineage: Bacteria > Bacillati > Bacillota > Bacilli > Caryophanales > Paenibacillaceae > Paenibacillus > Paenibacillus sp. Dod16. The sequence goes on from NZ_JBNDYG010000001.1 coordinate 238,365, forward strand.
AAGTAGCTTGATTTGGGGAGGGTTAAAGCCAGTTTTCTCGGACATTAATCCCGAGACTTTAAATATAGATGTTACAAAGATTGAAGAAAAGGTTACTAAGGATACCTCTTGTATTTTACCGGTGCACGTATTCGGAAATCCATGCGAAGTTGATCAAATCCAAAAAATTGCTGATAGACATAATTTAAAAGTGATATATGATGCAGCGCATGCATTTGGTACTGATTACCAAGGAAAGAGTATTTTAAATTTTGGTGATGTTTCTATTGTAAGTTTTCATGCAACCAAGCTATTCCACACTATTGAGGGTGGAGCAATAATCATGCAGAATGATGAACTTTATAAAAAAGCAAAGCAGTTAATAAACTTTGGATTTGGATCAAATGGGATTCCAGAAGTCCTAGGTATAAATGCAAAAATGAATGAATTTCAAGCAGCTATGGGTTTATGTGTTCTAGATGACATTGATATAATCCGTTCAAAGAGAGAGCAAGTCCACAAGTATTACCAAGATCGATTAGCCTCTATCTCGGATATTGATGTAGTCTCTTTCAATCAACTAGGAACTAAAAATTATTCATATTTTCCAATCATACTAAAAAATGAGGAAATCGTATTAGGAGTTAAAGAAGCACTAGAAGAACATGAGATTTTTCCTCGAAGATATTTTTATCCGTCATTAGACGGACTTCCTTTTGTCGATTCTCCTCCAATGGAAGTTGCAGGTGAGATGGCTAATCGTATACTGTGCCTTCCGATGTACGGAGAATTATCAGAGTCGATAATTGATGAGATATGTCATATCATAATTAATCAAATAACGTCGATGGAGAAGGAGAATGAATGTGTTAAATAGAGAAGGTTCTAATTCTAGTCGCACGTTCATTCTTTTTTCGGGTTTTAATACCAGAGCGGTGTTAACTTTATGCCGAATCTTTACTAAACATAAGATTACCTTTTTTATCATTGCTTTAGATAAGAATGATCCAATTCATTTAACAGCATATACATCCCACGTTAAATGGATACGTAAAAAGAGACAGCTAGATCTTGATGAATTTATAGATGCAATTGAACATATAAGAACACGGTATGAAGTTGATACGGTCACTATTGTACCAAGTACGGAAGCACTTAACCGCTTTATTTTAGAGCATAGAGGTTTTTTGGAGGATAGAAATATATCAGTTCCCTTAGTGAACAAAGCTTTATATGAGTTGATTTCTAATAAATACTCTTTTGGTGAATTATGTGCTATGAAAGGGATTAAAGTTCCAACTGAAATTACGCTGTCAGAAAAAGCTGTAACCAATTATCCGATAGTGGCAAAGCCAAGAAATTATTCGACTTCAAATACTATTAGTCCCGTTATTATTAATCATCAACTTGAATTGTTAGAGTTTCAACGATTATATAATGTGGATGATTTTTATTTTCAGGAATATGTAAATGGTGAATCTTACTATTTGTTATATTCCATTGATAAATCCGGAACAGTTGTTAGCTTTTCTCAGAAAAACTTCATTCAGCAAGGCAATGGAAAATCAATTGTTCTAGCTGTATCAGCAGAGATACACAATGAAAGCATCGGTGAGAAGTATAAACGGTTCTTTTTAGAACTGGGTTTCCATGGCGTTGTCATGGTTGAGATAAAGAGAACAAAGGAAAATGATTACATGATAGAAGCAAACCCCCGGTTTTGGGGCCCCCTTCAATTAACCATGGATTGTAATGTTCCAATAGTAGAGTTGTGGTTACAGATGTGCGGTTGTGAACTTCAGGAAGAATCGAAAGCATCCCCCCCATATGTCTATGGAGAATATCTTTGGCTGTCAGGCTTATTGAAATCTATAAAAAATAACGATGTGATGTACCATGTTAATCCTGAAGTTATACAACATTTGCCTGATTATCTATTAAGCGATGTTTATCTAAGGAAAGATAGCCTTAATTACTTCTACGATGAGATCAAGGGAGACAAATAAATGAACGAGAGAATATTAAAGCTTAAGAATCTGTACAAAGATTCTTCTAAGCATTCGACTTATCAAAATATACCTTCTTTTGTACAAGAGGCTCTCGGGTATCAAGAGCACATTAATGAAGAATGGCGTGGGGATACTGCTCGTTATAAATTCATTTTGGGCTTTTTACAGGAGTTAAAGGTAGATAGTATTGTTGATATTGGAGCTAATACTGGTTTCTTCTCCCATAGTCTTATGAAGGATTTGCCCAATATAAGTGTCACAGCAATTGAACCTAATAAAAATCATGCAGAATTTATTCGAGAAATCAACGAGATTTTTAATCTTACTAACATCAAAGTAATAGATAAACCACTTCAAATAGAGAACTTTGACACACTGCAAAATGAATTCGACTGTGCATTGATTTTAAACGTGCTTCATCACGCAGGTGTAGATTTCGATCAAGATAAAGTGAAAGAACCATATGAGGTTTGGGATTACATGGAGAACTATCTGAATAAGTTTTCAAAAGTCTCTTCCTTGATAATTCTTCAGTTGGGATATAACTGGGGGGGCGACAAAACAAAGCCAATTGTGCCTACTAGTGACTGTTATCAAATGTTCTCTAATTTATATAATAGCGCCCAACGTTCCGGATGGAATATCCGAGAGGTGGCTTACTATTTTAAAAGGGAGCAGGAGTATAAAACGATGCCACAATCCATACTTGATACCATAGATAATGATGAGAGCAAGTCGAGAGACTTATTTAATTCTTGGTGTTTATCTATGGACATTTCAACAAGTAGTGAATTTTATAAAAGACCCCTATTAATTTTGGAAAACAGTGCTAACTGAAGTCTATACTATCAGGAGATGAAATTAAATGTATAAGCTATTGATCTTTGGTAACGGGGGTTTATGGAGTATTGTAAAGAACTATATCGATTCTAACAAAGCAGAGATTATTGGATTTATTAATAGTGATCCAAAAGTGAATGGGACGTTTTTTGAAGATAAACCTGTAATTACACCACAACAAATAATGAATTATGAATTTGACTATATCGTACTGGCGAGTGGTCAGTATGACGAGTTAATTAACCAACTTAAGGACGCAAATCTTGAGAAGGAAAAAATTATTACATTTAAGATCAACGGATCGAAGGTGTTTCAGGAAATTCAAGATCAGGCAAATCGTAGAATACTAGAAGAAACAAATGAAAATAGTTTTAAGCTAATATCCCGCAATAATATGGAGCCTTATTTTTTAGTGAATATGAATATGTTGGGTAGGGAAAGAGAGTTTGAACTTACTGATGGTTTTACTGATTATGTTCGACTTTCGACATTAGAACTCATCGCGAATGAGATCAATACATGTAACATACCAGGTAATGTTGCAGAGCTAGGCGTATATAAAGGGGATTTTTCAAAGCATATTAATAGATTGTTTCCAGCGAAGAAGCTGTATCTTTTTGATACGTTTCAGGGATTTGACAATAGAGATATCTTGATAGATTTACAAAAAAAATACTCTAGTGAAACCACTCGATTCACAGATACAACCATAGATCTTGTCATGAAAAAAATGAAGCACCCAGAAAATATACACATAAGAAAAGGTTATTTTCCTGAAACATCCGAAGGCCTTGAAGATCGGTTCTCTTTTGTAAGTATTGACACTGATCTGTATAAGCCGATATATGATGGACTCACGTATTTTTATCCTCGGTTAGTAAAAGGTGGATATATTTTTGTTCATGATTATAATAATGCGATATTTAAGGGAGCGAAAGAAGCAGTGCGTAATTTCTGTTCTGAGAATTCGATTCCTTATGTGCCCGTCAGTGATAATCTAGGAACTGTAATTATTGCAAAATAGGTTTGCACCCTGTTTCACCCCCTCACTCCCCGGGTAAATAACCATAAACCTATTTTGTCCGCAAACTATTTTTGCCCGCCAACTCAGGCCTGAAGCCAAGTCGACATTTTTCCGGTTTTTTTGCAAAAGAAAACCTTTTCCTTGGTAATTGACACTGGATAAGTCGGGTGCTATAGTCGGAAATGTGGACAATTAGTGTCACACTTTATTTGACAATGAAGGGAATGTTAGTGCATGCAAGGTAAAGTGAAATGGTTCAACGCAGAGAAAGGTTATGGCTTCATCGAGACTGAGGACGGCGGCGACGTATTCGTACATTTCTCCGCGATCCAATCCGAGGGCTTCAAGACTCTGGAAGAAGGACAATCCGTAGAATTCGAGATCGTTGAAGGCGCTCGTGGCCCGCAAGCAGCTAACGTAATCAAATTATAATCATCCCGGCACAGCCGACCTACATAAACGGTATAGATGATTAACAGTTCGAGATTCGCTAGCCCAAGACTCCGGTTCGTCCGGAGTCTTTTTTCTGTGCGCCGACCCCTTTAAAATATTGTGCTAAAATTCACAATTCTGACTTTTTACATAGCCTTAACAAAATGCTATAATGAAGGTGCAAAGGAGGAGTGCCCAATGCAATTCACTATCCGAGGTCAACAAATTGAAGTGACCGATGCTTTGAAAGACTATGTTGACAAGAAACTCAGCAGGCTAGATAAGTATTTTGATGCACCCCCCACCTCCGAAGGATATGTCACCCTGAATGTCATTCGAGGATTGCACACAGTGGAAGTGACCATTCCGCTCACAGGCGTGGTACTGCGTGCGGAAGACCGAAGCGATGATATGTACGCTTCCATTGACGCTGTTGTGGACAAGTTGGAACGTCAGATTCGCAAGCACAAAACCAAGCTGAACCGTAAGATCAAGCAAGAGGGCGGACTGAAGACGCTTATTGCGGCGAACGGAGCAGCGGCAACCAGTCAGATGGATGCAGAGCAAGTCGAGTATGACGAGGACAATTACGAAGTTGTCCGTACGAAACGTTTTACCATGAAGCCGATGGACGTGGAAGAAGCGATCCTGCAGATGAACATGGTAGGCCATAATTTCTTCGTATTTTCCAACATTGACACACAAGAAGTAAATGTCGTTTACAAGCGTGATGACGGCAAGTACGGATTGATCGAGCGGGACTAAGTTTTTAAACGGTATTCCAAACGGAATGCAGAGGCAGTTGGACCTGATCGAATTTTAAATTTTAAACGTTGAAATGAAATTGAAATGTAAGATGAGCCTTCATCCGTGTAAGCGGGTGGGGCTCTTTATTTGGATATATACGTTTTCGATGCGATAGGCATCGTAAAGACGCTGGCATATGATGGTAAGCCCATCGGAGTGTGCTGAATAGTGCGATCATTTTTTCAATGAGGTGGCTCTTAGGGGACTACGAGGCCGTTTCTTTAACAGCTTCAGGTACAACGTCTTAAGGACTTCCTATATAAGAGGATTAACGTTCGGTTAGCCACGATTCAGCGATAGTTCTAGGGCGGAGTCTTTGTTGTTTTCGGACAATGAGAGATGAATATTTGGCACCCACTTAGATGTAGAGTTTCATTTATGAAATGAATATACTTCCATTGGTTATGACTGGGTAAATGCTCCACGCAACTTTTTTGAGCCTTCCCGCGTCTCATAGAGTAAGGGCTTCACGTAACAGACATCTCTTGTGATAGCACATATTGTTGCGGCATCCCTTACAAACTGTTACAATTTATGCAAACCCTCATTTTATGGGACGGGCTTTTTAGCCTGCATGAAGTGGGACCATCATAAGGAATCAATGAATCGATTTCATCATTTAACCCTTTGGCATTTAATGAAGTTGATTCTATCACTTGTTTTGCACGAAAGGGGTTAACCATGCTAGGACTTGTCAAAAAGATATTCGGCGACACCAACGAGCGTGATGTCAAACGTCTCATGAAGACGGTCGATGTAATCAACAAACTGGAACCGGATTTTGAGAAGCTCTCCGATGAGCAGCTGCAATCCAAAACCGAAGAGTTCCGTGCGCGGATCGAGAAAGGTGAGACGCTGGAGGAATTGCTTCCTGAAGCGTTTGCGACAGTTCGTGAAGCTTCCAGACGGACACTCGGCAAGCGTCACTATGACGTGCAGCTGATCGGAGGAATGGCCCTCCACGAAGGCAGAATTGCAGAGATGAAGACCGGTGAAGGTAAGACCCTTGTAGGTACGCTGCCGGTTTACTTAAATGCCCTGCTTGGCAAAGGTGTTCACGTTGTAACGGTCAATGATTATCTGGCGCAGCGTGACAGCCAAGAGATGGCGCAAATATATAATTTCCTGGGAATGACGGTCGGGGTTAACCTGAGCGGCATGGAACACCCGGATAAACAGCAGGCATATGCTTGCGATATTACGTACGGAACGAACAATGAGTTCGGCTTTGACTATCTGCGGGATAACATGGTCCTCTACAAAGAGCAGATGGTTCAGCGCCCACTCTATTTCTGTATCATTGATGAAGTGGACTCCATCCTGGTTGACGAAGCGCGTACGCCGCTCATCATCTCGGGTCAAGCTCAGAAATCGACCGAGCTGTATTTTGCCGCTGACCGTTTCGTGAAGCGTCTGACTGCGGAAGAGGATTATACGGTAGACATTAAAGTCAAATCCGTGGCCTTAACTGAAAAAGGTGTGGCGCTTGCGGAGCGTTCCTTCGGTATCGACAACCTGTATGACCATAACCACGTAACCTTGAACCACCACATTGTACAAGCGCTGAAAGCGAACGTGATCATGCGCCGCGATGTGGATTACGTTGTTACCGATGATGAAGTGGTTATCGTTGATGAATTCACGGGACGTCTGATGGCTGGACGTCGCTACAGTGACGGACTCCACCAGGCGATTGAAGCGAAGGAAGGCATCGAGGTTCAGAACGAGAGCATGACCCTTGCAACGATCACCTTCCAGAACTACTTCCGGATGTATCGCAAGCTGGCAGGTATGACCGGTACGGCGAAAACCGAGGAAGAAGAATTCAAGAAGATTTATGGTCTTGAAGTGCTGCAAATTCCTACGAACAAACCGAATCAGCGCATCGACATGCCGGATGTGGTTTACAAGAGCGAAGAGGGCAAGTTTAAGGCGGTTGTAGCTGAGATCGTGGAGCGTCACAAAAAGAACCAGCCGATTCTGGTGGGTACGGTTTCCATCGAGAACTCCGAGCGTTTATCGGAAATGCTGAAGCGCAAAGGCGTCCAGCATAAAGTTCTGAATGCGAAGTACCATGCGGAGGAAGCGGAAATCATCTCCCGCGCCGGTCAGCCGGGATCGGTAACGATCGCGACGAATATGGCGGGACGCGGTACGGATATTTTGCTTGGTGAAGGCGTGCAGGATATTGGCGGGCTTCACATTATCGGTACAGAACGTCACGAATCGCGCCGGATCGATAACCAGCTGCGTGGTCGTGCCGGTCGTCAGGGTGACCCGGGGTCGACTCAGTTCTATCTGTCCCTCGGCGATGAGCTGATGAAACGTTTTGGTACGGACAACGTGCTGAACATGATGGAGCGTCTTGGTTTTGAAGAAGACCAGCCGATTGAGAGCAAAATGATTACCCGTGCGGTTGAATCCGCGCAGAAGCGGGTAGAAGGCAATAACTTCGACATGCGTAAAGTCGTTCTCCAATATGATGACGTCATGAACCAGCAGCGTGAGATCATCTACAAACAGCGCCGCGAGATCTTGGAGTCCCAAGACATTAAGCAAATCGTTGTAGAGATGATTAAGCCGGTCATTGATCGTGTCGTTCAGGCTCACTGCAGCGATGACATTCCGGAGAACTGGGAACTGCAAGAAGTGGCAGACTACGTCAACAGCAAGCTGCTGGACGAGGGTGCCGTTACCCGCGAAGATCTGTGGGGTAAAGAAGCAGAAGAGCTTACCGAGTACATCTTCGATCGCGTGATGAAGAAGTACGAAGAGCGTGAGCAAGCCATCGGCGAAGAAATGGTTCGCGAGTTCGAGAAGGTTATCGTGCTGCGTGCGGTAGACAGTAAGTGGATGGATCATATCGATGCAATGGACCAATTGCGTCAAGGTATTCACCTTCGTGCTTACGGCGGTACCGATCCGCTTCGCGAATACCAATTCGAAGGCTTCGAAATGTTTAATGCCATGATCGCGACGATCCAGGAAGAAGTGGCGACGTACATCATGAAGGCCCAAATCGCGACGAATCAGGAGCGTCAAGCCGTTGTGGACGAGAACAAAGTCTCCACGAACAGCAGCAGCGAACCTGCCGAGAAGCGTCCGGTCCAAGTGGCTGAACAGATTGGCCGGAATGATGCATGCCCTTGCGGCAGCGGCAAGAAATATAAGCACTGCCATGGACAGAACGCATAAGCGATACGGCCCATTGGCGATGAATATAATATAAGAAAAGCATCCATCGACGCGCTTTTACAGCAGTCGGATCGCGTGTAGAGGATCATTTTCTTGCGATGATCGAATTTGTTCAGTTTCGCTAAAACCGACGAATTCGGTGATTCTTATAAGCCCGTCCAGAATATGGGCGCGAACTTTTCAACTCCCTTAAGAGCGGCAGATGAACCGGGTGATTGTGGTCAATTCCACCGTGATCCGGAATCACTGCTGCGCTTAAGGGAGTTTATCTGAATAAACAGCGAAACATGTTGTGAAGCGATGTGACATGGATTTTCTCTTGAAATGGAACGTTTTTCATACAGGAGAGGGTATACTGAAATTATTACATGAAGATAAGAAGGGACGAGGACTCATGATCGATCCAAGTGTGAAGCAGGACCTGCGTGAAATTAGCAAGAAACTAACCAATCTTAGGGGGTCTCTTTGACTTAGATTTAAAGCAGGAGATGATTGAGAACTTTGAAGAAAAGATGGCGGCCCCGGATTTCTGGGACGACAATGAGAAAGCTCAGGCGCTCATTGCCGAGATGAATGCCGTGAAGTCATCCGTGGATCAATATCTGAAGCTGCAAGCGGATTACGACGATGCCGTCGTGATGATCGAGCTCGCGGATGAAGAAGGCGATGACTCCCTTGCGGGGGAAATTGGAGAAACGATCAAGGACCTGGTCGGGCGTGTGGAAGAGTTTGAACTCCAACTGCTGTTGAACCAACCTTACGATAAAATGAATGCCATCCTTGAGCTGCATCCGGGCGCGGGGGGTACCGAGTCGCAGGACTGGGGCCAAATGCTGCATCGCATGTATACGCGTTGGGCGGAGAAACGCGGCTTCAAGGTAGAGACGCTGGATTATTTACCTGGGGATGAAGCGGGAATCAAAAGCGTGACGCTGCTCATTAAGGGCTACAATGCTTACGGGTATTTGAAGGCTGAAAAAGGCGTGCATCGCCTGGTTCGGATATCCCCGTTCGATTCTTCCGGCCGTCGCCATACCTCATTTGTGTCCTGTGACGTCGTTCCGGAGATTAACGATGAGATTGAACTGGACATCCGCACGGAGGACCTGAAGATTGATACTTACCGTGCGAGCGGCGCCGGTGGTCAGCATATCAATACGACGGACTCGGCCGTACGGATCACTCACTTGCCTACAGGTGTGGTCGTAACCTGTCAGAATGAACGGTCCCAGATTAAGAACCGTGAGCGTGCGATGACCATGCTTCGTTCCAAACTCTACGAGCGCAAGATCGAGGAGCAGCAGAAGGAATTGGCGGAAATCCGCGGCGAGCAGTCCGATATCGCATGGGGCAGCCAGATCCGCTCGTATGTCTTCCATCCGTACAGCATGGTGAAAGACCATCGTACACAGGTGGAGACCGGTAATATAGGAGCCGTCATGGACGGGGATCTGGATGCTTTTATCGATGGATATTTGCGCAGCCAGATCAAGCAGGAAGTCGAGTAGGACGTTGAGGAGAGATTTGAAGAACTATGGCGCAATCCGCTGGCAATCCATCGATTAACAAAAGAAAAAGAGAACCCCTGATTCCGATCAACGGTCCCCTTCGACAGACGGTGGACACCGTTTTTATCATCATCGGCTCCTTTATTATGGCGCTGTCATTTAATCTGTTTTTCTTGCCCAACCACATCGCCTCAGGCGGTGTATCCGGATTGTCCGTTCTTGCGCAAGCATGGCTCGGCATTGAACCGGCCTTTACGCAGTGGGCACTCAATATCCCCTTGTTTGTGCTCGGCTTCTGGCTGCTAGGACGTGACTACGGCATTCGTTCCCTGCTGGGAAGCGTGGTTTTGCCATTGTTCGTTTTTTTGACCAAGGACTGGCCGATTCCAACCTCCAATCCCCTCTTGGCTTCCATCTATGGCGGGATCGGCGTCGGGATCGGCATGGGGCTGGTCTATCGCGGCAGGGGTTCAACCGGTGGATTGACCATCGTGGCTCAGCTCCTGCAAAAATACAGCGGCCTCAGCTTCTCCCTTTGCGTCGTGCTCTTGGATGCGATTGTGATCTCTTCGGCAGCCCTCGTGCTGTCGCTGGAGCAGGCGTTGTACGCACTCATTGGACTGTACGTGACAGGCAAAGTAATTGATGCGATTGAGCTGGGCTTTAGCTTCACCAAGGTGGCTTACATTATATCCGATCATACGGAGCCGATAACCAAGGCCATTCTCGAGGATCTCGACCGTGGTTTAACCAAGCTGACCGCAGAGGGAGGCTATACGGGAGAACACCGGACGGTTCTGATGGTCGTCGTCGGGCAGAGTGAAATTCCCCGTCTGAAAACGGTGGTACAATCGGTGGACCCGAATGCGTTTGTCATCATTAGCAATGCCCATGAGGTATTGGGTGAGGGCTTCCGTAATATCAAGGCGTAAAACAATAGAAGCTGTGTCGAGAGGCTTTCGGCACTCGGAGAGACGGTGTATATCACCGTCTCTTTTTTTTGTGGACTATAGCATGTATAAGTTTTCAGCGAAGCTGAACCGTTCGTTGAGTTGCAAGCAAAGCTTCCTCTACACGCGGTCTGTCGTCTGTGAAGTGCGTCGATAGACGTTTTTCCGAATGGGATCTACTGTCCGGTGGGAGCCAAGCCGATATGCCTTGAATTTTCCTTTATTTTTCTAGCAAAGAGCATATAATGGTATCTAATATTGTTCAGGGGGTAGGAGATTATGGAAATCGAACGGATCTTTGCTAATTTGCCGGTGCTGGAAACCGAGCGCCTGAGGCTTCGCAGAATATCGATGCAGGATGCGGATCAAATGTATGCCTATGCCTCTGATGATGAGGTTGCCAAGTACGTAACATGGGAAACTCACCGCTCGATCAACGACAGTAAGAAATTCATCCAGTTTATACTTGTTCAGTATGCCAAGCATGATATTGCCCCTTGGGGGATCGAGCTGAAGGAAAGCGGACGTCTGGTGGGGACGGTGGATTTCGTATGGTGGAAGCCCGAACAGCAGAGTGCCGAGATTGGATATGTACTTGCGCGGGATTGTTGGGGACAAGGTCTCATGACGGAAGCCGCTTCTGCTCTATTGAAACTCGGATTTGGTGAAATGGATCTTGTGCGCATCCAAGCGCGTTGCATAGAAGGGAATATCGGTTCTCAGCGTGTGATGGAGAAGATCGGCATGTCCTATGAGGGGACGTTGAGGAAGGGGATTAAGACCAAAGGGCGACATTGGGACCTCAAATTATATTCCATTCTAAAAGAAGAATATGAATCTCTTTAGCATTTGAAGGCAACTGGAATCATGTGCAATGGGATCAAATTTGAATAATCCATTGTATTTATATGAATACAGTCGTATAATAATACATATTTATGAGACGGATAAAGTCAATGAATACCTAGAATAAAGCGTGTGCTAACGCAGGAGACAAAAAACTCCGAAGAAGATCATCACCAGCTTGACTGCTTCTTGAAGTAAAAATGATATCAAGAAGCACCAGTAGACACGCGTGGTTTTTGATAACCCATCATATGATGAGGATAGCATCAGCGGCAGCGTGATCGATCGGATGAAGGAAACGGATGAGCATGACGTAGAGATGAAGGATGGATGAATGGGACCTTGCATAAGGTCCTTCAGCTGTTCCTTGGGGAGAGGGATGAGGAGAAATGACGGACACAAACATAGTAAAAGTAGCTATTGTAGGATCTACCGGCTACGGTGGCGTGGAACTGATCCGGCTGCTGCAAGCACACCCGCGCGTTGAGATTACATCGGTAATCTCGTCTTCAACTGCAGGCGTACCGATATCGGACGGTTTTCCGCATTTGACAAATATCATGACCCAGAACCTGGATGGCGTTAACCCAGCGGAAATCGCTGAGGTGGCAGACCTGGTGTTCGCGGCCACGCCTTCGGGCGTCAGTGCCAAGCTGGTGCCGGAGCTGCTGGATGCAGGCCTGAAGGTCATTGATCTGTCGGGAGATTTTCGCTTAAAAGACGGGGCAGCGTATGAACAGTGGTATAAGCATACGGCTCCGAGTGCGGAACTTTTAGAGAAAGCCGTATACGGTCTATGCGAAGTGTTTGGCGAAGAGGTCCGCGATGTCGATTTCATCTCCAATCCGGGCTGCTATCCGACAGCGACGCTGCTCGGGCTGATTCCGGCCATCAGCGCGGGATGGATCGATGCCTCTTCCCTTATTATCGATGCCAAATCCGGCGTATCCGGTGCAGGCCGGGGAACGAGTCTGATGACGCATTATGCCGAGATCAATGAGAACTTCAAAGCCTATAAGGTGAATAAGCATCAGCATATTCCCGAGGTTGAGCAGGTATTGACTCAGGTGGCGGGCGAACCGATTACCGTTACCTTTACCACCCATTTGGTGCCGATGACGCGGGGAATCATGACCACCATGTATGCCACGCTGAATGGTCCATACTCGGAAGAGGATTTTATTGAACTGTATCGCCAGTATTTCAAGGATCGCAAGTTTGTGAGAATCCGGGACTTGGGCGTATGGCCTGCGACAAAAGAAGTCAGCGGGTCCAATTACTGCGACATCGGATTCGCGGTAGATGCGCGTACGAACAGAGTGACCATTATATCGGTCATTGATAACGTGGTGAAGGGTGCGGCCGGTCAGGCAATCCAGAACCTGAATTTGATGATGGGATGGGAGGAGAGCCTCGGACTTACGTTTACGCCGATTTATCCGTAAGCGGCTGGGGATACAGACATGGGAGAGAATATGTTTGCGATTATTGATGGGGGCAGCATCGTAACGCCGCAAGGCTTCAAGGCTGCCGGGCTCCACTGTGGACTTAAGAAGACCGACCGTAACGATCTGGGCGTCATTGTATGTGACGTGCCTGCCGTGGCGGCAGCTGTATATACAACGAACCTGTTTCAAGCGGCACCGCTGAAGGTGACGCGTGAAAGCCTGCAGGATGGCAAGCTTCGCGCGATTGTCGTGAACAGCGGGAATGCCAATGCCTGCACGGGCAAGCAGGGTGAAGAAGATGCTTACACGATGCGTGCCAATACGGCTGCGCAATTCGGCCTGGACGAGAACGATGTGGCCGTCGCCTCAACGGGAGTCATCGGGGAACTGCTGAAGATGGACCGCGTTTCCTCGGGGATCGCCGGCCTGCCTGCACGACTCAGCGGCGGAAGCGAAGGGGCTGAGAGCTTCAGCCAAGCGATTTTGACAACCGATCTCGTGAAAAAAGAAGCCTGCGTGACCGTTCAAGTTAACGGTACGAAGGTGACTATCGCCGGAACAGCAAAGGGGTCGGGGATGATCCATCCGAACATGGCGACCATGCTCGGATTTATGACGACAGATGCGGTCATTGGTCAGGAAGCGCTGCAGCTGCTGCTGCGCCAAACGACCAATCTGACCTTTAATATGATTACGGTGGATGGCGATACAAGCACCAACGATATATCGCGCGTGACGGAGAGGGAGCTTCCCGCCTGATCGAGGTTCGCGTGGACGGTGCTGAAAGCGATGATGACGCGCAAGCGATTGCCAAGACGATCATTGGCTCCAGCCTGGTCAAATCCGCCGTATTCGGCGCAGATGCCAACTGGGGACGCATTATTGCGGCTGTCGGCCGTGCGGGCCGCCCGGTTAATCCGGAGACGGTCGATATTGCCATAGGCCCGATTTCGGTGCTGGAGCAGTCAAGACCGGTTGCTTTTGACGAGGAGGCGGCTCTGGTTTACCTTCAGGGAGACACCGTGGATATTGACGTGAAGCTGCATATCGGAAATGGCTCGGCTACGGCCTGGGGCTGTGATTTAACTTATGACTATGTCCGCATTAATGCGGCTTATCGTACGTAGATAAACATTCAGTAGGACGGAGGAGACGGATATGAAGAGCACGATCGATCAAAAGGTTACGCTGCCGGTTCAAACATCAGGTGCGGATACGTTCGTGATGAAATGCGGCGGCAGCACGCTCGCGGCCCTTCCTGACAGCTTCTTCGAGGATTTGAAGAATCTGCAGCAAAAGGGAGTTAACCCCGTTATCGTTCATGGTGGCGGACCCGCGATCTCCGGCAACCTGGAGAAGCTTGGCATCGAGACCGAGTTCGTGAACGGGCTGCGCAAGACGACGGAGGATGTGCTGGACGTTGTGGAGATGGTCCTTGCGGGCACCATCAATAAACAGATCGTACGACGAATTCAAAGCGTAGGCGGCTCTGCCATCGGTTTATCCGGCTCGGACGGCGGGCTGATCGAGGCCAAACCGGTGACGAACCACGCGGAAGTCGGCTGGGTCGGCGACGTTACGTTTGTGAAGTCATCCGTCCTGAACGGCGTGCTGGAGATGGGATACATGCCGGTGGTTGCGCCGATCGGGGTGGATCAATCCGGTCAGCGCTACAACATCAATGCCGATACGGCGGCGGGTGCCGTTGCCTCCCACCTGGGGGTTCGCCGGATGATCGTTGTCACCGACGTGCCCGGGATCATGAAAGGATCAGGCGGCGAGAAGCGGGTGCTTCCAACCGTGACGGTGCAGGAGATCGAGGATATGATCGGGACAGGCGAAATCTACGGCGGCATGATACCAAAGGTCAGAGCGGCCATCAGCTGCATTCACGGCAAGGTGAGCGAGGTTGTCATCGTGGACGGCAGCGAGCCGAATGTACTGAGCCGAGTGCTTGGCGGAGAAGTGCTGGGCACGCGCATCGTGCGGATGTAGATTTAGATTCGAGATTGTAGAATATAACGGCTTCAACAGAGAATGTGGAATTGTTCTGGAGAAGCAGCGCGGTCGCCTTTGCCCCCGGATTTTAACCGCTGCAATCATTTCAATAACAATCTGGGGGCAACAGCGATCGGAAGAACAATCCACATGCGCAGTGCTGGTTAAGCTTAATGGATGTTCATATCGTACGACGGTTCAAACGTGAAACACGAAGCTATGCCAAATGCAAAGGAGTGTGTGAAGGTTATGGGAAAAGAAACAGCAGCAGGCGGTGTTAAAGCAGCGAATGAAAGCTCGTTGTTTCAGACGTACGCCAGATATCCAATCGCCCTGGTCAAAGGGGAAGGAAGCTGGTTATGGGACGCTCAAGGCAACAAATATCTTGATTTTATGGCAGGCCTGGCGGTAACGAATCTCGGCCATGCCCCGGTAAAAGTGAAAGAGAAGCTGAAGTCCCAGCTGGATGAATTGTGGCATGTCTCGAACCTGTTCCACATTCCCGGTCAGGAAAAAGCAGCCGAGCTGCTGACGGCGAACACCTGCGCGGATGCGGTTTTCTTCTGCAACAGCGGGGCGGAAGCGAACGAAGCGGCCATTAAGCTGGCGCGCCGCTACCATCAGAAGGTAAAGGGAACGGGACGCTACGAGGTCATTACGTTTACGCAGTCCTTCCATGGACGGACGCTGGCTACGCTGACGGCCACCGGCCAGGATAAGGTAAAGGAAGGTTTCCTTCCGCTTCCGGCAGGCTTCAAGAGCGTTCCGCTGCATGACCTTCCGGCACTGGAAGCGGCTGTTAACGACAACACCGCTGCGATCATGATCGAAATGGTTCAGGCGGAGGGCGGCGTGCATCCGGTGGAGCCGGAGTTCCTTCAAGCCGTCACCGGGCTGTGCAAGAAGCATGGACTGCTGCTGATCGTGGACGAGGTGCAGACGGGCATGGGCCGGACCGGGAAGCTGTTTGCGCATGAGCATTACGGCATTGAGCCGGATATCTTTACTGTGGCCAAAGGGCTCGGCTCCGGGTTCCCGGTCGGCGCGATGCTGGGTAAAGCTTACTTGCGCGAAGCCTTCACGGCAGGAAGCCATGCGACAACGTTTGGCGGCACACCGATTGCGAGCGCCGTTATCCAGGCCACTATTGAAACGATGCTGGAGGACAATGTGCCGCAGCGTGCGGCCGAAGCCGGAGAATATTTGATGACGAAGCTGAATGAGAGCCTCGGCAGTCATCCCTTTGTGAAGGCGATCCGGGGTAAAGGTCTGCTGATCGGCATCGAATGCGTTGAGCCGGTTGGCGAGCTGGTGCTGAAAGGGCAGAGCCGCGGGCTGCTGTTCGTAACGGCAGGACCGAATGTGATCCGGCTGCTTCCGAATCTGTACGTCACTAAAGAAGAGATTGACCAGGCGGTATCGATTGTTACGGAACTTATACATGAGCATACGGCGGTTAGCCAAGCATAGAAGAATCGTGCAGTGACATTTTGGACAATAACAGCATGGTTAAGGAGGACTGGAGAATATGGCCACTAGCGGACAAGTGAAGGAATTAAGCCTGAAAGGGCGGGATATGGTCGAGCTGGACGAATACTCGACGGAAGAGATTCAGTTCTTGCTTGATTCGGCAATTGAGATCAAACGCAAGCAGAAGAACGGCGAAGTCTATCAGCCGCTGAAAGGCAAGACGATCGGATTGATTTTTGAGAAGTCGTCCACGCGGACGCGGGTTTCATTCGAGGCTGGGATGTTCCAGCTGGGCGGACATGCACTCTTTTTAAGTAAAAACGATATTCAGCTCGGACGCGGCGAGCCGATCAGCGATACGGCGCAGGTGATGTCCCGTTATTTGGACGGCTTAATGATCCGTACCTTCGGGCACGACAACGTGGTCAACCTGGCAAAATATGCCTCCATTCCGGTTATCAACGGCCTGAGCGACATGGCGCATCCATGTCAGGTGCTGGCCGATTTGCAGACCGTGCTGGAGCACAAGGGTAAGCTGAAAGGTCTCAAAATGGCCTTTATCGGCGATGGCAACAATATGGCGCATTCGCTCCTAATTGGCGGCGCTAAGATGGGCATGCATGTGGCCGTAGCCAGTCCGAAGGGCTATGAGGCGGATGCCAGCATCGTGAAGCTGAGCGAGGAAATCGCGGCGCAAACGGGTGGCAAAATTACGATTACGCAAGACCCGATCGAAGCCGCGAAGGATGCGGACGTGATCTATACGGATGTATGGGCAAGCATGGGCTTTGAAGAGGAGCAGGCACAGCGGGAGGCTGCGTTTGCGGACTACCAGGTGAATGAGGAACTTGTGAAGGCGGCGAAGCCGGATTACTTGTTCCTGCATTGCCTCCCGGCCCATCGGGGCGAAGAGGTCAGTGAAGGCGTGATCGACGGTGCCAATTCCGTCATTTTTGATCAGGCCGAGAACCGTCTCCATGCCCAGAAGGCTTTGATGGTTGCTTTGATGGCATAATGCCGTTGATGGCAAGCGAACATTCTCTATGAAAATGCGTCAATGGACGTTATCTTTAGTATAATGAACGACAGGGTTGATAGTAACAAAGAGAGGGAGTTTAACGATGGCAAAACAAAAAATCGTGCTGGCGTATTCCGGTGGCCTGGATACGTCCGTTATTCTGAAATGGCTGAAAGAAACTTACGATGCGGAGATCATTGCTTTCACGGCCGATATCGGCCAGAAGGAAGAGCTGGACGGACTTGAGGAAAAAGCGCTGGCGACCGGCGCCTCCAAAGTATACATCGATGATCTGCGCGACGAATTTGCAACGGATTTCATCTATCCGATGTTCCAGGCGGGTGCTATGTACGAAGGGCAGTACCTGCTCGGGACCAGCATCGCGCGTCCGTTGATTGCCAAGCGCATGGTGGATATCGCTCGTGCCGAAGGCGCGACGGCGATTGCGCACGGCGCTACGGGCAAAGGGAACGACCAGGTTCGTTTTGAGCTGGGCGTAGCCGGCTTGGCACCGGACATTGAAGTAATCGCGCCTTGGCGCATCGAGGAGTTCCGTAACTCCTTCCCGGGTCGCGCAGAGATGATCGCTTACGCGGAAGCCCATGGCATTCCGGTAACGGCATCCGCGGCGAAATCCTACTCCATGGACCGCAACCTGCTCCATATCAGTTATGAGAGCGGCGTGCTGGAGGATCCTTGGTTCGATGCTAGCGCAGAGGACAGCAAGGATATGTACCTGCTCAGCGTATCGCCTGAGGATGCGCCGGACGAGGCGGAATACCTCGAGCTTACGTTTGAGCAAGGGAATGTTGTTGCGCTGAACGGCGAAACGATGAGCCCGCTGCAAGTAATGGAGAAGCTGAACGAGCTGGGCGGCAAGCACGGCATCGGTCGCGTGGATATGGTGGAGAACCGTTTCGTAGGCATGAAGAGCCGCGGTGTCTACGAGACGCCGGGTGGAACGATCCTGTTCACCGCTCATCGCAAAATGGAATCCATCACGATGGACCGCGAAGTGATGAACCTGCGCGACAGCCTGATTACCCGTTACAGCACCTTGGTTTATAACGGTTTCTGGTTTGCGCCGGAACGTCTGGCACTGCAGGCCCTGGTAACCGAGAGCCAGAAGAACGTATCCGGTACGGTGCGCGTGAAGCTGTATAAAGGCAACATTATCGGCGCAGGCGTAAAGAGTCCGGTTAGTCTGTACAACCCGGATATTGCTACGATGGAAGCCGATCCAACGCAAGCTTATGATCAGGGCGATGCGACCGGCTTTATCCGCTTGAACGCACTGCGTTTGAAAGTGGCAACCGGCGTGAACCAGAATCAATAAGTTTACAATAATGAACAGGCTGAAGGCCGTTTTCATGCAAGGGAGCTCCGTTGATTCTCGCGTAACCGGGATCAATGGGACTTCTTAAGCGGGAAGCGGCCCTCTGCCTTAAACAGAGAGGGGCAAGTGTTGTGAGCAAGTTATGGGGCGGACGCTTTACGAAGCAGACCAACGCATTGGTAGAGGAATATACGGCATCCATCGGTTTTGATAAGCAGCTGGCTGAGGAGGATATCCAGGGAAGCCTTGCGCATGTGTCCATGCTGGGCAAATGCGGCATCGTGCCGGCAGAAGACGTGGAGACGATCAAGGCTGGCTTGAACAAGGTGCTGGAGCGCATCCGTGAGGGCAGCATCGAGTTCTCCGTTTCGGATGAGGATATCCATATGAACATCGAGAAGAATCTGATCGAGGAAATCGGACCTGTCGGCGGCAAGCTCCACACAGGGCGCAGCCGTAACGATCAAGTGGCTACGGATATGCATCTGTATTTGCGTAACCGCGTGGTGGCGCTGACCGGCATGCTGCATGAGCTGCAAACCGCATTAATCGGGCAAGCCAAGGATAATCTGGATTCAATTATTCCGGGGTATACGCATCTGCAGCGTGCTCAGCCGATTCTGTTTGCGCATCATCTGATGGCTTACGTGTCCATGTTCCAGCGGGATATCGACCGTCTGATCGACAGCTATAAGCGCATTAATGTGTTGCCGCTCGGGGCAGGCGCGCTTGCGGGGACAACGTTCCCGATCGACCGCCATTTCGTGGCGGAGCAGCTTGGGTTTGACGGCGTTTACGAGAACAGTCTGGATGCGGTCAGCGACCGCGACTTCATTCTGGAATTCCTCTCGGATGCTTCCATCATCATGATGCACTTGTCCCGTTTGAGCGAGGAGCTGGTGCTCTGGAGCAGCACGGAGTTCAACTTCATCGAGCTGGATGATGCGTTCTGTACGGGCAGCAGTATTATGCCTCAGAAGAAGAATCCGGATGTACCTGAGCTGGTCCGCGGCAAAACCGGACGGGTATACGGCAACCTGATGGGTCTGCTCACCGTGCTGAAGTCGCTGCCGCTTGCTTATAACAAGGACATGCAGGAAGATAAAGAGGGCATGTTCGATACGGTGGCTACGCTGGAAGGCGCATTGCAGCTGTTTGCTCCGATGATTGCCACGATGAAGGTCAACAAAGGCCGCATGCGCGAAGCGGTGAATACCGACTTCTCCAACGCAACCGACATCGCGGACTTCCTGGTTGGCAAAGGGCTTCCTTTCCGTCAAGCGCATGAAGTGATCGGCAAGACCGTATTGTACTGCATCCAGAACAACAAGTATCTGCTGGACCTGACGCTGGATGAGTTCAAGCAGTTCTCGGAGCTGTTCGACGACTCCATTTATGGTGTGCTTCAACCCGAGACGGTAGTCAATGCGCGTAACGTTTACGGCGGCACGGCAACCGAGCAGGTGAAGGCGGCCATTGACCGCAGCGTGCGGACGCTTCAGGTTACGGAAGAATGGCTGGGTCTCCGTCAAGGGAATGTAGAGTAACGATACAGAAATCGCAAGCGTGAAAAAATAGAGGTGGACCGGCAAACGCTACATTTGCCGATCCACCTTTTTTAAGATATCAAAAAAGTATGAACGAATCGCAGGGGCGGTGTCCTCCATTGCATGCGGATAAACCGAACAGCGGGACAACTGCTGCCCGTAGGATGGGCATGCATATCTGGATTCATCAGGCTTTCAACGGAAGCCACTTCAGCACATCCTGAATGTGAGTATCCCAATATCCCCAATCATGGCCGCCTGGGCCTTCCAGATAGGTGAGATCGAGGGAGGTTTCTTCGCAGGCCTTGCGGAACGCTTGATTGTCTTCATAGAGGAAGTCTTCGGTTCCGCAGCATTGATACAGCAGCGGCTTAGGCCCCTCTGATCGATCGACTTCCTGAAGCAGCCACAGCAGGTCGTTGTCGGTGCCGGTAATATCTTGATCTCCGTAGACTAATTGATGTTCAAACAAGGCCTCATTCCTCCGGACATGACCCGCCATATCGAGCGCGCCCGACAAACTGGCAGCTGCGGCAAAGGCTTCGGGACAGCGAAGGGCCAGCTTGAATGCCCCGTACCCGCCCATGGACAAGCCGGCGACGAAGTTATCTTCTCTCGCGTGGGATAACGGGAAGAAGGAACGGGCAATGGCCGGCAGCTCCTGGCTGATGAAGGTCCAGTATTTGCCGCCGTATTCCATGTCCGTATAGAAGCTGCGGTGCACCTGCGGCATAACGACGGCAATGCCCATCTCGGCCACATAGCGTTCGATGGAGGTTCTGCGCAGCCAGATGGAATCGTCGTCGGACAGGCCGTGCAGCAGGAAGAGCGTCGGATGCAGCCCTTTTTTGGCATGATTGGTCATACCAATCTGCGAAGAGGTTTGCTGAGGGAGAATAACGGTCATGGACGTGCTGAGACCGAGTACCTCCGAGTAGAAGTGACATTGCATAAGAGCCATGTTATGTATCCCCTTTCACTTTTGTAAATGTGAGATCGAAAAGACGAGTCTATTTAAATCATATCACAATCCTCGGGGATATAAAGGCGGCTCGGGCCGGAATCGAAATGGATAGGATAAGCTGCATACTTCATCTCGGTCTCGAGACCGAGGCGAAGTTCAGCCATCGGGCTGTTCTATGATTAGCGGGGTTGTGGTATCTTAGAGGGAGATTATGGCTCCACCCTGGTGGAGGATGGACTTTTATTTAAGGTAATTGTTGTGATGAAGCAGTTTAGATATAGATAGTGATTACTTTGTGATATGGAGGATACTCATGATACCACGTGACGACAAGCTATCCGATCTGAAGATTACGGGCACCGGAAGTTCAAGCGGCGGCCAATACGACAAGGTACGCATTGACGGTGCCGGGCAAATAAATGGAGATCTGGAGTGCCGGGAATTGATAGGCAATGGAACGATGAGCGTCAATGGCGCCGTCGCTGCGCGTACGATTCGCGTGAACGGTTCGGGAACCATTAAGGGGGCCGTGGAGTCTGAGGAGCTGAATGTTGCCGGCAGCCTGAGCTTGAAAGAAGGATTGCGCAGCAGATCCATCTACATCGGGGGGCATTGCAGCGTTCACGGAGATTCCGAATCGAAGAAGCTTGAGGTTACCGGAAACTTGAGAAGCCATGGTGATGTGCGGAGTGAATCCGCCACGTTCCAGGGAGGCTTTAAGATCGATGGCCGCCTGCATGTTGGAACAGCGGATATCCGAGTATTGGGTCGCTGCCTTGCACAGGAAATCGTTGGAGACCGGATCACGATTCGCAAAAAAGGGAAGCGGCTCTGGGAAATGCTGTCCTTGTCTTTAAGGGGAACGCGCCTGGAGGCTCGTATTATTGAAGGCGACGTCCTTGATCTCGAGTATGTCGAAGCTGATATCGTCCGCGGTAATCGGGTGATCCTAGGCAAAGGCTGCGAGATTCGGCAAGTGGAGTACAGAGATGAACTGTCACAGCATCCGGAAGCCGAGGTCAGAGCGTCCAGGCGGTTTTAAGGGTGGAAACCATCCCCGCGTTCAGGCCTTAGGCCGAACAGGTGGAATATACCGAGGCCTTCAGCGCAGATGCCATGGCAGAAGTCGGGACCTTTTATAAAATCGATGTCTTACACTAAATAGCGGCAAGGCAAACAGCCCGGATTCGCGGTTCTATTCGCGAATCCGGGCTGTTCCATGTTTCTACTATGTTCGGTATGACCAATGGGAAATCCTCAAGGGCTTTCGCCGCAGAACGGAACCGATAGAGTAGACGTCGATGTTTTTAATGCTATCTCCAGGTTTAGGGTGCGCTGATACCGTCCTCAACCACTTCCTCTTTCGGTGTGTCATTCGCTTCCGGCAGTTGGACCTCGCTTGTCGGATTGATGGCAACGATGCTGTTCTGGGGGCGATAGGTATCCTTGGATATTTTAACCTTCTCTACAACCTTGCCGTTTACTTTCTTGGTTCGGTAGGTTTCAACCACATAGCCTGGCTTCCCGTTCTGAACCACCTGCTTGAGTCCTGGCGGCAGCGAGTTATTGTGAATGACCTTCTCTGGTGACGGCAAGGTTTCAACGGTGGTGGACACAAGCTCATATTCCGTGTTTTCCGGGAAGGTGCCAAACATCTTCAACGTTAAATTACCGTGCGATACTTCCGATAAAATAAGCAGATGCTTGCCTGTGTTGTTTCGGAAACGGAAATTGATCGCCCCTTCCGCGAAGGTGGCATCCTGCCCCTTGGGCAGGTAGCTGACCGGAAGGGAATGATTCCGCCTTTCGGTGATCTCCAGTCCGATCAGTAGGGCGGCATGATACACCGTGCTGGATACCTGGCAGATTCCGCCGCCGATGCCGGGGACCAGCTTGCCGTTCACGATGACAGGAGCTTCTTCAAAGCCGTATTCCTTTTTCGCGGTATCAATAATATGAGCATAATTGAATTCATCGCCGGGCTTCAGAATCATGCCGTCTACGGATTTGGCAGCAGCGGTCACGTTATGAACGCGTCCAGGCCCGCTGGATCCGAGACTGGTGGAGAATTCAACGATTTTGCGCTCAATCCCTTCATCCTGCAGCGATTTTACGGTAACGGGGGGCTTTTGACGGATGAGAGGCAGCGAAACCGTAATGATCTCATCGGGATTCGGCTCGGTGAAGTGAGACTCATTCGGAAGCACAGCGTTGAACCCTTCATAGAATGCGGGCCAATCAATACGGTATGCCGTTTTCTCCGGAGTGTACCGGACAACATCATCTTCGGATATGCTCCGTACCGCATTGACGGGTTCCCCGAAGCGTTCCTTTTGCCACTCTTCGCTCAGCCTCTCTTTTAACACATCGCGATCCCAGTCCGTGGATATATGCCATTCCAACTGAAAGTTACGCCGGTATAGAACTTGATCCCATAGTGATCCTTCGGACAACCTGGCGATAGCCTCCTGAAAATCGGCTGCGTTGAATTGAACCCCGGCCTCTCGGAGAGTGAAGCTTTCCGTGTGTCCCTTAAGCGCGTCCGATTGCAGCTCCACCTTCAGCGCTGTCATCGCCTGCAGCCGTTGATCCAGCTCTGACAGCACCTCGTCTGATGGTTTACCGCCTACCTGCCAACCGGAGAGAACAACCCCCTTCGGGAGTTCCTTCTGGTTCACGTACATCGTCAATAGACCGAAGCCGACGGAGAGGAGAAGACCGAAACTGATGACAATGATGAGACCAAGATGAATTTTTTTCATTCGAAACCACCTTCTTAACTTCGTATTGGCCGCAGTTCATGCACTTGTTCATGTATATGTCACGGTGGGCTTAAACTTTCGGGTACTCAAAAGGTAACAAATTTGTTACAATAGACGATGTCGTGAGGATTTTTAATGGATTTTAAAGGAATTCGATGGAAACTGTCGAAAGTATAATGGCTAATTAAGGATTGGGAAGTGATGAAGTGATCGAAATGCAGGACGTATGGAAGACCTATCCGAACGGCGCTCATGCGCTTCAGGGAGTTTCCGTCAAAATCAATCGAAATGAATTCGTCTATGTTGTCGGACCATCAGGTGCGGGCAAATCGACGTTTATGAAACTTATCTATAGAGAAGAAGTTCCTACCAAGGGTCAAATTTCCGTTAACGGATTTAATATCGGGAAGCTGCAACAGCGCAAAATCCCCTATGTTCGCCGAAATATCGGGGTTATTTTTCAAGACTATCGTCTGCTGCCCAAGCTGACTGCTTACGAAAATGTAGCTTTTGCCATGGAGGTTATTGAAGCGCCGCCGCGTCTCATCAAGAGACGGGTCATGGAGGTGCTGGAGCTTGTGGGTCTGAAAGCCAAGGCGAACCGCGAACCTTCCCAGCTCTCCGGCGGGGAGCAGCAGCGGATCGCAATCGCCAGAGCAATTGTGAACAACCCCGCCGTCATTATTGCGGACGAGCCTACAGGTAATCTGGATCCGGAAACCTCGTGGGGCATCATGCAGCTGCTGGATGAGATCAACTTCAGGGGAACCACCATCGTAATGGCTACCCACAACAGGGATATCGTGAACACCATGCGCAAACGCGTTCTTGCGATTGAGCACGGACAGATCGTTCGTGACCAGCAGAGAGGAGATTACGGGTATGAATTTTAGAACCTTCTTGCGGCACTTGCGGGAAGGGGCGAAGAGCGTTTTCCGGAACGGATGGATGTCGGTCGCATCCGTCACTTCCATCGTGGTGTCTTTGTTTATACTCGGCGTTTTCATGCTGTTAGTCATGAATGTGAACGCTTTAGCCGATAAAGCAGATAGCAATGTGCAAATCAATACGTACTTAAATCTCAACGTGGATGAGAAGCTGCGCGAGACCATTAAGGGTGAACTCGAGGCCATGCCGGAGGTCAGCGCCATCAAGTTCGTGTCCAAGGAAGAGGGCATGAAGGAGCTTGAGGAAAGCCTGGGCTCCGAATGGGTGGAAGGCTTCAGCGAGGCGGACCAGAATCCCCTACCGGATGCATTCGAAGTTTCCGTTATTGAACCGACCACGGTCGGTTTTGTTGCCGACAAGATTACGGCCCTGAACAAGAAGTATACGGAGGAGCCGATCCTGCGTGTCAAGTATGGGGAAGGCACGGTAGAAACCCTGTTCAAGATTACGAAGACGGTACGGAATATCGGCTTTATTTTCGTAGCGGGACTCGGCTTGATGTCCATGTTCTTGATCTCGAACACCATTCGGGTTACGATTTTGGCCCGTCGCCGCGAGATCGGCATTATGAAGCTTGTCGGCGCGACCAACAACTTCATTCGCTGGCCGTTCTTCGTGGAGGGCGCCATGATCGGCCTGATGGGCTCCATTGTGACGGTCACGCTGTTGTTTGTAGGCTACAACCGCCTGTACGCCGCATCGCAAACGGATTTGACGTTAGCCCAAAGTTTAATCCCTCTAGGCGATTTGTGGCTGCCGATCGGCACCATTGTTGTTGGGCTGGGCATTGTCATTGGCATCTGGGGAAGCACCATGTCGATACGTAAATTTTTGAAAGTATAAAACAAGGTAAAGGATGGGGAGCGAAACTTGAAGAAGATCGCCGCAGGAGTAGCAGCCTTATTACTGGCCACTGTTATGATCCAACCGACCGTCGGACAAGCCGAGAAGAAGACTTCAGCCGATGTAGATCGAGAGCTGAGAGTGCTTCAGGAGCAGGTCAAGAAAGCTCGGGCGCAGAAGAACAAAGCAGCGGAAAATAAACAAGAAGCTCAGCATTACAAGAAGAAAACAACGAAGAATCTGAAATATGTGATGGAGCAGATCAGCATCGTCAGCAATGAATTGACCAAAATCTCCATGAAGATCGAGGAGACAGAGGATCTGCTAAGAAAAACGACCAAGGAACTTGAAGCGGCGGAGGAGCGTATCGCCTCCCGTGAGAAGCTGTTGGAATCCCGAATTCGCCTCATCTATATGGATGGGCAAGTATCGTATCTGGATGTGCTGCTCTCCTCGACCAGCTTCAGCGATTTTATTGAGCGTGCGGATTCCTTGAAGACGATCGTTAACCAGGACCAGGATTTGCTGGTGGAGCATAAGCAGGACAAGCTGCTGGTCATTGACAAGAAGAAGGAACTTGAAGGACAGTATGCAACCGCCAAGGACCTGTATGGCCAAATGGAGGACCGTAAGAGCATCTTGAACGAGAAGGAACAGGAGAAGCGCGTACTACTGGCCCAGTATGATCAGGAAATTGAGGATGCGGAAATCTTGACCGAAGAGCAGGATAGAATGCTGGTTGCCCTGGCAAGCAAACGTTCGGATCTGCAGAAGGAAAAGAATAAGCTTGCGGCCGAGGAAGCTGCCCGTAAAGCGGCGGCTGCCAAAGCGGCTGCGGCAAAAAGAGCGGCTGCGGCGAAAAGAGCCAAGGCGACCACCCTCGGCGGTAGTAGCGGCGGCGACGGATATACAGGTAACGGCGGACCATTCGCCCTTCCGGTCTCCGGGGCCAGACTGTCTTCCGGTTATGGGCCGCGAGTCCATCCGGTAACGGGTGAGGTTGGCAAGATGCATACGGGCCAGGATTTTGCGGCTCCGCAAGGGACGGAGATCCGTGCAGCCGAGAGCGGCACGGTGATCTTGGCCGAATGGTGGAGCGGTTACGGAAACTGTGTTATTGTTGATCATGGGGGCGGCGTATGGACATTGTATGGACATATCCGCAACGGCGGCATTAAAGTCAGCGAAGGCGATAAGGTGTCCAGAGGGCAGAAGATTGCCGAAGTAGGCTCCACGGGTCAGAGCACAGGACCGCATCTTCATTTTGAGGTTCGTGTCAATGGATCGCCGGTGAATCCTTCGCCTTATCTGTAACAGAATTTCAGGACTTATACCATATAACCTTCAGACCGCTGTATAAATATTCCCGGCAAGCCAATCATATACTAGGTGGACGGGATTCCCCGTGTGTGTAGCAGTTGAAACGTACAAAGGCGGTGAAGTACTTGCTGAAAAAACGAACGGCTGTCTTTCTGGTCATAGCTGCCATGCTATGCGGCGTGCTGTTAACGATGGCTTTGACCCAGCTGCCCGCTCCCAGCCAGACTGGAGACGGTGAGGGGCTGCTGGCCAGTATAGCGAACAGGAATGGGCTGGAGCAGTCTGAAGCGAAAAAACTGGGGACAGCAATTGACCTCATCGAAAGCAATTATTACAAGGATATCGATCGGTCGAAACTGATCGACGGCGCCATCAACGGGATGATGGAAGCGCTGGAAGATCCATATTCCAACTATATGGGAAAAGAAACGGCAGCCCAGTTTGAAGAGAGCATCGAGGGCTCCTTCTCGGGGATTGGCGCGGAGGTGTCCTCTGTAGATGGCAGTGTGGTCGTTGTGTCTCCGATCAAGGGATCTCCTGCGGATAAAGCCGGCATTCGGGCGAAGGACACCATTCTTTCAGTCAATGGCGAATCCTTGCAGGGCCTTGAGCTGAACGCGGCCGTCAACAAGATTCGCGGTCCGAAAGGCTCCAAGGCCGTCCTTCAGATCAAGCGTGCTGGCTCCGAGCAGCCGATCGAGTATGTTATCGTTCGTGATGACGTCGATCTGGAAACCGTATCGGCACGGATGGAGAAGGGCGGAATCGGCGTTATTGAGATCTCCCAATTCTCGCTGAACACAGGCGAACGCTTTAAGGAAGAACTCGAGAAGCTGGAAAGCCAGGGCATGAAGGGACTGCTGATCGACGTCCGGAACAATCCAGGCGGCGTGCTGTCTGTTGTCATTGACATTGCAGAACAGTTCGTACCTAAAGGCGAGTTGATCGTTCAGGTAGAGGATAAGAATAAGAAGCGGGAGAAGCATCCTTCGAACGGTGAGGCGAAATCTTATCCGATTACGGTGCTGATGAACAAGGGCAGCGCCAGCGCTTCCGAAATTTTGGCGGGCGCACTGCAGCAATCGGCGGGAGCTACCTTGATGGGKGAGCATTCCTTCGGTAAAGGAACCGTGCAAACGAGCTTTGATAAGCAGTTTGGCGATGGAAGCCTGCTCAAGGTAACGATTGCCAAATGGTTGACGCCAAACGGTACCTGGATCCATGAGAAGGGAATTGAGCCGGATATTCAGGTGTCACAGCCGGAATACTTTACCGTTGCACCGATCGATAAGAAGAAAACCTATACGTACGACACCAATAGCACGGATGTGAAGAACGCGCAGATCATGCTTGAAGCCGTTGGTTATAAGACAGGGCGTACCGATGGCTATTTCGACCGGAACACGGAGAAGGCGATCAAGAGCTTCCAGAGCAAGCACAAGCTGAAAGCGGACGGTATCCTTAACGGCGCCACCGCCGAGGCGTTGGAAGCCGCATTGATCGAGAAGATTCAGGATCCGAAAGAGGATAATCAAATGAATCGCGGAATTGCCGAGGTTCGGAAGGAAATCGCCGCTCAGGCGTCGAACAAGTAAGAAGGCTGAACGTTAGCCTTCTTTTTTTCTTTTAAGATGATATTAGAAAGTATAAGCTTTGAAGCGTCTTGAAGCTGAAAGGAGCGTGGCAAGCTGTTGGAGACATTGAAACAACTGCTTATGTATGGGATAGATGCAGGCATACAACTGCTGACGCAGCCCTTTTATTATATTTCGATTTTGTTTGTGATGCTGTTTTACCGAAGGCAGGTGCTGGTGGAGCGTAAGCTGTTCCATGTGAAGCTGCATTCCTGGGGGTTGCAGACATGGCGAACGTTTCTGGGCGGGCTGCTGGCAGGAATCGGCGTGTCCATCGTTGTGGCCTTCCTGGGGATATCCTTAAGCCTGGAAGCCATTATATGCATATGGGTGACTTCCCTGATCCTGATGCTGTTTCATATCCGGTACTTATGCTTTGCCTATTCCATCGGCCTTCTTGGGATCATTCAGTTTGGATTAAGCTGGTTTCCCAATTGGCAGCCGGAAGGCTGGATCAGTCATGTAATCACAACGATTGTTGGATTGGACATTCCCGCGCTGCTGGCTTTATCCGCCGTCCTGCATTTTGCCGAAGCCTTGCTTGTCAGGATACAGGGTTCAGGTTTTGCTACACCGTTGTTCCTTGAAGGGAAGCGTGGCAAGCTCGTTGGCGGCTATCATATGCAGAGTTTCTGGCCGTTGCCCTTGTTCCTCCTTGTTCCGGCGGTAAGCGGAGGCAGCGTGCTGCCCTGGACGCCATTCTTCGGCGGTGATGCCTGGAGCACAGGCTTTACCATGATGGCGCTCCCGGTCGTGATCGGCTTCGGGGAAATGACGCAGAGCATGCTCCCGCAGGAGAAGGCAGGAATCACATCGAAGCGGCTCATATTCTACGGAGCGATTGTGCTGGCATTGAGCCTGCTTGCCGAGTGGTGGACACCGCTTACTATCGTGGCTGCACTAGCGGCATTACTGCTGCATGAGGGCTTGGTGTGGTACAGCCGTTATGAAGAGCAGCAGCGAAGTCCGATCTTTGTGCATCCGATTCGTGGACTACGCGTCCTCGCGGTGCTTCCGAATAGTCCGGCAAGCGAACTGGGCATTCTGGCTGGAGAGACGATTCTGAAGGTGAACGGTAAACTGATTCACAGCAAGGAACAGCTGCATAGCGCCCTTCGTCAGAATTCGGCCTTCTGTAAGCTGGAGGTTCAGAATCATCAAGGGGAGAGCAAATTCCTGCAG
This sequence comes from Paenibacillus sp. Dod16, assembly GCF_049893405.1. NCBI lineage: Bacteria > Bacillati > Bacillota > Bacilli > Caryophanales > Paenibacillaceae > Paenibacillus > Paenibacillus sp. Dod16. Next base: position 268,425 of record NZ_JBNDYG010000001.1, read on the forward strand.
CGTGCGATTTACGCGGGGGATCATCATCAGCTGGGAGCAATCGTGGCGCCTGACCCGAGGGATGGCATAGCGGTGAGATTGAAGCCGGTAAGCTTGATCACGCTGCTGGCGAACAAACTTCATATTCGCAGCAAGCGGGGTTCTTCCGACAGCACGACGACCGGCGGTTCCGAAGAAACAGGTTTCCATTCCTCATGATACTGGAAGCGGGCCTTTGTCCTATATCGGACAAAGACCCGCTTTTTTTGTTGCAAAATGCTGTATATGGAGTTAGCCCTGCACTTTTTTTAAATAAAAAATGGCGATTTGCGTTCGGTCCCGAAGATTGAGCTTTCCCAAGATTTCGGTGACATAGTTTTTGACGGTACCTTCACTTAAATAAAGCTGTCCGGCAATTTCCTTATTGGACAGGCCTTCTGCAATAAGGACGACGACTTTCTTCTCGGTCGGGGTCAGCCCGAATTGTTCCAGCTCAGCGGATTTAGGGGCGGGCTGCGTCGTTGGACGAAGCATGCCGGTCAGCTTGCGCGCGATATCGGGATGAATCAGCATGTTTCCGTCATGCACTGTTTTAATCCCCTGGATGATCCGGTCCGGCGGAATGTTCTTCAGCAGATAACCGCTGGCCCCGTTCCGCAGAGCTTCGACAATATATTCATCATCATCGAAGGTGGTCAGCATAAGCACTCGTACATCCGAGTGACGTTCACGAATCCGCCGCGTTCCCTCCACGCCGTCGCATACCGGCATGCGAATGTCCATGAGCACGACATCGACAGGAAGTCCCTCCTCCAACACAGCCAGGGCATCCTCTCCGTGCTCTGCGACAGCCGTTACTTTGATATCCGGGTCCATCCCCACCAGCAATTTCAAGCTTTCCCGAATGAACGGATCATCATCTACAATTAAAACAGATATCATGGATGTCCACGACCTTTTCGATAAAATAAGATACTGCGTCTTGTTGAATTACATAATCTCACGCTTCCGGTAGACAGGCAGCCGGGTGATGACGGTAAAAGGCACGGTTCTCCGTACCTCCAGCGTTCCACCCACGACTTGGGTTCGTTCGAGCATGCCGCTCATCCCGATACCTTGACGGCTCGGGTCAGCTTGGTCGCCTGTCGGCTCCTGGACTGCACCGTCGTTGGAAACCTCCATCCGGACGTCCAGCTCCCCGTAATGCAGGATGATCTGGACCCGTTTAGCCTCGCCATGGCGGATGGCGTTCGTGATAGCTTCACGGGCATTTTTGTATAACACTACCTGTTGACTGGGATAGAGCGGATAGGGAATGCCCTGCAATATAAGCTCGGTCTCGATCCCGGTCTGTCTGCCTGTCTCCTCCAGGAGCCGATCGAGGGAATAGTCGTCTGTGATCCGCCGGGCCGGATTCATCTGTTTCACGGCCGTTCGCATCTGCTCCATGCTCTCTCCCAGCTGGTCACGGATTTGACGGAGCATATCCATGCCGCGCGCGGAATCATGCGGAACGGTGAGGAGGGCTGCTTCCATCATCATTTTAACGCGAATCAGCCGGTGGCCGATGTCGTCATGCAGCTGGCGGGAGATGCGGTTACGCTCCTCGGCCTGCGCCGCACTCTCTACCTGATGGGCGAATTGCAGCAATTGTCTGCCAGCCTCGTCCTGCTGGAAATGCAGTCTTTTCAGCTCGTCGTATAACTGAATATGATCCGCTTCCTTCTGCTTCATTTCGTGGATGTGGTTGAACGTTACCCCCATGAACAAAAACAACAGATTGGCGGTCGTCAGCAGCAGCGCATCGTAATCGATAATAGCCAAGTTGAGCAGCAGGAGGTGACCGAATGCCGCCCATAGCCTGCCTGGCCGCTCGAACAAGGGCAAATAGACGCATAGGGTGGAGATCGACAGGAACACCATCATGAAGCCGTATTGATGGCATAGCCACAGAGATAGTGGAATTTCCAGCAGAGCGGCTGCCTTCAGATAAGCAGGCGATGGCAAAAAGCGGCTTAGCACCGTAATCGCCAGAAACAGCAATATGTACACCATGTATGCCCCGTAATCATCGAGCTGCTGCAAAAAGATGTCTGCGGCGGCCGGAAGGAGAATGAAGCCATACCTTAGATAGGTGAGTGGGGATGTCACGTGCGATCAAACCCTTTTCCTTAGTGAAATCAAACCGTTCAAACGATTGGCTTCATTATATCACAAGGATGTTTTCGGTAAGGAGATGACTTTCGTCACCCTATAAAGTGACTTCCTCTACCTTAAAAATCCGGCGATTCCAGATAGAATAAAATCAACAAATGGATACGAGAGATTGGAGAAATGGAGATGGTGAAGATGGCGGTCTTTCTGCAGATGAAGGATGTCGTGAAACGATATGGAAACAAGCTGTCGGTGGATCATATGAACCTGGAAGTGAACGAAGGGGAAATCTTTGGGCTTCTGGGACCGAACGGGGCGGGCAAAAGCACGTCCATCAATATGATCTGCGGACTTCTTCCCAAGGATCAGGGCAGCATCAAGGTGGACGGCATCTCGATTGAAGAGCAGCTGCTGGAAGTGAAGCGGAGAATCGGGTTGGTGCCGCAGGATCTGGCTCTGTACGAAGAGATGTCGGCTTGGGACAATGTTGCTTTTTTTGCAAAATTATACGGGCTCCGCGGCCCTCTGCTGAAGGAACGGGTGGAAGAGGCGCTGGAGTTTGTCGGCCTGCAGGATCGGGCGAAGGAAAAGCCGTCCACCTTCTCCGGGGGGATGAAACGAAGACTGAATATTGCATGCTCGATCACGCACCGTCCAAAGCTGATCATTATGGATGAGCCTACGGTGGGAATTGATCCGCAGTCCCGGAATCATATCCTGGAATCCGTGAAGACGCTGAACCGCATGGGCTCTACCGTTATTTATACAAGTCATTACATGGAGGAAGTTGCTGCGATCAGTGATCGGGTGGCCATTATGGATCAAGGCCATGTTATCGCCTGCGGGACGCAGCAGGAGCTTCGGGCACGCGTTGCGCATGAGGAAAAAATCATTCTTACTGCCGATGGGATCACACCGGAACTGGTGGAGGAGCTTACCATTCACCCGCGCGTTCGGCGCGTCACGCAGAATGATAACGAGATCGAAGTTTATGTACCGTCAGCTCAGGATGAGCTGCAGGATATTTTGTTCATCTGCAGTAAACATCATACGACGCTTCGCTCCCTGCAGTGCGAGGAGCCGGGGCTTGAAACGCTGTTTCTCAGCCTGACCGGGCGCACGCTTCGCGATTGATCATAAGGGACACGTGCAGAGGAATCCATAAGGAGGAATACCGAAGATGAATATGATGATTATCGCCTGGTTTGAGCTGAAGCGGATGGCTACCAGCAGAACGGTGCTGATCAACCAGTTTTTGCTGCCGCTCATCCTTATTTTTATATTGGGAAACGCGCTCTCGGGCTGGTTCGGCAATGATCAGGAATTTAAACAGCCATCGGTCAGAGTGGGATTTGTGTTGGATGCTGCGGATGGAGGCCAGCTGCCGGGGAGTATTCAGGCTCTAACCGGCTCGCCGGAGATCCAGGAGATTCTCGTTCATGAGATGGCAGCCAGCCGTGAAGAGGTTGAAGGAAAGCTGCGCTGGGGCGAGGTCGATTACGCGGTGGTGATCCCCGCTTCCTTTGATGAACGGATGGGTCAGGGAGCGGACGTGAAGCTTGAATTGCTGCCCGGAAGAGACCGTAATCTCAACCTGGTGGCAGACACGATCTTTAAGACCTTTATCGCAGATGTCAATCACAAACAGGCTGAGGTTATCGTTATGGGCGGAGATAAAGTTCTTGCGGCTCAAGCGGCAGCACCTGTGGAAACCTCGTCTGGACCGAACGTAACGATCGGGAAACTGGGCGAGAAAGGAGCCACGTATTCAGCAGCCCAATACTACGCTGCCTCCATGCTGATTATGTTTCTGTTGTATTCGGGTCTGATGGCAAGCAGCAGTCTGCTGGGAGAACGGGAAAGCCGGACCTTGTATCGCCTGCAAAGCGCACCCGTCACCCCGGGAACCGTATTTGCCGGTAAAATTATCGGCTGCAGTCTGATCACGCTTGTACAGGCAGCAGCCATTGTGCTTGGTTCCATGTGGCTGTACGGCGTGAAATGGGGGCCCCACCCCCTGCTGCTTATCGTGGTCTGCGTATTAATCACATTATCGTCCATGACCATTGCCACGTTCATCACCCTGGTATCCTCAACGGCGGCAGGAGCCAGGGGGCTGATGCAGGCGATCATTATCGCCATGACATTTGTGAGCGGGGGATTCATGCCGCTTCCCGTGAAATTTTTCCAAAGAATCGCTTCCTTCACCGTCAATCATTGGGCTATGCAGAGCATGCTGCGGATGATGCTGAACAGCGACGTGCATTTGATCGTCACCTGCCTCGGCATGCTAGCGGCCATTACCGCGGCTTTGTCGGCTGCAGCCATGATTACGTACAGAAAGGTGGGATACCATGCATAGCCTAACCATTGCCTGGCATATGGTGCGACGCACGCTGGGGCGAAAAAGAGGCTGGATTGTCTACCTGCTGGTTCCTTGCGTGGTCGTTACCTTGACGGTGTTTCTCTTGGGGCAGACCTCGGCTGCAAGCATCCTGGTCTCATATGTGAATGAAGACGAAGGCCCGGCAGGTCAGTATCTGATGAATGAGCTGGAGCGCAGCGGCCAATACGTACTCAAGGAGTCCGAATCCGAGAATACGCTGAGAGAAGACTTGGTGGAGAATAAAAGCACCGTAGGCGTTTATATACCGGAGGGCTTCAGCGATGGATTGATTGAAGGACAGCGGCCGACGGTTCAGATATACGAGGTCTCAACCTCGGAGGCTTCGGTGATGATACGAATGACGGCAGACTCTGCGGTCACGCGTCTGAGCGGCACAGCTGCTTTGATCCGGGAAACCTCAGAGCCGGATGTTGACCGAATGCTGATGCTGCAGGATGTGCTCAAGCAATCCGCAATGAATCGGGTGGATACGGAGGTCACGGATTTGAATCTGTACGCCAAGCCAGGACTCTCGAACGTAACGGGTTTTACCCTGATGTTCATGATGACCCTCATCTCCAGCGTGGTCTCGATGATGATCGATGACCGCAGGCAGCGAACGCTGTCCCGCATGTACACGGCACCCGTGCGTGCCTATCAGATTGCTTTAGGCAATTTTCTGGGCAGCTTGGTGGTCGGCTCGCTGCAGGTGATCATCGTGCTTGTGCTGAGCCGGTATGTGCTGCGTTACAATTACGGAGTTCCGTTATTACTGCATTTCCTTATTCTGATGGCCTTCATGCTGGTATCGTTAGGCGTGGCAAGCACGGTCGCCGGGTTGATCCGGAACGGGCAGAATGCGGCCATGATCAATTCCATGATCGTCACGCCGACCTGTATGCTGGGCGGGTGCTTCTGGCCGCTTGCCATCATGCCGGAGTTCATGCAGAAAATCGCCAACTTCATCCCGCAAAAATGGGCCATTGAGGCGGTTGAGATAGCGGCCACCGGTGGTACGTTATCCGATATCGCACTGCCGCTGGCCGTTCTCGGCTTGATGGCGGTCATTCTGCTTGCCGTCGGCTCTGCTATCCTGCGGCCAAGCGAGAGCGGAGTTGGGCACGGCGCATAAACGAGTATGCTGGATATCTCGTGGCTCTTAGGAACGTTGTCAGTGATTTTGAAAAAAACCAAAGCGCCCGGCCAGATCTGAATGCATGTCCATTCAGTCTGCCGGGCGCTTATTTACTATAGGTGACGATGGGTTAAGAGTTTTCTAGTAAGGCAAGGCAGGGGAGCGGGTTTAGCCGCATGACGCCTCTTCCTACTCCTTAAGCTGTCGTAGAACGGTAATTTCAACCCGCCGATTCTTCTGCTTGCCTTCGGCAGTCGCATTATCCGCGGCTGGTCTTGTATCGGCATAGCCTGCGTACTGGAAGCCTTCCGGGTCCAGCTTGCTGTTATCGAGGAAGAACCGCAGCACCGACATCGCCCGGGCACCGGAGAGCTCCCAGTTGTCCTTGTAGCTGGAGTAGCGGCCGATCGGCACATTGTCCGTATGCCCCTCGATGCTCACCGTGGTGTTTAAATCGCCGAACAGGCTGGCCAATTTGCCCAGAACCGGAGCGGCTCCGGGTTTAAGCTCGGCTTTGCCGACATCGAACAGGAAGCGGTCGCTTAGCGTAATGGCAATCCCTTGCGGCTCGTCCGCGATGAAGATATCTTCTTCGAGCTGGTTGTCCTTCACGTATTGCTGAATGAGCCCCATAAAGTTCGCCAGCTCTTCCTCCTGGGCACGGAAAGCGAGCTCCCGCTCGGTTAGCGGTTCCGCCGTCGTATCTGCATCCTTCTCCTCGCCACCCTCCTCTTCGGCAGCAGGCTTCGGCGGAGGATTCTTATGGTTCTCCGTATCGGCTGTGCCGGTAATGCCGGAGCCCATCTCCAGGATGCTGTCACCGCTCTGGAAGGTGGCCTGCAGGGATTGGGTGACGAGTTTGTATTTTTCCGTATCGAGCCGGCTCATGGCATACATCACCACAAAAAAGATCAGGAGCAGCGTAATCAGGTCGGCATAGGTGATCATCCAGCGTTCGCGCTGGTCGCCTTCCGCCTGCTTGCGATGACGGCGCCGTCTATTCGGCTGTCTCATGCGCGATCCCCCTTGAGGACGGAATGTCCGTGGTGCCTGCGGAAGCGAAGGAGGCTAGCTTTTTACGAACCAATAGCGGGTGCTCTCCGTTCTGAACAGCCATAATTCCTTCGAGCAGCAGCTCCATATTTGCAATTTCTTCTTCGGAACGTGCTTTAATCTTCGACGCAATGGGCAAAAAGATAATATTGGCACTCGCGACGCCGTATAAAGTGGCGGTAAAARCGACCGCGATCGAAGGTCCGAGACCGGTTGGGTCTTGCAGACTGCCCAGCACGTGGATCAATCCCATGACGGTACCGATGATCCCCATGGTAGGAGCATATCCCCCGGCGGACTCAAAAATTTTGGCATATCCTTCGTGCTTCTGCTCGGCGGCATTGATATCGAGCTCCAGGATTTGACGAACCATTTCCGGGTCGTTGCCGTCCACGACCATCTGCATGCCTTCCCGCAGGAACGGGTCCTCGTGCTCGGCCGAGATGCGCTCCAGCGCCAGCACCCCGTCTCTTCTGGCTGTAACCGACATATCGACAATGGCGTCAATCAGATCGTCCGACGAACGGTTGCTGCGGCCGAAGGCCAGCTTGAGCGCAGCCGGGATGGTGCGGAGCCGGGTAGCAGGGAAACTGACGATGACGGCGGCGATGGTGCCGCCGAATACGATTAGCGCCGCCGCACCTTGCAGCAGGCCGCTCAGATGCCCGCCTTCCCATAAAAACCCTCCGATCAACGCGGCCAAGCCGGCGAGAATGCCAAGAATAATCGTAATATCCATAACGCTGTATCATCTCCTTAAGGAAGTTAATTAACAATCATCGGTTCGCCTCAAGCTTGTCCAACATGGATTCCGGAGCAGCCGGAAGGAAGGAAGCTGAGGCTTGGAACATTCGTGCTGGAACTTATTAAAATTTAATTAAACTGTTTGCATCAAAAAAACGTAAAGGGTATAATGAGACGGGAACAAATATTCTTATTCCTTATGTAGACACCACTAATTTCCCATAGTATATCATCGGGAAGTTTCGACATATCTTTTAGCATGAATTTCATTTTAGAGTATGAGGGTGATGAAGGGCAATGAGCGATTTAGTTGTCAGTACCAAATCCTTTGAGATCCAGTCTGAATTCCAGCCGCAGGGCGATCAGCCCACGGCTATTGATGCGTTGGTCGAAGGACTCCGCCAAGGGAAAAAACATCAGACGCTGCTAGGTGCAACAGGAACGGGGAAGACGTTTACGATCGCGCAGACAATCGCCAAAGTAAACCGTCCCACACTCGTCATTGCACATAACAAGACGCTGGCTGCACAGCTGGCCAGCGAGTTTAAGGAATTCTTCCCGAACAACTCCGTGGATTATTTCGTGAGTTATTACGATTACTATCAGCCGGAAGCTTATATCCCTTCCTCCGATACGTATATCGAGAAGGACTCCAGCATTAATGAAGAGATTGATAAGCTCCGCCACTCTGCAACGAGTTCGTTGTTTGAACGGCGCGATGTCATCATTGTGGCGAGCGTATCCTGCATATATGGCTTGGGTTCGCCGCATGAATACGGCGAAATGCTGCTGTCGCTCCGTGTAGGGATGGAGAAGCCGCGGAATGAGATTCTGTCGCGGCTGGTTGATATCCAGTATCAGCGCAACGATATCAACTTCGTTCGCGGTACCTTCCGCGTTCGTGGGGATGTTATCGAGATTTTCCCTGCCTCGAAGGGGGAGCATGCCGTTCGCGTCGAGCTGTTCGGCGACGAGATTGAGCGGATCACGGAGATCGACGTCTTGACGGGCGAGCTGGTTGGAGAACGCGAGCATATCGCTATCTTCCCGGCGTCTCACTTCGTTACCCGTGAAGAGACGATGCGGGTGGCGCTCGTGAACATCGAACGCGAATTGGAAGAACGCCTTGAGCTGCTGCGCTCGGAAGGCAAGCTGCTGGAAGCGCAGCGACTGGAGCAGCGTACCCGTTATGACATCGAGATGATGAAGGAGGTCGGATTCTGCTCCGGCATCGAGAACTATTCCGGCCCTCTGACCTTCAGGGAGCCTGGGGCTACGCCATATACGCTCCTTGACTACTTCCCGGACGATATGCTGTTTGTCATTGATGAATCGCATGTTACGCTCCCGCAAATCCGAGCGATGTACAACGGTGACCGGGCACGGAAAACCGTGCTGGTCGATCACGGCTTCCGCCTGCCGTCCGCGCTGGATAACCGGCCGCTGAAGTTCGAGGAATTCGAGGAGAAAGTGAACCAGATCATCTATGTGTCGGCCACGCCGGGACCGTATGAGATGGAGCACTGCGATACGATGGTTGAACAGATCATCCGGCCGACAGGCCTGCTCGATCCGATCATCGATGTGCGTCCGACTGAAGGGCAGATCGATGACCTGATTAGCGAGATCCATGACCGCGTGGATCGTGACGAGCGTGTGCTCGTGACGACCCTCACGAAGAAAATGGCCGAGGATCTGACCGATTACCTGAAGGAAATCGGCATCAAGGTTCGTTACATGCACTCCGATATCAAGACGCTGGAACGGATGCAGATTCTACGGGATCTGCGGCTTGGTACATTCCACGTGCTGGTGGGTATTAACCTTCTACGGGAGGGGCTTGACCTTCCGGAGGTTTCCTTGGTAGCGATTCTCGATGCCGACAAGGAAGGCTTCCTCCGTTCGGATCGCTCGCTCATTCAGACGATCGGCCGGGCAGCCCGGAACTCGGAAGGTAAAGTTATCATGTACGGCGATAAGATCACCGACTCGATGGATCGGGCGATCAAGGAAACCGAGCGCCGCCGCAGCATCCAGGTTGCCTACAACGAGAAGCACGGCATAACGCCGCAAACGATCCGCAAGAAGATCCGCGATGTCATCGAAGCAACGAAGGTTGCGGAGGGCAAGGCGGATTATCTGGTGGGCGAAGGACAGAAGATGTCGAAGAAGGATCGTCAGAAACTGATCCAGCGTCTCGAGGCCGAAATGAAGGAAGCAGCGAAGAATTTGCAATTCGAGCGTGCGGCCGAGCTTCGTGATGCGCTGCTGGAGTTGCAAGCCGAATAAATTTGGAGAGATGAATGACAGGGGGGACGGCCTATGCGGTCGTTCTCTTTGTGAAAATATAAGCACCAACATGCATGCCATATGGAGTAGGAGATGATATCGTTTGGCAAGTGAAAATATTGTGATCAAAGGCGCACGTGCACACAATCTGAAAAATATCGACGTCACGATACCGCGTGACAAGTTCGTCGTTCTTACGGGGCTTAGCGGCTCGGGCAAATCCTCTCTCGCATTCGATACGATTTATGCCGAGGGTCAGCGACGTTACGTGGAATCCTTGTCCGCTTATGCACGCCAGTTCCTCGGACAGATGGAGAAACCGGATGTCGATTCCATTGAAGGCCTATCGCCGGCGATATCGATTGACCAGAAAACGACGAGCCGCAACCCGCGCTCTACGGTAGGTACCGTAACGGAAATCTATGATTATCTGCGTCTGCTGTTTGCCCGGGTGGGACATCCGCACTGTCCGGAGCATGGCGTGGAGATTACCTCCCAGACGGTCGAGCAAATGGTAGACCGCATTATGCAGTATCCCGAAAAGACGAGATTGCAAATTCTCGCGCCGGTCATTTCCGGGCGCAAGGGCGAGCATAAGAATCTGTTTGCCGATATTGCGAAACAGGGCTTCGTTCGGGTGCGCGTCGATGGAGAGCTGCGCGATCTGTCGGAAAGTATCGAGCTGGAGAAGAACAAAAAGCATACGATCGAGGTGGTTGTGGACCGGATCGTAGTTAAGGAAGATATAGAGGCACGTCTGGCCGATTCGATTGAGACGGCACTGAACCTGTCAGGCGGTCAGCTCCTGGTTGATATCATGGGTCAGGAGGAGCTGCGGTTCAGCTCCAACTTTGCCTGCCCGATCTGCGGCTTCAGCATGGAAGAACTGACGCCGAGGATGTTCTCCTTCAATACTCCATTCGGAGCTTGTCCGGATTGTGACGGACTTGGCGTCGAGATGATCGTGGATCCGGAGCTGCTTGTACCGGATACGAGCAAAAGCGTGGAGGAAGGCGCCTTCGCTGCATGGAGCGGGGGCACGTCGACTTATTATCCGCAGTTTCTGAAATCGGTCTGCGCACATTTCGGCATTCCGCTGGATAAGCCGGTCAGTACCTTTAGCCAGGAACAGATGAATAAACTGTTGTACGGTACAGGCAATGAGAAGGTTCACTTCCGTTATGAGAATGACTTCGGTCAGCGCAAGGAAGCGCATGTGACCTTCGAAGGCATCATTCCGAACCTGGAACGTCGCTACCGCGATACCAATTCCGAGGGTATTCGCGAATACATCGAAGGTTATATGAGCAGCAAGCCGTGCGATGTTTGTAAAGGTCATCGTCTCCGTAAGGAAAGCCTGGCGGTAACGATCAATGACCGCAACATGGCCTATGTCACCAGCCTGTCGATCGGTGAATCCCTGAAATTCTTCGATCACCTGGAGCTTAGCGAGAAAGAAAAACAGATTGCCAATCTCATTCTGAAGGAGATTCACAGCCGTTTGGGCTTCCTTGTCAATGTGGGCTTGGATTACCTGACACTCAGCCGTTCGGCGGGAACGCTGTCGGGCGGGGAAGCGCAGCGGATCCGGTTAGCTACGCAGATCGGCTCCAGCCTGATGGGCGTGCTGTACATTCTGGACGAGCCCAGCATCGGGCTGCATCAACGGGATAATGACCGCCTGATTTCCACGCTGGAGCATATGCGGAATCTGGGCAATACGCTCATTGTGGTCGAGCATGACGAGGACACGATGATGGCCGCAGATTATATCATCGACATCGGCCCGGGCGCAGGCATTCATGGCGGCCAGGTCATCGCGGAGGGAACGCCGAAGGAGATTATGAACGACCCTAACTCTCTGACGGGCCAGTACCTGAGCGGCCGCAAGTTCATTCCGGTCAGCAGCAAGCGCCGCAAGACCGATGGACGCTGGCTCGAGATTAAAGGCGCGAAAGAGAACAATCTGAAGAATATCAACGTGAAAATTCCGATTGGCGTCTTCACGGCGGTAACCGGCGTGTCCGGTTCAGGCAAGTCTACATTGGTCAACGAGATCCTGTACAAGACGCTCGCTCGTGACTTGAACAGAGCCAAAGTCCGTCCGGGGCAATACCGCGAGATGAAGGGTCTGGAGCATATCGAGAAGGTTATTGACATCGACCAGTCACCGATTGGCCGTACGCCTCGCTCTAACCCAGCGACTTACACGGGCGTCTTCGACGATATCCGGGATATCTATTCCCAGACGAATGAAGCGAAGATTCGCGGATACAAGAAGGGCCGCTTCAGCTTCAATGTGAAGGGTGGACGCTGCGAGGCTTGCCGCGGGGACGGTATCATCAAGATTGAGATGCACTTCCTGCCGGATATCTACGTGCCTTGCGAAGTATGTAAGGGCAAACGCTACAACCGCGAAACGCTGGAAGTTAAATATAAAGGCAAGAACATCGCTGAGGTACTGGAGATGACCGTTGAGAATGCAACGGATTTCTTCCAGAACATTCCGAAGATACACCGGAAGATGCAGACGCTGATGGATGTCGGTCTGGGTTATATTACTTTGGGTCAGCCTGCCACCACGTTGTCCGGTGGTGAAGCCCAGCGCGTGAAGCTGGCTTCCGAGCTGTACCGCCGCAGCACGGGCAAAACGATGTATATTCTGGATGAACCGACCACCGGCCTGCATGTGGACGATATCGACCGTCTGCTCGTTGTCCTTCATCGTCTGGTGGAATCCGGGGAATCCGTCCTTGTCATTGAGCACAATCTCGATGTCATCAAGACAGCAGACTATCTGATCGACCTGGGTCCAGAGGGCGGCAGCGGCGGTGGTACTATCATCGCTACCGGAACGCCTGAGGATTTGGTGAAGGTGCCCGAGTCTTATACAGGGAAGTACCTGAAGCCAATCCTGGAACGCGATACGAAGCGAACTAAGGAATTGAACAAGGTGGAAGCAGCACGTTAACAGCTGCTCCCTCGCTTCTGCTAGGGAGACCGGATGAATTGGCAGTATCTTAAACGAATCTGCTCCATGCTGGAGTGAACTGTGGGTACACAGCTTATTGCATTTCATATTTCAGCAGATGAACAAGGTTAGCGTAATAACAGAGTCCCTGGTTTTATTAACGGGGGCTCTTTTTTTATTTTCATATCATCCTCCAATATCTTCGCATTCCAGGATATGGTATGATCTTGATGATTGCGACAAATTGGAGGGATTGTATGAAGAGGATCACCTGTTCCGTTCTGATTACTCTGGCAGCAAGTGCTTTATACATAAACTCATCCGATAGCGTTCAGGCAGATGATGTTGTACCCGTACCCGTCTCAGATAGGGGGCGCTTCGATGCACAGGAAGCCACTCTCCGGTTAACCGAGGAAGGACTCCATCCCGGTGACGGTAGTGGGGATATCCATTCGAACGCGGCCATCACCCGGCAGGATTTTGTCATAATGATTGTCAAAGCTCTAAACCTTAGCACGGCTGAACGTCCGGAAGTCGCTACCTTCAAGGATGTACCCAACGATCACTATGCTTTCTCCGCCATCGAAGGTGCGGTTCATGCAGGGCTGGTGAAAGGGGTAGGGAACGGTAGGTTTGGACTTGGACAATCGCTGACACGTCAGGATATGGCTGTGCTGTATCAAAGAGCTCTGCAAGGGATTACTGATAACGAAAACTCGGACGCGGAAGCCAAGCAGCTGGAGTTATATGAGGGCTCTTTCAGCCCTTATGCTAAGGAAGCTATCGAACTGGCCATGGAGTTAGGCCTCTTTCAGGAATCGGCAGCCGAGGCTTGGAATCCCAAGGGTATCGTTACTCAGGAAGAAGCGGCTTTGCTTACAGCGAAGTGGTTGAAATCCGTGGAGTATATAAGCTCGGATGCTGCGGAGGATGAGATAGAGACACCACCAGAAAGTGCTCACCCGGTCATCCATGGTATCGTAACCTCATCATCGGGATCAACATCCACAACTCCTTCCGTTCCTGGAACAGCACAGTCCCATGCGGGGACAGAGAACTTGGCATCTCAGCCGGATTTGCCGACAACGGCACCAACTGCTCCGACGGATCTGAAGTTCCGATATGAGAAGGGGCAGATTCAATTAACCTGGACAGCGAAACAAGGGGAAACCTACAATATCTATTACAGCGAGAAGTCCGGGACGGGTTATACATTATTGTCAGACGGAGCGAATGTGAAGTCAGGCAGTTACGCAACATCCGACGTGCGTTTTCAGGAGACGGCCTACTATGTAGTCGAGGCAGTGAACAGTTTCGGCAAGAGTGGTTATTCTAACGAAGTTTCGAGCCGTCCGAATAAAATATCCGGTCTTCAGGCCATCCTAAATGAGGAAGATGAATCCATTGGTTTAACCTGGACAGATGTGCAGGAAGGCGTAATCTATCATGTATACTACATAGGACCTGACGGAGTACTGTATCGTTTGAATGAGGAACCGTTAGTGAGCCGTGCATATCTTATTCCGAACCGCAATATGTTAGTAGGTCCGTCCGGCCGGTATGCGATCCATGTCGTTGCTGTGAACGAATTGAATGTAAGCAGTGAACCGTCCAATGAGGTTGCGCTGGAGGTCAAGAAGGACCCAGAGGATCGGATTACGATCACAGATCCTTCCGTGGCATTGCCAAGTGAAGACTTGGAGGAGGAAGAGGCAGTAGAGCAGGAATCGACTCCTGAGGAGTATGAGTCACAGGAGTGAACGTTTTCTCGATCCTGACCGCAGTCACTTGGATATACGAAGCAGCCTATGCCTGAATCCATAACGCAAGCTTGATTTAACCTCTGCCGTGATGAAAGTCATGCTAATATCTGAAAATTTGGTTAAAAATGAGAAAATTCTATGACTTTTTTTGATTTTTAGGGGCGGAGGGCTTGCATCTGGACGGGCACATGGATAACATAGAAGAAGATATGTAAATTTGCCCGAGAAGAAACCCACGAGGAGGTACGTTTCATGATCCTTGCAGCAGCATCGGATGCGAGCGCGACATTTAAGACATTTGATATTTTCATGATCCTGTTTACGATTCTGATCTTTGTTGGTGTGGTTCGCTTGTTGATGGCCCGCCAAAAAAATAAATTCGCAATCGCTTTCGGTCTCGTCAGCTTATTTGTGTTCTTGTACTCTGACTATGCCATGATTACAGGATGGTTTAACAATTAGGTTGGCCTAGGCACCTTATGTAAAGCGGCTTCATATGACGAATGTAATGAGTTACATACAAACAAGACGCCCGTCCGCTGTTCGCAGTGTGGAGGCGTCTTTTTGTTTCTTCGGGGAAAAGTTACACGGTCCGCAGGAAAAACGTAAAAGAAATAGGTCTAGAAGCAATGGCTACAAATGGAAAAACATGATAAATTGAGGAGTACAGGTTGGCTGGGTAGAGGATGGAACCGGGGGAGGAACAAACGAATTGAAGAATATACAATGGCAAAAACGATCGGCGGCTGTACTGCTGGGGGCCATCATTATGGCGGGAAGCGGCGATGCGGTTATGCATACAGACATTGCGGCTGCAGCAAGCGCTAAACCCAAGAATACATATGAACAACATGCGGTGCCTCAGGTTATCAGCCGGATGTCGCCATCGGTTGTTGGCATTATCGGAAAGGCCGCACAAGGAAGCAGCGAAGTGGATGACAGATACAACCTGGCGCACGGTACGGGGGTGATCTGGAAGTCAGACGGCTGGATTGTCACCAACGCTCATGTAGTGGACGGGCTTACCGGAATCACGGTCGTGACGTCAGACGGCAAATCCTATAAAGCCAAGGGCGTATACAGCGATCCTATGAGTGATATTGCATTAGTCAAAATAAACGCCAAGTCTCTGAAGCCGGCTAAATTTGCCGCATCCGCGCAAAATGCGCTGGTTGGAGAAACGGTGGTCGCCATTGGTACGCCAATCTCTTTCTCGTTACGAAACTCGGCATCCGTGGGTGTGGTTAGCGGCCTGAACCGGAGCGTCGACGGCTCTTATCGCCTGATTCAAACCGATACCGCCATTAACCCGGGTAACAGCGGAGGGCCGCTCGTCAATCTGAAAGGCGAGGTCATTGGCATCAACAGCAAGAAGTTTGCCGCTGTTGGCATCGAGAATATGGGCTTTTCCATTCCTGCGGAAACGGTCCATTATATTGTGGATCACTTATTGGAATATGGAGAGGTTCGAAGAGCCGGCCTAGGGTTGGAACTGGAAGAAAGCTGGTCCGCCATTGTGGGTCTGCCTTCAGACGATCCATTGACCGTTACGAAGGTGCTGTCCGAGCAAGCCCGAAAAGCTGGAATCCAAGAAGATGACGTGTTATATGCAATTAACGGAAAGCGCATCTATTCCGTCGTTGATATCAACGAACGGTTAAAGCCCTTCATTCCAGGCCAGCAGGTCCAGCTGCTGATGCAGCGGGATGGAGATATTGTAAATGTTAAACTGACGCTCAGCCAGGATGATAATCGAGCTGCTTCGTCAAGCGCTGGGGAGGCCGAGTGATGGTGAAGAGAGAAAGAACGAAGTCAAGCCGGCGTTTGCGGCAGATGACAGCTGGAACCTTATCGGCTTTGATGCTATTCACGTCATTATCCCTTCCCGTATGGGGAGATGACGTTGTGCCGGAGAAGCGTATCCTGACCGTGCAAAGCGGCAGCAGCTCAGCTTCGGTCAATGGCACCTCCTATACGATAGCCAAGCCTCAGCTGAAGCAGGGCGTATTGATGGTGCCGCTGGGCGTGTTTAAAAAAGCGTTTGGCAGCGAGATCAAGCTGGAGGGCGAGAACCGGGTTCGACTGCTGCAAGGACCGCATACGGTTGTGCTCGTTATCGACAACAAGACTGCCTGGATTGACGGGAAAAAGGTCCAGCTGCCGGCAGAACCGACGATGGTGTCCGGAACGCTGATGGTACCGCTGCGTCCGGTTGCCGCGGGGATTGGAGCCAAGGTAAGCTCCTCCCAAGGCAAGCTATCCATCAGCCTCATGGTCACGGATAAGGAAGAGAAGCATGACGAGGGCGAGATCAACAATACGACCGGGAAGACTCGAATCGGAAATAGCTATTATGAATGGAGTATGAATTATCCTTCCTGGATGATCGTTGGGAGAGGAACGGACGACGAGAGCGGTGCTGCTTTCAACGATGCTACGGGCCGCTATTATCTTGAGGTTCATGCCTCCTCCCAGAAAGTAAAGCTGAGTCCTGACGATCTGTTAGAACGGCTCCTGAAAGAACTGAGCGATTCCGGAGATGTTGTGCTTCACCAAGAGACGGTCGCAAGCGGAGCTGTGCCGTATGCCAGAGTCATTTCCCGCGATATCGACGGCGTCCTATGGGAAGGCCGGCAGTATTATGCCAATGACCGCGTCTATGAGCTGTATTTTGCCGATGCGGAAGCGGTTCACTATAAAGATATGGACAAGCACGCGAGCTTGCTGGGTTCTTTCAGAACGACCTATCAGGCGGGAGACAAATCATTAAAAGACGTCTCTTCCATCGTAGGTGGGCTCCGCGAAGCAGGAAATGAAGAATACGGCATATGGTTTGGCATTCCTGCAGGCTGGGAGATCAACAACAAGGATATGTTATACGGCAGCGAAGGAGAAGGTTATCTGTCCGTCTCGGTGACATCCGTACCGACAGGGGTTGATGGCACGCTCGCAGCTTGGGGGCAGCGTCTTAAAGACTGGCTGTCGGAATCCTTCGTCCAGGATTCATACGAATACGTGGGACTTACGCCGGTGGAGATCTCGGGCGTCAAAGGGCAGATTCAAGAGGTTCGGTACAACTTCGGAGATAAATGGGTGACGGAATATGAAGTGATGATCCAGAAGAACGGCTACCGCTATTATCTGGAATATGCGGTACCGGATGGCCAAGAGAAGACGGCTGCCAACTGGAAGAAGGTGCTGGAATCGATCGAGATCGATTATGATGTGGTACCGGAGAACTTCGGCCGCATTGGCGAAGAGGGCTACCTGACCGATAAAACCAAGATGCGGAGCAAAAACTCCGAAACGTACCGCTATCATATCGACATTCCAAAATACTGGGAACCGCTGAATGATCAGTTCGAGCAGGGAATGGTCGAATATGGATTTGCCGGAGGCGGGTTTGAAATTAATGCACAGAAGGATACATCCGCAGACTTCATCGTCAGCAACCTGAAGCGTTATTATAATGAAGCCAGCACGGCTTCAGGGACGACGGTGAAATTACTTGGCGTGGATAACATCACGTTTGCCGGTGTGCCTGCCGTGTCGTTCAAGGTGCATCAGGTGAAGAACGGCGTTGGCTTTACCACCCAGGAGATCGTCTTTGAAAGCGGAAATATCGCGTACACGATTACGACGACGTTGAATGATGCCAATGCGACGGACATGCAGCAAGCCGCTTTGGAGCGTGCGCTGTCCTCGTTTGAGCTGGTGAAGTAGTCCGAAGGATGGAATATAAAACGCATATCACATTTTAGTGGGCAATCATATTTTTGATAACGCGGATAGCTGTCCTGCTGCATCCATAGGGGTGCCGCAGGCAGCTATTTTGGTTTATAGAGGTTGTTCAAAACCTTCTCGGTACTGAAAATCGACCTTTTTGAACACGCACAAATAGAGAAAAGGAGCGATTCTCATCCGAAATGATAGAACATATGTGCCGTTCATGCGATCTGATATGGTAAAATTAAATCTGTGAGAGCAATGGATATGTAATTAAACCGGCTTACAGAAGAGGGAATAAGCGGATGAAAAAAACGATAGGCATGTTCGCCCATGTGGATGCAGGAAAAACCACGTTGGCGGAGCAATTGTTATATATGACCGATACGATTCAGGAGCGCGGCCGCGTGGATCATCAGAGTGCTTTTCTTGATCGACATGACGTTGAAAGGGAACGGGGCATCACGGTATTTGCCGATCAGGCCACCATGTATTTTAACGGATCCACTTATTATTTAATCGATACGCCGGGTCACGTCGACTTCTCGCCGGAGATGGAGCGGGCGATTCAAGTCATGGACGCTGCCGTCGTCGTTATAAGTGCCGTGGAAGGTGTCGAAGGGCATACGGAGACGGTATGGCAGTTATTGCGCAAACATGGCGTCCCTACGTTCTTGTTTATTAATAAAATCGATCGGGAAGGCGCGGATGTGGCGCGTGTGTTTGCAGAGATTCGGAGTGAGCTTACCGAAGACGTCTGTATGATCACAGAGGAGGATGTGCTGCACGAAGGCGTGATGCAGTCCTCGGTCATTGAGGCTATCGCGGAGCGGGACGAGAAGCTGCTGGAGCAATATATGGAACAGGGATATGAGGTTTCACGGTGGCTGGATACGATGACCGCGATGATTAGGAAAAGGCAGCTATTCCCCTGCTTCGGCGGATCAGCTCTGCAAAACGTGGGCGTGTCCCATTTCTTGCAGCAGCTGGATCTGCTGACGGTTACGGACTATGATCCCGGGGCTGATTTTGCCGGAAGGGTATATAAGATTCGCCATGACGAACAGGGCGCAAGGTTAACCTATATCAAGGCCACGGGCGGAACGCTGCGGGTGCGCGACGAAATGACTTATTTCTCCGGAACGGAGATGATCACGGAGAAGGTGACGCATATCCGTTTGATCAATGGGGGGCGCGTGACGAATGTGGATCAGGTGCATGCGGGTGATCTGTTTGTCGTTACGGGTATTTCTTCAGCTGTGGCAGGGGATGGGCTTGGGACTCTGGGTGGTGGCCGGACGGTATATGAGCTTGTACCGACACTGAAGTCGAAGGTGCAATTCGACTCCTCGATTCATCCCAAGGATATGCTGCGCGAATTCCGTCTGCTGGATGCGGAGGATCCTTCCCTGTCTGTGCAGTGGGATGAGCATGCTCAGGCGATCCATATCCATGTGATGGGGATCATTCAGCTTGAAGTGCTGGAACGCATCGTGTCCGAGCGGTTCGGTTACCGGATCACCTTCGGTGAACCGGAGATTCTATATAAAGAGACCATAATGGAAGCCGTCGTAGGCTGTGGTCATTTTGAACCGTTGAAGCATTATGCGGAGGTGCATCTCCGGCTGGAGCCTGGGGAGCGGAACAGCGGCATCGTGTTCGCCAATGCTTGTCATCCCGATGTGCTCCCGGTCAATTATCAGCATCTGGTCGCCCAGCATGTCGGCGAGAGGGATCATCACGGGCTGCTTACAGGCTCACCCGTCACGGACATTAAGATTACCCTGCTAAAAGGGCGTGCGCACAACAAGCATACGCACGGCGGGGATTTCAGGGAGGCCACCTACCGTGCGTTACGCCAAGGCCTGGAGAAGGCAGTCAATATGCTTCTGGAGCCTTACTATCACTTCAAGGTAAAGGTGGATGCCGAGTATATCGGACGGTTGATGTCAGATCTGACCCAGGCGAAGGCAAGCTTCGAGCCGCCGGAAACGGCGGGAAACAAGGTGACGGTCACGGGATCGGCTCCCGTATCGACCATGATGAATTACAGCATGGAATTAGCCGCCTACACGAAGGGAAGAGGTGCGATATCCCTGGTTTACGGCGGATATGGCCGGTGCCATAACGAGGTCGAGGTCATTGAACGTAAAGGATACGATAAAAATGCGGACCCGGAATACAGCTCCTCTTCGATATTTTGCGCGAAGGGAAGCGGATATGCGGTGCCGTGGGATGAAGCGGACCGTCATATGCATGTGTAAAGTGGCGGAGGAGAATAGGTGTACAGGCAAGATGTGCGCGCTAGTGGAATATTCGCCGTTTTCATATTGCTCGTGACAAGTGAATGGTGCAGCAATGAATTGAATGATGTGTAGCGAGGCAGAATGCTGCTGTGAAAGGCAATCATGCGTAAGCGAAGCCGTTATTAGCAGGATTAAATATCAATGACATTAATTATGTAATGGAGTATATAGACAATCGAGCGATTATGAGTTAACGATGTTGGGACATATAAGCCCACCCGATGATTCAATTTAAATCCGTAATGAAATGCGCACGCGAGATATGAAATCATCCCGCGTGCGCATAGTAAAGAGATTTTATGAAGAGAGCGATCCTTTTTCAACAGGCTGCTGTCGCGTTGGCCGCATTGTCCAATAAGTAATGGCGGTCGTAATCAGCATTAACACACCGGTCATCAAGAATACCGAATGGATGTTAAAGATGCCGCTGATCATGCCGCCCGCCAGAGGTCCGGCCATCCCGCCAATTTGGTTGGCTGTCTGGTTGAGGCTGAACGCACGCCCGCGGAATTCGCTTGGCGTATGTTTGACAACTAGGCCGTTGAGTGCCGGGAATACGGCACAGAAGAAGGCGCCGTAAGCAAAGCGGATGGCCGAGAATGCCCAAATGTTGCTGAACAGGATTTGGGCGAGCGATCCGATTCCGCCGGCGAGCAGACCGATCAGCAGCACCTTTTGAAATCCGATTTTATCAGATAAGCGTCCCCAGCGGGCCGCAAACAGGATGCTGGCGATCCCGACGATGGAGAACACAAAGCCGGCAATCATTGAGGTATGTGATGAAGAGCCGCCGATTTGAGCGATATACAGCGGCAGTACGGGCTCGATCGTCATGACGGAGAACTGCGTCAGCACCGTAAGCATGAGCACGGTCATCAGCGCCTTGTTATGTCCGGCGACCTTAAACGTGTTTATGACGGAGACGCGCTCTTTGCTGGGTACGAATTTCTCTTCCTTGACCCAGAATATGACAAGCAGCGTGGCTGCGAAGCACAGCATCCCTGCCAATCCGAATGCCATTCGGTTGCTGAACAGGGAGGCCAGGGTGCCTCCGATCATCGGGCCCATAATGCCGCCGGTTGCGGTTGCCGTGGACATCATGGAGAGTGCGTAGCCGACCTTTTTCTCGGGGGTATTGGTGCCTACAATGGCGATTGCACCCGGGATAAAGCCGGAGAGAAGGCCTTGCAGCAGGCGGAGAATCAGCACCTGATACTCATTCGTGACGAATGCCATCAGAATATAGATGACAAAGAGCACCAGCCCCGCGCGGATAATCATCGGTTTGCGTCCATATTTATCCCCGACGGCTCCCCAGAAGGGAGAGGACAAGGCGCCCGCAAAAAAAGCGGAACTGAACAGCAGTCCCGACCACATTTCCGTATGCTTGGTAACGCCGAGCTCAATCAGAAAAAGCGGGAGAAATGGTATGACCATCGAGAAGCTTGATGAAACGATAAATGAGCCGAACCATAGTATCCATAAATTCTTTTTCCAGCTTTCCATGTCTTCTTCATCTCCTGGTGTGCGATTTGTTGTAATCCTTCGAGCTTCGCCTCCTGTCTTTTGAAATGGGATAATGATGTATGTATTACATTTTTAGAGATAGCAAAAGTATAAACTTCGAGACTTGAGTCCTTGTTCGCCGAGAAGGTGCAGGAGTTCTGCAGGAGAATCCGTCGGTTTACCGTCCTGGAGAAGGCGCTGCGCTTATCTCGAAAGAAAAACTTCCTCTACATGCGGTCTGTCATCTGTGAAGGTACGTCGATAGACGTTTTTCTTTAGAGATAAGAAAGTTGTTCATATATACATTGTGACATCCCAGCACGGGAGGCCGGATTCGGATAAAGCAAAACGCCCCCCTAATTTGGCAAACTGGAATGAACCAGACTGCCGCGCTAAAGCGAAAGGCGTGCAACTTCATCCTACACCACATGTTTTGGTATGGGAAGAGGCGGGGAACGGGGGTAGAGCGGTCGACGGCTCTTTTGGAGAAGGGGTGGAACCGCCAGGTTATCGCATAAATAAAGGGCTTTCAGGATTCTATAGGACGTAGATGCAATATCGTAAAAATTATTTTTTTAGGGAGAACTTATATGAGAGAAACGCTGAAGGATCTATATTCAAATACGTTGTTCCAGCAAGTGACCGACCGGTTGAAGGAGGTTTATCCGGCATTCGATTCGAACCGGTTCATGGAGCTGATCCATAATGAAGCCTGGGGACAGGAGGAGTTCAAGCAGCGCATCCGGCATATTACGCTGGCCTTAACGGACACGCTGCCTGCTTCTTACCCGAAAGCCGTTCAGATTCTGAAACAGGTAGCCCCGCATTTTAGAGGCGTGGAATATGTGTTTTTTCCTGACTATGTCGAGGTGAACGGGATGGAGGATCTGGAGACCTCGATGGAGGCTTTGGCGGTATTCACGCGTTCTTCCACGGCGGAGTTTGCGGTTCGGCCTTTTATCATCCAGGATCAGGAACGGATGCTGGCTCAGATGATGACATGGGCACAGTCCGATGACGAACATTTGCGCCGGTTGGCGAGTGAAGGCTGCAGACCACGCCTGCCTTGGGCACCGCAGCTGCCGGCCCTGATTAAGGATCCGCGTCCGGCGCTCCCGATCCTGGAGCAGTTGAAAGAGGATCCTTCCTTATATGTTAGAAAAAGCGTTGCCAATCACTTGAACGATATCTCCAAGGATCATCCGGAGCTTGTGCTTGAGATTGCTGCAAAGTGGTATGGCCATCATCCGTTAACGGATTGGATCGTGCGGCATGCGCTGCGTTCGCTGCTGCGGAAGGGGGATATCCGGGCACTGGCCATTTTCGGGTATGAGGAGCTTGAAGAGCTGGAGGGACTTGAGGTGCGCGAGCTGCGTATCAAACGTTCAGTAATCGCGATGGGGGATGATCTGGAGTTCGCTT
The DNA here is from genome assembly GCF_049893405.1 of Paenibacillus sp. Dod16. Taxonomy (NCBI): domain Bacteria; kingdom Bacillati; phylum Bacillota; class Bacilli; order Caryophanales; family Paenibacillaceae; genus Paenibacillus; species Paenibacillus sp. Dod16. The sequence goes on from NZ_JBNDYG010000001.1 coordinate 291,859, forward strand.
TTCATGTGGTCAACGAAACCGGCCATGCGATGGCGCTCCGCATCGATTATGAGATCGATTATATGAAGGCAAACGGCGAGCTTGCGCCGAAGCGCTATAAATGCTCGGACAAGATCTATGCGCCGGGAAGCTGGAAGGTGGAGAAGAAGCAGTCGTTTAAACCGATCTCCACGCGTCGTTTCTATTCGGGTGATCACCGTCTTCACATTGTTGTGAACGGCAAGCGGTTGGCGAGCATGGATTTTGTGCTGGAGGGTGCGGAGTAAGAGTAGGGGCGTGATGCAGGACGATGTACTGGCAAACTTGAGGGCAGGTCGTGCGCTTGCAAACCTGTGATGCAGAAATCCTGGAACCAGTTGACGGTTGGGGCGATTCCGTTCCAAAGTTTTGTACATCGTGCGCACGATGCGTGGTTCGCGGCATGCTTGGATGGCTGTCGACCGCTGAGATGTTAAGGAGGTTCTGACTAAAGGATTTTGAAATCCCAATGCGGTATCCCTGGTATAAGGTGAGGGAAGGGAATCTCCTTAGGCAAAGAAAAGAGTTAAGAGCACTAGCCCCGCAAGGTGATCATGCGCCAGTAGCAGTCGCTGCGGAAGATGTGAGGCAAGCCTTCCGATGGGAGGGCTTGTTTTTGTTTTTACGAAGCAGAGTGCTATGCGGATTATGGCAACACTATCAAAAGTGTGGAAATCAAGTTAGCAGGTAGAAGAGAAGCCGGACTTTTGGTAAACTAGATAAGTTGAAAAGCTTTCGAAGCATTTACAAAATCAATTGATATAGATGTCGGAGGCCCTGTTCTATGAACATAGAGTATGGCTTGCAGGTTTCAATGAAAGAATAGTAGTACACAGCACGCCGGCTTGAACCGGCCTGGGAGGATATAGATGGACACGAAAGCACTACGAAGAGAAGACGTGGAGCTGCTGGCACCGGCAGGGGATTGGGATTGCATGCGGGCCGCGGTGGCGAATGGGGCGGACGCGATCTTTTTTGGGGTCGAGAAATTTAATGCGCGCGCACGGGCGAACAATTTCCGGATGGACGAGCTATCCGAGATTATGGCCTTCTTGCACAGTTATGGGGTTAAGGGGTTCCTGACCTTCAATATTCTGGTGTTCGAGAACGAACTGGAGGATGCCAAGGAACTGATCGATGCGTGCGTAGATGCAGGCGTGGATGCGGTGATTGTGCAGGATTTGGGTCTGGTAAAAATGATTCGCGAGATTTCCCCGGACTTCCCGATCCATGGTTCTACGCAAATGACGATTACGTCGCCGGAGGCCGTTGAGTTCACGAAACCGTTCAATATGGAACGTGTCGTACTGGGACGCGAGAACAATCTGAAGCAAATCCAGAAGATCGGGGAGCAGGCGAAGCTCCCAATGGAAGTATTCGTGCATGGTGCGCTATGCGTATCCTATTCGGGCCAATGCCTGACTTCCGAAATGTGGGGCGGCCGATCTGCCAACCGCGGAGAGTGCGCGCAGGCCTGTCGTCTGCCGTACGATCTGATCGTGGATGGTGAGCAGAAACCAATGGGCGACGTCGCCTACTTGCTCTCACCGAAAGATCTGGCTGCGATTGATCTGATGCCGGAGCTGATTGAAGCGGGCGTGACCTCGTTCAAGATTGAGGGCCGGTTGAAGACTCCAGAGTACGTGGCTAACGTTGTGAGCAAGTATCGGAAGGCGATCGACCGGTATTTTGACGGCGAAGATGCGAGACCGAGCAAGGAAGAGGTTCGCGAGCTGCAGCAGAGCTTCTCCCGCGGCTTCACGCATGGCTTCCTGGATGGAACGAACAATAAGAAGCTGGTTGAGGGTACGTTCCCGAAAAGCCGCGGTGTGTACCTCGGCCGGGTGGAACAAATTCTGCGTGACGGTGTCGTCTGCAAGCTGGATGCGCCGCTGAAGCGTGGAGATGGTATTGTGTTCGATGCCGGCGACCCAACGAAAAAAGAAGAAGGCGGACGCGTCTACGACGTGCGCCGCAAAGGCGTCAAGCTGGAGGGCGAAGCGCAGGAAGGCTGGATCGTCGATATCGTTCCCGGCCGGAGCGACGTGGACCTGCGCAAGCTGCATGTGGGCGACCGGATCTGGAAGACGAACGATCCGGCGCTGGATAAGCGCCTCCGTCAGACGTACGAGACGGAGAAGCCGTACCGGGTATTCCCGCTACATGTGCGTATCAGCGGACGTCCCGGACAGCCGCTGTCTACCTGGTGGACCGATGTGCAGAAGGGCACGACGGTCCAAGTGGATTCGGAGCTGGAACTGGAGATAGCCCAGAAGCGGCCGCTCAGCCAGGAGATCCTGGAGGAGCAGCTTGGCCGCCTGGGCGGAACGGTGTTCCAGCTCGAGGCACTCGACGTCGATCTGTACGGCGACGTCATCGTGCCGATTCGCGAGCTCAACAGCATCCGCCGCCGTGCGGTGGAGCTGCTCGCTGGCGAGCGGCCGAAGCCGCCCGTGTACGTGAAACGGGCGGTGTCGGTGTATGGCGATGCGGCTGTGCCCGCAGCGCCCGTGGCTCGCGGTGAGGCGAAGCTCACCGCGCTGTGCCGCAGCCTCCCGCAGGTTGAGGCTGCGCTTGCGGCCGGCGTTGAGATGATCTACGCCGACTTCGAATTCATCAAGCAGTTCCCGGCAGCGGTGGAAGCCGTGCGTGCAGCCGGCAAACAGATTGCGCTGGCAACGCCGCGCATTCACATGCCGGGCGAGAACGGCTACCATAACAACATTCTGCGCCTCCAGCCGGACGCTGTGCTGGTGCGCAATACCGGTGCGCTGTATTTCTATCTGCGCCAGCGGATGGAGAACCCGGGGGCGAAGCATCCCCGGCTGATCGGCGACTTCTCCTTGAACATTGCCAACCACAAGGCGGTTGACCTGTTCGTCGAAGCCGGATGCGACACCGTCACGCCTTCCTATGACCTGAACATCCAGCAAATGGTGGATCTTCTCGGCAAGGCCGACACGTCCAAGATGGAGATCGTTATCCATCAGCATCTGCCGATGTTCCATACCGGGCACTGCGTGTACTGTACGTTCCTCAGCGAAGGAACAGACTTCACGAACTGCGGTCGTCCGTGCGAAGAGAGCCGCGTGTCCCTGCAGGACCGGATCGGCATGTCCCACCCGGTACGGGTCGACGAAGGCTGCCGTAACACCGTGTACAATGCCATCGAGCAATCCGGTGCCGAGTACTTGGCCAACTTCATGGAGCTAGGCGTATCCAGCTACCGCGTGGAGTTCCTCGAGGAAACGCCGGAGCAAGTCCACGAGGTCATCGATCTCTACAACCGCGCCCTGCGCGGTGAGATCAGCGGCACCCAGGTGTGGAAGAAGCTGAAGGCCACCAACCAGCTTGGCGTTACGCGGGGGCAGTTGGTGAAGTAAGGAACGGATTGTATACAACATGTCTGACCTTTGAAAGGGTCAGGCATGTTTTTTTGTTTTTAGAATAGGATGAGGGGTGCTTCATGTGCGCTGCATTCGGGACTTCAGTCCCCTATACGCATGGTGAGATTTATACGACAATTGTTTATAATTGGAATCTATTGTTTTATTTAGTGATAGTATCGAGAGAACAGCTTGTTATGGATTAAGAGTAAAAAGGTGGGGGAATATGATTTCTAAAAAATATATGCTTTGGCTCGGGTTACTTACCTTATTGGCTGTAGTCCTTGGGGGGTGTAAAGACGTGAAGGGAAATGATCAAACAGCAATTATAGAGGAAGCACAAAAGGTGGCAATTACGCACTTTCAAGAAGAGTACGGTTTAGAGGTCCGAATAACGAAACAAGAGATGCTCCCTACCTATGTGGCTTCCCAGGTTAATATGGAGGGACACGTGGTCGGAGAGGAAGAACAGCGATTTAACATCTCCGTTAATTATAAAGATTGGACCACCTTGAATACGTTTTTGAGTCCGGAGTTGAATGATGCGCTTAATAAGGTCTAACGAATAGAACCATTCAAGTCAGTCCTGATGAGCTTCGTAATCGCGAATAATGGAAAACTATGCGCATAGGGCTCATGGAGAACTCGGAAACATTCAAACCCGATTCCCAATACATCCAGAGCAGCCAAAGTCTCCGACTTCAGCCCATGGTTGAGCAATTATCAATGTCTATTACTACATTGAGCCAATATTATCTGCAACAACCAATGATATATTGTACTATATAAATGTAAAAGTAGATCAATTTGAGAGGGTCTACAATAGCGACTAACAACTGTAATTCGTTGCTTTGTTTTAATTAGGAACTCTGATTTCGAAAGGAGTTCGTCTATTCAAACTCGGGGGGCGGCAGTTGGTGAAGTAAGGAAGTATAAGTATTGCTTATATACCGAGCAATTTAAAGCTCATAAATAAAAGGAGTGATGCCAAGTTAGGCATCACTCCTTTTTGCGTCGGAACGCTTCATTTCAGCTCGTTCATGGCGGTGCTTGGATCGATAATGGAATAGAAACCCGACGCTCGGCTCGACGATCCAACCGAAGCCGCGTTTGATCCAGGACGAGGATAGCAGCCAGGTTAAAAGGGCGCCGAACAGGATCAGCAGCAGCTTGCCTCCCGCGGACCGGAACGCTTCAAACCAGCTCAGATGCTGCATCGTTTTGACGATGAACCCGTGAAGCAAAAAGACGTACATGGTATTGACCCCCCGGTCGGTGAAGGGCGTATCCGACTCCGGAATGAGGGAGAGGACGCACAGTCCCATGATGACGGAGAAGGCGTAGGTGATCATACGGTAGAAGCCTGCATACCACGAGTCCAAGCCGAACTCCAGGTAAGGCATCGCCCCGTAGAACCAGTTAGTTGGCAGGATCGGCGATATGACGTACAGGAAGACAAGTCCGGCAGATAGCAGGATAATCGATAGCAGCTGAAATGGCCGGGTCTTGATGGCATCCAGCCATTCCCTTTTGAAAATATATCCGACGAGAAAAAAAGGCAGGAAGTACAGCGTGCGCGAAATGCTCGCGTAATAGTCGACATCGATCGAGTACCCGAGCATGATGGACATCGCGAAACAGACGACGAGCGGGTATTTGAGCATCAGCAGGTACGGCAGAAGCATTTTCCACAGCATCATGCTGAACAGGAACCACAGGATCCAATTGGGGTAAAAGAACGTGAAATCGAGCCGATCCAAGCCTTGCATGTAATAGTCGAACAGGGTATAGAGCGTCTCGAATATGAAATACGGCACGACCAGTCCCGACAGCAGGCCGACGTATTGTTTGGGAATTGAATGCATTTGGCAAAATAACCGGCCGCAAAAATAAACAGCGGCATATGAAACGAGTAAATGAACTGATNCTCGATGAGATGCCCTACGACCACCAACAAGATCAATATGAATTTGAGGTTATCGAAATAGGAGTCTCTCTCTTTCATCAGCAACCAGCTCCTTTGGCTTTTTGGTCCATCGAAGTTTCGTACTAGTATATCGGAGGGGGCTTGGTCATTTCCATGGATAAAACTGGGAGGTGTCATTTCCAGTTATCGGCCCCACCTTGAAAATTGCCACATCAAAACCGATAAGGTGAAGAGAAAGGTAACACCGCCTAAGCTGCTAAAGCACGGACAATGAGCTGCCTGCCTTTGACAAAAACCTATTTTAATCGATGGGTTGGTCAGACTCATGGTACAATGGCATCAATATATTGGGACTACGGGAATGGAGGAGATAAGATGAACATTCGTAAAGCGATCATACCCGCCGCTGGACTTGGTACGCGGTTCCTGCCAGCCACGAAAGCGATGCCGAAAGAGATGCTTCCGATTGTGGACAAGCCGACCATACAATACATCATCGAGGAAGCGGTCGCTTCCGGCATTGAGGACATTATTATTGTGACGGGTAAGGGGAAGCGGGCGATTGAGGATCACTTTGATTCTTCATTTGAGCTGGAACATAACCTAGCAGAGAATGGGAAATGGAACCTCCTCGAAGAAGTGCGTAAGCCCTCCAACATGGCAGATATCCATTATATCCGTCAAAAGGAGCCTAAGGGGCTGGGTCATGCCATTTGGTGCGCACGTAAGTTCATTGGAGATGAACCTTTTGCGGTGTTGCTAGGCGATGATATCGTGGAATCGGAAGTCCCTTGCCTAAAACAGATGATGAAAGTCTACGACACCTATCAATCTGCCATTGTAGGCGTTCAGCCGGTATCCTGGGACGAAGTGGACCGTTACGGGATCGTAGATGGACTTCAGAAATCAGAACGAATCTATGAAACGTCGAGGTTGGTAGAGAAGCCGTCCCGTGCTGAGGCGACTTCTAACCTGGCCATCATGGGCCGCTATATTTTGCCGCTGGAAATCTTCGACCTGCTAGAGAATCAGGAGGTTGGAAAGAACGGGGAAATTCAACTGACAGATGCGCTTTCAGCCTTGGCTGAACGCAGCCCGATCTATGCATATCATTTTGACGGGATGCGCCATGATGTCGGCGAGAAGTTGGGATTTATTGAAACCAGCATTCATTATGCATTGCAGCGAGAATATTTGAGAGAGGACTTGATTGCATATTTAAGTGGAGTTTTGGCGAAAGTACGTAATCTAATATGACTTAACATATGAAAGAAGGGACAGTTGGGTAGAGGTTTTCTACCACGAACTGTCCCTTTTTAATTAGAATTGAAGATCAGCAAGCTGTTGAACATTTTGCTTCGCATTCGGATCAACTTGAGTTAGTTTCCCCATAAGGGCATCATCGCTTAAGTTTTGCTTTTGCAATGCTGCCAGATACCAACGAACAATTTCTTGTTGGGTTGTTTGCGAGAGATCTTCTTGTATGCCAAGCTTAAGTGCTTCCGCTGCTTGCTCCGGTTGATTCATCATGAAGTACATTTTGCCTGTATGGAGAATCATGTCGGGTGTGTTTTCGAAAGGATTACCTTGTAGTTGCCCTTCCGGTAGTGTAGCTAAATGCTTAATACCTTCTTGTACTTTAACAAAGCCCTCTGTTGCAAAATTAAAGTACTTCTCTTTTCCGGCAGCATCCCCTTCTCCTAAGGCTTTCATTCCAAGGTCATACCCTTTATTGATGATCTGCTCATACCAATTGATGTCCCATTTAAATTTATAGGCATTATTCACAAGTATGTCATAAGCTTGTTCTGGTTGTTGGATCATTTCATAACTCTGTACCAATCGGTTCAGTATGGATTTATTATAGGGCTCGTCTTCAAGTGCCTGATTTAAGAGATTCGAAGATAGTTGAATGAAACTTTCATCCTGAGTCTGCTGGTAAACTGATTGATATAATGAGTTAAGTAGCAGGACGGATTCTGTATGGCTAGGCCGAATGCTGAGATCTTTGTCCAGTGGAGCTTTAATCTCTTCAAACGATGTACTAACCTGGACAACTCTACGAGCTTCCATACCAGCTTCGGCAGCCTGTACATAACGGATGGAAGTGATCAGTACAATAATAGAAGCAAGGCCTACAACAGCTGTGTAGATATTTCTTGCTGTTGAATCCTGTACACTCCATTTTTTGATTGGTTTGCTGTCCATTACGGCAGCCATTCCGCCAAGCCCCAGGAATACAAGAATCCCCATGAACACATAACTCATGTTAAAGTCCAAAATACTGTGAATCAAAATCGAAAGGACGATGATGAGATAAAGGAAATGACGATTGCGATCTTCTTCATTGCCTTTGACATAGCCGCGAATATACTTATAGAAAATATATAGGATAAACGACATGAATATCAAAAATCCGACAATTCCGACCTCGATCAAGTACTGTAAAAAGAAGTTATGCGCTTGACGACTTGTATAAGGGTTGTTCTGGTATTGCTCATAGAGAGATGCCCATGCTCCCCCGCCGGCTCCGATGATAGGGTAGTCTGCTAGCACCTTCATGGCATCTTTATAGAAAGTAAATCGTTCAAGAACACTGTGCTGGTTAAAGTTAATGTTCTCAAGGCGGACACTAATATTTTGTGGTAAAACATTCTTCAGACTGGTGCCGATGAATAGGAAGATCAGCAGCCCCCCAATAACTAATGAGCCGATGGGAATCCACATGTTGGAGGCCTTTTTAGTGGACCAATTACTTAATGCTTTATTTAGTTTTGGAGCGATGAAACTTTGAATGACCCATCCAAGAAGGCCCACAGCAGCGGACGCACCAAGTAAGATTCCCCAACCTTTAAAGGCGCCACTACTGCTGAAGGCTTCATTTAAACTCAAGCCCAGCTCTGTTACCGGTTTGGATATGATTAGTGAAGCAACGCCTGCTATACCGCAGTATAGGATCCACATCAATTGTTTAGCTGGCTTCAGGAAAAGGAGCAACAGAACAAATACAACAGGTAACATCACCAGACCGCCTCGAGATAACGTCAAGAGTAGCGATACTATGATGGGTACTAGCATAAAGCTATGAAAAGCTTGGCTGTACCATTTTTTTGATGTCGTAATGAAAAAGACTGCTGCAAACAAGAAAGCCATTAGAAAGGCTGCATAAGTATTCGCGTACTGGAATACCGAAGTCAGACGAAGACCATTAGAGTCGGTCATGACCGCATGAGTATACGTGCCGTTTAAAACCGTGTTAGAAAACCATTTTGCAATAGCTCCGGCAGTCTTACCCTGGCCAAACCAATGGAGTAGACCAAAACCAACAATAAGATATGCTACAGCCATAATTGTGCTTTGAATGATTCGATTTCCTAATTTGTCACGAAGAACGTACAATCCAATGATGAACATAATGGCATAAATACAATTTATGATGATCATATTCATGGCAAGACTATGGGAAGCCGCGCTGATGAGTGAGAGTATGTAAGTTAGAGGTAGTAAAAGCACACCCACAGCAAGCCAATCTCTTTCATCCTTGAGTTGGATGCTTTTATAAAATTGTGCGATCCAAAGAAATAATAGTAGAGTTGCTAGTATAGCAGCCCAAAAAATCGGTTTTTCAAATTGTAACTCTTGACCGTTAAATAGAGCCGTTTGGAAAGGTGTCCAGAACAGAAATAAGATAATTCCTGAAATTAACACCCAGAACACAGCAGGTCTCTTTCCTTCTATCCTCGACTCAGCGGCTTTTTTACCGTATACTGGATTCGACAACGTAATTAGCTCCTTTTCTTGTAGATACGACAATATTTTAGCATATGAATAATAATATAACCAAGCTAGGAAACATTATCTTGGGAAATATAGATTCAGAAGTCAAAATTGATTCTCAAAAGTAAACCAAATGAATTAAGGGGAAGTGCAATGAGTCGTTTTAAGAGAATTCTTTTGTTTGCAATAGCGGTAATAGCAATGATAGGTTCCTTTTCTATCCTGGAAATATATAATCGATCTAATTTCGATGTCATACTAAGCTTTGATGTGAAATCAGAGTTCTCAGATGATTATCAAGTTTTTTATTCTAAAGCTAATTTAGGATGGGAAGAACAAAATTCTTTACATATGAACTATAATACGCCAGGAGAATGGAAAACTCTCGAGTATCAAATTCCAAAGGATACAAGTCAACTACGAATTGACTTTGGAATGAAAAAAGGTAACATACTTCTTCGTTCGTTGGTTATTAATGCTAATTCACAAGTGCCTATTTATTTGAATGAGCTAGAAAAAACTTCGTATAATCAAGTTCAACTGGAGAATGTGATTGAAGATCAGCTAGAGATGTATTCTTTGGGGAAAGACCCTTATGTAGAATTCAGCGTACAGCAATTCATCCATGATTCGGTGCATAAAACGAGCTATGTTCATAAGACTAAAAACATTGTTATTAGTATTATTTTTAGTGGTCTTATTGTATTTATAACTAGATACCTGAAAACTAGTTTCCAATTTTTGAGAACTATTACTGCTAATAACCGCTTAATTTTAAACTTAGCGAGAAATGATTTTAAAACTAAATACGCCTCATCGTATCTTGGAGTCATTTGGGGATTTGTAAATCCTCTTTTGACTATTCTTACATATTGGTTTGTTTTCCAAGTAGGGCTAAGAAGCGGCAATGTTTCAGAAGTTCCATTTATTCTATGGTTCATCACAGGTATCGTTCCTTGGTTTTTTTTCGCAGAAGCATTCTCAGGCGCTACAAATTCATTACAAGAATATAGTTACTTAGTAAAAAAAGTTGTGTTTAAAATTGAACTCTTGCCTGTAGTGAAAATAGTTTCTGCTTTATTTGTTCATTTATTTTTTATTGGTTTTCTATTCGTTGTATTTGCTGCATACAGTTACTATCCGAAAATCTATAATTTTCAATTTCTTTATTACTCTGTTTGCTTGATAGTTTTGGTTCTATCGTTATCAATTCTAACAGCTGCAGTAGTGTTATTTTTCAAAGATTTAGGTCAAATTATAACTATAATTCTACAAATGGGGTTTTGGTTTACCCCTATCGGATGGCCGGTAACTATGTTGTCAGACTTCTGGGCATATATCTTTAAGCTTAATCCTGTTTTTTATATTGTACAGGGCTATAGAGATACTTTCATTGACAAGATACTGTTTTATGAAAGACCATATGAAACATTGTATTTTTGGATAGTATGTTTAAGCATTTTTACTTTAGGGACAGTGGTGTTTAGAAAATTGAAGCCTCACTTTGCTGACGTACTTTAGGAGTTGAATATTTTATGGAACCTATTATAGAGGTTAAAAACATTGTCAAAAAGTACAGACTGTATAATAAACCAATAGATCGTTTAAAGGAATCCCTGAATCCCTATAAAAAAAAATACCACCAGGAATTTAATGCAATAAACGATGTGTCTTTTGTTGTAAATAAGGGCGATGCAGTGGGGATACTTGGGAAAAATGGATCGGGTAAATCCACATTACTTAAGCTTATCACCGGTGTTATATCTCCAAGTTCTGGGGAGATTTTTGTAAATGGGAAAGTATCCGCTATTCTTGAACTCGGTGCTGGTTTTAATCCTGAATATACTGGTAGAGAAAATATTTATTTGAATGGATTAATGATGGGATACACTAGGGAAGAAATGGATGAGAAAATCAATTCAATTATAGATTTTGCTGATATAGGAACATTTATAGAACAGCCCGTAAAAGTGTATTCAAGTGGAATGTTTGCAAGACTAGCATTTGCTGTTTCTATTAATGTTGAACCAGATATTCTAATCGTTGACGAGGCATTGGCAGTAGGAGATATTAGATTTCAAACAAAATGTATTGAAAAAATGAAGGAATTGAAGTCGAAAGGGACGACTATATTATTTGTATCCCATGCAACGGAACAAGTAAAGAGATTTTGTAACAAAGCAGTGTGGATTAAAGAAGGTAAGGTTAAGGCTGAAGGTGCATCGAGTGAGATTGTAGATTTATATGAAGATTACATGAAGCATGGCAATGATTATTTTGGGACTGCGAATACAAACTCAGCTGATGTTAATAAATCTTATAATGTAAGTAATGAGGAAAACATTGTATTGCCTGAAGACCCTAATATTCTTGCATCCATCACTAACGTCAATATTTTCAAAGACGAACTTAAATCCTTCGACCAATTAGAAATTGAAGTTATCTATGAAGTATATGAAGACTTTATCGAAGATTTATTAATTGGAGTAGCCCTTTATACACCCAAAAGAGACTATATTTTTGGTCCTAATACTCACTTGGAAAAAATAGAGATCCCGAAAAGTTTTGGGAGACACAGTATAAAATATATAGTTCCGAAGCTTCCATTGATGGGAGGTACCTATTGTATTGATGTTGGGATATTTAGCAATGAAGGTTTAATCTGTTTGAATTATAAGGAGAATGCCAGTCAATTTGTAGTTACAAATGATTATTTTTCGGAGGGTCTCGTTTATTTGAACCATAGATGGGAAGTGATAAAATGATCAATATTTCTTTTGATCAGTATCAACGATACAAGAATGTTGCGAATCTAATAAATCGTCTTCGTACGAAAAAAGAAGTGTTTAGAATCCTTGAGGTCGGAGCTAATGAGCATCAGAACCTAGAATTGTTTTTGCCAGATGACATGATATTTTATCTGGATATACAAATTCCCGATCAGCTTTTAAATAATCCGCAATACATTTTGGGCGATGCAACGGAAATGTCCTTTTCAAATGATTCATTTGATATAGTAGTAGCCTTAGATGTGTTTGAACATATTCCTCCAAGAAAAAGGGAGGATTTTATTAATGAGTTATATCGAGTTAGCTCTCAGTTCTTTGTACTTACTGCACCGTTTTATTCACCGGAGGTAATTGAAGCTGAAAAGAGAGTAAATAAAATATATAATCTTTTCTTTAAAACTGATTTTATTTGGTTAGAGGAACATTCAGCAAATGGTTTGCCGAAACAAGAAGAGTTGGAAAGTCAACTGAAAAACAACCATTATCCGTATTGCGTTTTTAATCATGGGAATATAGATGTTTGGGAAAAATTAATGGGAGTTCATTTTATTGCTGCTTCCAATCCTGAGTTATTAATGTATCGACAGGAAATTGACGATTATTATAATAGATATTTATTTGATTATGACTTTACTGATAGCTCCTACCGGAAAATATTTGTTGTGGGTAAGGAAAGAAGTATTGAGGCTGTTCAAATGAACCCTCTCTGTGACATTCCTCCAGATAGAATAACTAAAATCAATGAATTAGTAATTAATTTTTATAGACTTGCAACTCTTATGAATCCAAAGCAGAATGTTCCAATGGAACAATTAATTAATAAAGAGGATGAGCCTGATCATATTCAAGTTTTCATTGATGAAGGACATGGGTTCAATGAGCAAAACAGTCATATTATAAAACATATTCACGGACATACGGTGAGACACTTTTCTAAGGAAGTTAATTATCACAATTCTATTGCCTCGATTAGAATTGATCCCTCTAATTATATGGGCGTTTTTAAAATATATAACATAAGGCTAGTTGATAATATTGGCGAAGCATTTTCACGATATACGATATCAGGAAACTATAGTTTTAATCATAAAAATAATTATCTTTTTGAAGAGGACGATCCACAGATAATTATTAAGTTCGATTCTAATGTTACTCTGAAACGTATAGAATTCGATGTTTTAAGGTTCTTTGATGATTATCGAGTTCTTATTCCTGAGATTAAGAATGATATTCTTACATTAAATGATATCTGTGAGAACAGATTAACTGAAATTAACAGATTGAATAATGTAGTGTCTGAGATAACTAATAAACAAAATGAAGCTTTTGTATTACTTGAACAAAAAGAGGAAGAATTAAAAAGAATGCAACTAGAGTTGGAGACACTTCAATCGCAAGTGAGGACTATAGAGTCTAATAATGAAAATGAGATGAGGATTGTTAGAGAGCAGTTAGAACTAAAAAGTAATGAGTTAAATCGAATTTATAACTCTAGGGTTTGGAAGTTGATTAAAAGGACTATTAAGACTTAAGAGGAGTGTAGGTTTTGAAATTGGGGAGATTTAAAAATAAAATAACTTCTGTGATAACTGGCATATTTAGAATCAAGACGAAAATAAGACTAGAACCTATCTCAGATCTAAGAAAGTTAGAGGGAAAATGGGTCTCCGAAGGCAATGATCCTGCCTTTTTACTCGAAGGTAATTTTTTTGGGGGATGGAATAAAATTTCATATTGCTCCCAGTCTGAAGAGTACATCCCAATGAAGATATACTGGGATATTGGAGAAGGATTTTCTGAAAAAGATAGTAAAGTCATATGTACTATAATGCCTGGAAACTTGAAACATGAACAATTTATATACATCCCCGTAGGAACGACCAATCTTCGGTTGGATCCTGGGGAAAGAGAGCTAACTTTTGGTTTGGAGAATCTGTATTTCAGAAAAACGACAAGGTTAGATGTATTGTTAGCATCGTTCAGTAGAATTCTCATGGAAAGAGGAGGTAGTTTAGTAACCTTTAAAAATATAATAAATAAAACTTATAGAACTTACAAAACTCAAGGGCTCAAGGCAATATGGAGAAAGGCAAAGAGTACATTGGGGATAGATTCAGAAACTAGTGCTCAGGATTACCAGATATGGATTATACAAAATCAATTGTCAGATGAGGAGAAATTAAAGATTAACGGAGAAGTCGAGCAATTTACATACAAGCCGTTAATCTCAATAATTTTGCCGGTATATAATGTTGATGAGGTTTGGTTACGGAAATGTATTGATTCAGTGATTAATCAGATCTATCCTAACTGGGAACTATGTATTGCTGATGATGCTTCACCTAAACCCCATATTAAGAAAGTACTTAGGGAGTATTCAGAACGTGATGCCCGAATAAAGGTAGTCTTCAGAGAAAAGAATGGGCACATCTCTGAATCATCAAATACTGCTCTTAGTATTTCACAGGGAGAATTCATTGGGTTACTTGATAATGATGACGAGTTATCAATTGATGCATTATATGAAAATGTCAGACTCCTTAATGAACATCCAGATGCTGATATGATTTATAGTGATGAAGACAAGATTAGTGTAGAAGGTGTGAGAAACTCGCCATTTTTTAAACCAGACTGGTCACCTGATTTATTAATGACACATATGTATGTTTGCCATTTTGGAGTGTATCGTACATCTTTGGTTAAGAAAATTGGAGGATTTAGAAAAGGGTTAGAAGGTAGTCAGGATTTCGATTTAGCTTTGAGAGTAAGCGAACTAACTCACAACATCTACCATATTCCTAAAATTCTATATCACTGGAGAACTATTCCTGAATCGACCGCGTCTGGTCCAGGAGCTAAAAACTACACACATTATGCCGGACTAAAAGCAGTTAATGATGCTATACAACGAAGAGGGATTGATGGTTACATTGAGGAACTCGAAGGTTACTCGAATTTTTATAGAGTGCACTATAATAATAGAGTTGATTCACTGGTTAGCATAATTATTCCTACTAGAGACGGCGTATTGCTAGATCAATGTTTGAATTCATTAACGAAAACACTGTTGGATAAAAAATATGAGATTATTATTGTTAATAATGGAAGTTCTCTAAGAGATACATATTTACTTTTTGAAAAATGGAAGAGTATCCTTAAGGATCAATTAAAAATCATAACAGTTGATGAACCATTTAATTACGCAAGAATAAATAATATAGCTGTTGAAAATGCGAGTGGAGAGCTTCTCTTATTATTAAATGATGACATTGAGGTTATTAGCACTAATTGGTTTGATGATATGGTAGGACAGGCAGTAAGAGAAGAGATTGGGGCAGTAGGTGCCTTTTTAATGTACCCTGATAAAACGATCCAACATTCTGGTTTAACTCTCGGTTTAGGTAAACAAAGAGCTGCCGGAGATGGACATCACAATCGTCCAATAACTGATCCAGGATATTTTGGGGCGATGTTATCTGTCAAGAATGTATCTGCTGTAACAGCTGCATGTTTAATGGTGAAAAAAAAGTTATATCTAGAAGTAGGCGGTATGGATGAAAAATTATCAGTTGCTTACAATGATGTTGATTTTTGTCTGAAGCTAAGATCTGAAAGTTACTTGAATATTTGGTTGCCTTATGTTCAGATGATTCATCATGAATCAAAAACTAGAGGTGATGATTTATTATCTAATGAGAAATTAATTAGATTAAACAAAGAGGCATTATACCTGCAAAATAAATGGGGGAATATTCTACTAGAAGATCCTTACTATAATCCTAATCTTTCATTGGATACAGGGTATGCTCTAAACATAGAGGGTTCTTTAATAAAGTAGAAATACAGCTTGATATTAGGGGAATCGCACTCTACATATTTGTATCTTGTCCCTACTCTAAGTGATTGATACTAGAGAAAATGGCTGACATGATAAATTAGTGAGCAATTTGAACATTTCCCTCGCTTCTTTAGTGAGAATTCATGTTGAAACTACTTAAAAAAATAACATTGAGATGTTGAAGTCAAGGCGGGGTATTTAGTGAAGAAGAATTTTGCGCTCTGGATTATATTAACCATTATGCTGATAAAAGGGTTGGTTTGGACATTCATTATTCCCCCCTTACAAAACCCTGATGAGCCTGTACATTTTGCATATGTCCAATTTATGGGTGAAGAAAACAGGATGCCTATCCAAACATCTGAACAATCTTTTTCTCATGAGCTAAACTTGTTTACAATGGCTGTTAAACTTAATGAAGTTGCCTTCAAGCCAGAGTCAAAGTATAGCACCAATCAACCTATTTATGACATGCTCTCAAAGCCTGAAAACAATAACCCGTTACAACGTGTTTCTGATGGAAGTAATCTTGCCGCAGGGTATCCGCCAGGTTATTACTTTTTCGCATCCTTATTTTACAAATTGGGATATGAAACCACAATAATTTTTCGGTTTTATGCTGTTAGAATATTTTCAGTATTGTTAAGTTTGGTCGCTGTTACATTGGCGTATTTCGCTGGGAAAAAAATGGAGCCAAACTCAAATTTTTTAGCTTCGGTTTTAGCAATTACAACGGGCATGCACCCGATGTTTTCAATGATTGGTTCAGCGGTAAACAATGATATTATGATGGATGTTGTTTCTATAGCCCTTTTGCTTTGGCTGTTTACTATATCAACAGGATCTATTAGTAAAAAAACACTTATCATCGGTGGTTTACTTTGTGGATTTGGTTTGATTATTAAAGCTCATATGGTATACGTTTGTGGATTTATTTTATTCTCAGCTCTCTTAATTTTCATAAAAAAATACGGAATTAAATTTACACTGCGTTCTGCTGTGATTGTTTCTGTGCCGATGCTTATTTTATACCTTCCATGGGCCTTCTTTAGTTTGAGACACTATGGTTCTTTCACTGGTGGCGTATCAATGCAACCACAAGGTGATGTGTCACTTGGTTTGAAATGGTATTTTCAAAATGCCTTTTTAAATGAAGCAGGCAGGAATAGATTCTTCGATTTATGGATACGGACATATTGGGCTAAATTTGGGTGGTTAGATACTCGATTCAATTCGATTTTGATTTATAAATTGGTTGCTCTAATAGTGATTACGGGATTAACTGGGGCAGTGTATGGCATAATTCGCAGAAGAGAAAATTATAAAATAGTTTTGTTTTGTTTGCTTTTTTCTATAGGGAATGTATTGTTTTTATATCTAGTAGAGATTATTTATTTCAGTGAATACCATAATTTCATGCTTCAAGGGCGATATTTGTTCACTTCTCTTGTTCCAATTAATTTAGTATTGATTTATGGATTCAAATACATTTTCCAGAAACATACAAACTACGTTTATTATTCGGCTGCATTCTTAATGATTTTATTTAATTTAATGTCAATTAGCCTTATATATAGTCGGTATTATTAGAAGTAATGTCACTTAATATCAATGATTCTTTACGCTTACTCGTCTGGATTTCAGGAATATGTAACTAGCATTACAAAATTAGTGGATTATTTATATATAAAGTGAAAGGGAGGGATAACAAAAAAATGAGGATATTGGTAATAATACCAGCCTTTAATGAGGGAGGAAATATCGAAACAACCCTCCAAAAGATAAATAGTATTTATAATACTGATCTAGATATTCTTGTGATTAATGATTGTTCTACTGATAATACCTCTCAAATATGTAGAAACTATAATGTGCATTTGATAGATCTACCATGCAATCTAGGAATTGGTGGCGCTGTACAGACAGGATATAAATTCGCTCTGAATAATAATTATGATATTGCTATTCAACTAGATGGGGATGGCCAACATAATCCAATTTATATCGAAAATCTCGTTAGTCCAATTCTTAGGGGGGAGGCTAACTTAGTTATTGGTTCAAGATATATTAATAAAAAAGGATTTCAATCTACAACAATGAGAAGATTGGGAATTCGCTATTTTTCTAAACTTTTAAAGATGCTTACTGGACAATTGATTACTGATCCAACATCTGGATTCAGAGCATGTGATAGGCGGGTTATCCAACTATTCTCCAAAAGATATCCAACTGATTATCCTGAACCTGAATCTATTATGTTCTTGAAACGTAATAATTTTAAGATTACAGAGATTCCTGTAATGATGGAACCGAGGTTACAAGGTGAATCATCCATTACTTCTTTGAAATCCGTATATTACATGACTAAAGTATCACTAGCTATACTTATAGATCGAATGAGAAAGCAAGTTTCTTAAGGAGGAACTATGATCTCGTTTAAATTACAAGTAATATTAATAGCTTCTTCGCTACTTTGCGTAGTTTTACTAATAAACCTTCTGAGAAGATACAGACTAGAATTAAAATATTCTATTCTTTGGATCGCTGTTGTAGTGTTATTATTCATATTATCCATATTCCCTAAAGTTTTTGACTTTTTCTCTGAATTGCTTGGAATAGAACTACCGGTAAACACATTATTTTTGTTCTCAATTTTTGGTTTGATATGTATTTCCTTTTCTGCAACATTGGAAATCTCTAAAGCCAATAACAAAATTAAAGATCTAACTCAAGAAATTGGAATTATGAAGAGAAATGTAGAAATGTTATCTGTACAATTAAAGTTGAAGAGCGAGGATAGGGATGTTAAAAAATAGCGTTGCATTCAGTTATCTTTTGTTAGGATTAAATGTAATTATGTTATCCGGAGGTCAAATACTCTTCAAAGTTGGTTTAGAAAGAATGGGAGGAGTAAGCCTTGCGCAATCCTGGAAAGCAATTTTTAATCCGATAATATTCTCTGGTCTTATGCTTTATGTGATAGCTACTTTAATATGGTTTGTTGTTTTGTCGAGAATTCCTTTAAGCATAGCCTATCCAACACAATCCATAGCCTATATTCTTGGTATCTTTGCTGCTGTATATATGTTTAATGAACCAGTATCATTAATGAAGTGGATAGGAGCTTCACTTATACTGATTGGTGTTATTTTCATAGCCACAAATTAATAATCAATTAGGAGGTATTCTAAATGAAAGGTATAATACTAGCTGGCGGTACTGGCTCACGCTTGTATCCTTTAACTAAAGTAACTAATAAACATCTACTTCCCGTTGGAAAATACCCGATGATCTTTCATGCTGTACATAAGTTGAAACAAGCGGATGTACAGGATATTTTAATCGTAACAGGGAAGGAACATATGGGTGATGTTGTAAATCTTTTAGGAAGCGGTAGTGATATGGGAGTTACCTTTACTTATAAAGTTCAGGATGAAGCAGGCGGGATCGCTCAAGCATTGGATCTTGCTGAAAGCTTTGTTGGAATTGATCAAATGGTTGTCATCCTTGGTGACAATGTTTTTGAAGACGATCTATCACCATTCGTTCGGAATTTTAGAGAGCAGCAACATGGAGCCAAAATTTTAATTCAGAAAGTAGAAGACCCTAAACGATTTGGTGTACCTGAGCTTCAAGGTGATAGAATTATTTCAATTGAAGAAAAACCATCTAATCCGAAATCTAATTATGCAGTTACTGGTATTTATATGTTCGATCATCACGTTTTTGATATTGTTAAAACACTAAAGCCTTCGGCACGCGGAGAGCTTGAGATCACAGATGTTAACAATGCATATATTGCAAGAGGTGAGCTCTCCTATGATGTTTTAAACGGATGGTGGACAGATGCTGGAACACACTCCTCTCTTGCAAGAGCAAATGAGTTGGCACATAATCTAATATTTACCGAGGAATTTGGCAAGTTTAAAGTCTAGTAGCTGGTAGGAGGTAGAGATATGAATATTATTCGCTTATCCTTAAACGAAGCTTTGGTGATTGAACCAAAGGTCCACGGTGACAGCCGTGGCTTCTTCATGGAGAGTTACAATGAATCATTATTTAAGCAGAATGGCATTACCTATAACTTCATCCAAGACAACCAATCTTTATCCGCTGAGGCTGGAGTTCTGCGTGGTCTTCATTATCAGCTCAACCCTAAGGCTCAAACCAAACTCATACGTGTCCTAACAGGTGCTATTTACGATGTGATCGTAGATATTAGAAAAAGCTCTCCTACCTTTGGTCAGTGGGTCGGTATCATTTTGAGCGAGCATAACCTTCGTCAGCTGCTAGTACCTAAAGGCTTTGCTCATGGTTTTTGTACTCTTGTACCTAATACCCAGGTCCTCTATAAAGTGGACGAATATTATTCCCCCGAGAATGACCGCGGCATATTATGGAATGATCCGGCTTTGGGGATTGATTGGCCAACGTCGAATCCGATTTTATCGGACAAAGACCAGCGGCACCCGCTGCTGAAAGACGCAGAGATGAATTTTGACTAGGGGGCAGTGAGGATGAAACTTCTTGTTACCGGCGGCGCCGGTTTTATCGGCAGTAACTTTATTTTATATATGATTCAGCAGCATCCGAATTACCAGATCATTAACATGGATACACTTACGTATGCAGGCAACCTTGAAAACTTAAAATCCGTTCAACACCACCCTAACTACTCATTCGTCCAAGCAGATATTGCTGACAAAACAGCAGTAGATGTAGTTTTCCAAAAAGGCATCGATGTGGTTGTTAATTTCGCGGCAGAGTCACACGTAGATCGCAGTATTCTGGAACCGGAAATCTTTGTGAATACCAATGTCATGGGGACACAGGTTCTTCTGGATGCAGCCAAAAATTATGGTGTGACCAAATTTGTTCAAGTTTCCACGGATGAAGTATATGGGTCCTTGGGCGAAACAGGTTTGTTCTCTGAAACGACGCCACTAGCACCGAATAGCCCGTATTCTGCCAGCAAAGCAGGCGGGGATATGCTCGTAAGAGCTTACCATGAGACCTTTGGTCTCCCGGTTAACATTACCCGCTGCTCGAACAATTACGGTCCATACCAATTCCCTGAGAAGCTGATCCCACTGATTATTTCTCGTGCCCTAAATGATGAATCCCTGCCTGTCTACGGCGATGGCCTCAATATCCGTGATTGGCTGTATGTCGAGGATCATTGCAGTGCGATCGATCTGGTTATTCATCAGGGGAAAATAGGTGAGGTTTATAATATAGGGGGCAACAATGAGCGGACAAATCTGCATATTGTACAAACAATCCTGAGAGAGCTTGGCAAACCAGAGTCACTGATTACTTACGTGGCAGACCGTCCAGGCCACGACCGCCGTTATGGCATTGATCCTACAAAAATTATGAATGAGCTGGGCTGGAAGCCAAAGCATAATTTCGAGACGGGTATTAAGGAAACGATTCAGTGGTTTTTGAACCATAAGGATTGGTGGACGCGTATCCAGTCCGGAGCTTATCGGGATTATATGACCCAGCAGTACGGCAATCGGTTGGGTGAAATTAAATGAAGGTACTTGTAACCGGGGCAAACGGACAGTTAGGGCGGGATGTAATACATGTACTAGCTGATGCTGGACATGAGGTTGTCGGCTGCGGACGAGCTGAGCTAGATATTACGAACTTGGAGCAATGCCGACAGGTAATTTCTTCTCATAATCCGGATGTCATCATTCATTGTGCGGCTTATACGGCTGTGGATGCAGCCGAAAGCGATACGGACGGTGCTTATCTTGTGAATGCCACAGGTACGCGTAATATTGCTGTATCCGCCGAAAAGATGGGTACCACCGTAGTTTATATCAGTACGGATTATGTTTTTAATGGTACTAGTGAGATGGCTTATGTTGAGTATGACGACACCGACCCGCAAACGATTTATGGCCGCTCCAAGCTGGCAGGCGAGCAAATGATTCGGGACTTCTGCTCTAAGTGGTTTATCGTGAGAACTTCTTGGGTATTTGGTCTTCACGGGAATAATTTTGTAAAGACGATGCTCCGTCTAGGTCAGGAAAAACCGTTATTAAAGGTGGTTAACGATCAAAAGGGTTCCCCCACCTACACGATAGATCTGGCACAGTTCTTGATAAACCTCATCTCCACAGAAAAATACGGTTTATATCATACCTCCAACAGCGGCTCTTGTACATGGTATGAATTCACAGAGGCCATTTTTGAAGAAGCCCGTGAACAATTGGGACTAGAGATAACGGCTGAATTGCAACCTTGCACGACGGCAGAGTTTCCACGGCCCGCTCCGCGTCCAGCTAATTCAACGATGGATCATCTGGCTATCCGCCTAAACCAACTACAAGATTTACCGCATTGGCGTGAAGGGCTGAAGCAGTTTATGCTGGATATGAAGCAGCACCCTGAACTATACTTAAAGTGAATACAGCGATGTAAGAGACCTGATCTGTAAGATCAGGTTTTTTTATTAGCCTTTTCCCCTAAAACATTCATAGATCTAAATGAACTACTCAAAGTATGAAGCCAATGTGTTTCCGGAGGTTCTCCCATTATGATTAAAGTGCAAGTATTGCTATCCACCTATAACGGTGAACAGTATATATCCGAACAAATCCAGAGCATTCTTAACCAGACGCATCCCTTCATCTCGATTTTGATACGAGACGATGGATCCACGGATCAAACAATTCAAGTTCTCGAACAATTAATCAAGTTACATCCAGACAAGATCAAGCTCATAAAAGGAACGAATGTTGGCGTTGTGTCCAGCTTCTTTGAACTGCTGCGTGCTGCAGACCCTGAAGCTGATTATTACTGTTTTTGCGACCAGGATGACGTGTGGTTTGATCATAAGGTAGAGCATGCAATAGTCCGTCTAGATTCCTCTATATATACGGAAGTGCCGGCGATGGTATTTACATCGACCTATCTTACGGATGCCGAGTTAAACCGGAAAGGTACTTGGCCGAAGCTTCCTGCTCAGGAGCCTTCTTTCTTCAATGCGTTGTACGAAAATATTGCCATTGGCGCGACCATCACGATGAATCGATCAGCAAGAAACCTGTTTATAAATAGTAAGTCGGTGGACAGTCAAAAGGTTCTTATGCACGATTGGTG
Organism: Paenibacillus sp. Dod16; assembly: GCF_049893405.1. Classification (NCBI taxonomy): domain Bacteria; kingdom Bacillati; phylum Bacillota; class Bacilli; order Caryophanales; family Paenibacillaceae; genus Paenibacillus; species Paenibacillus sp. Dod16. The sequence goes on from NZ_JBNDYG010000001.1 coordinate 314,710, forward strand.
GTTCTACCTGCTCGTTTCCGCATTTGGAACCGTAATCTACGATAACAAGCCATCCATGTTATACCGTCAGCACAATAATAATGTGGTAGGGGGCAGCAACTCCATCGTGGGTAAGTTGAAGAGCAAATGGGCCAGTTTTAAAAGACATACAGGCAAAGACTTGCTGCATAAGCAAGCGAGTGAATTTGATCGAATCTATGGGTCGCGATTGACTGGAGAACTGAAAGAACAGCTGAAGTTATTTCTCGCATCTCGCACAAGATTCATTGATAGATTACATTATGCGCGCAAGAGCAAATTGTACAGACAATCCAAGGCAGAGAGTTTGTTGTTCAAGTTTTTTATTTTGATCGGGTTTATATGAGGTTGAATGAAATAGAGTAGAGCTAACTTATTCCTTGATATTCCTTCTTTCCCCATGAACTATGCTATAATGTCGATAGATTACTATATTTGTCAGGAGACGTTATGCAATGGATTTAAGCATTTTAATCGTGAACTACAATACTTGTCAGCTGACGGTGGACTGTTTGCGATCCGTGTTTGCATCAGAGACGGAGTATACATATGAAGTCATTTTGATAGATAACAACTCGAAGGACGAGTCGGTTCAGACCATTCGGGAGTTATTCCCGCAGGTCAAGTTGATCGAGAACACGGAGAATACCGGCTTTGCCAAAGCCAACAATCAGGGGATGGAAGTGGCGGAAGGCCGCTATATGCTGCTGCTAAATTCCGACACGATTATCCAGCAGGATACGATCCAGACGATGGTCGCTTTTATGGACTATAATCCGATCATCGGTGCCTCCGGCTGTAAAATCGTCCTCCCGGACGGTTCGCTGGATAAGGCCTGCAAAAGAGGATTCCCAACTCCTTCAGCTTCTTTTTACTATGCTTTTGGGCTCAGCAAGCTGTTCCCGAACAAGCCGGAGTTCAACCAGTATCAGTTGGGGTATTTGAATCCGGACGTCGAGTACCCGGTGGATTGTTTGGTTGGTGCGTTCATGCTGGTACGCAGCGAGACGATCGAGCAGGTTGGGGGATTGGATGAAACGTTCTTTATGTACGGGGAAGATATTGACTGGTGTTACCGCATCAAGCAGGCGGGATGGGGAATTCACTATTATCCTCGGACCACGATCATCCATTATAAAGGCGGCAGCGCCCGGCGCAGGCCGTTCAAGATCATTTATGAGTTCCACCGGGCGATGATACTTTTTCATCGGAAGCATTACCGGCAGAAATACAACATATTCGTTAATGGAGCCGTCTATGCAGGCGTGGGTTTAAAATTGCTCCTATCCTTGCTTATGAACCGGCTTAAGCCTATTCGTCCAGCAACGATAACGCAATCTTCAGGTGGAGTGGAGGTGAAATCATGATTCGCCAAAATCAGGGGTTTTTGACCAAATTGTATATGATTACCGATTTTGCTTTTATCCAACTGGCATTCTTGTTTGCATGGTGGATCAAGTTTGAGAGCGGTTGGTTTCCGTACGAAGAACCGCTCCCTCTTGAAACCTATACTTTGTGGAGTCTAGTTTATGGTGCAGTAGCCTTGGCTGTCGGCATCATGATTTCCTTATACTCGCCGAAGCGGAAAAAGCGCTTTGCCGACGAGTTTTTGAAAATCTTCCAGATGCATTTCATCGGGATGTTTATCCTTCTCAGCTTAATGTTCTTTGTGAAGGAAGTGAATATCTCTCGGTGGTATCTCGCCATCTACATGATTCTCAATGTAGCCTTCATCATCCTATACCGTTATTTCCTAAAGAAATCCCTCAAGCATTTTCGGGAAAAAGGCTACAATCGACAATTTGTGCTCATCGTGGGTGCAGGGTCACTGGGCAAGCGCTTCTTCAAAAATCTGAAGCAATACCCGGAGCTTGGCTATGAAGTCATCGGTTTCCTGGATGATTACCAGCAGTGGGACGACATCGAGGCGAGACGGCTTAAACCTATTCTCGGTTCTGTTAGCGATTTACATAAGGTGCTAAACGAAAAGCTCGTCGATGAGGTCGTACTAGCACTTCCACTAGATGCGCACCACAAATACCCGGAGATCATTGCTGCTTGTGAAAAGGCCGGTGTTCGAACGCTGATCATCCCGGACTTTTTCGATTACCTCCCGGCACGGCCGGTGTTTGATAACTTCGCGGGGATGCCGATGATCAATGTGCGTGATATTCCGCTGGATCTAGCAGCAAACCGACTGTTCAAACGAGCATTTGATATTGTATTCTCCTTAGTCGCGATTACCCTGACCCTGCCGGTGATGATCGGGATTTACCTGGGTATTCGTTTGACTTCTCGGGGCCCCGTCATTTTCAAGCAGGAGCGGGTGGGGTTGAACCGCCGGAACTTTTATATGTATAAATTCCGTTCCATGAAGCCGCTCCCGGAGGGGGCGCCGGATACGGGCTGGACCGTGGAAAATGATCCACGCCGCACCAAGTTCGGCTCTTTTCTTCGAAAGACCAGTCTGGATGAGCTGCCGCAATTCTTCAATGTCCTGTTCGGACATATGAGTGTGGTTGGCCCAAGACCTGAGCGACCTTATTATGTTGAACAGTTCAAAGAGGAGATTCCGAAGTACATGGTGAAACACCACGTACGCCCGGGCATCACGGGGTGGGCGCAGAGCAATGGTCTGCGTGGAGACACTTCGATTGAGGAACGGATCAAGCACGATATTTTCTACATCGAGAATTGGTCCATTCTGTTTGATATCAAAATCATTCTGCGCACGATCCGCAACGGATTCAAGAACGCATACTGATTGTAATGGATGTAGACGTCATTTGGCAGCAGCCAAGTGGCGTTTTTTTGTTTGGCCGACCATGTAACCGGGTATTTACCTAGCAACAGCGATGAATGAAACAAAGGGTGGGGATACCATGAAACGGATCGTAGCTGTCCTTCTATTATTTTCCGCCATAATGATACTGCTTCTGACCCATCTTGAGATGGAGGAGGAAGCGCCACAAGGATTCACGGCCTATCGGCTGATCGCCCATGCCATGGGGAGCATAGGGGAACAGCCCTACACGAACGCTTACGAAGCCATGGTCGTTAACTACGAGAAAGGCACCCGGGTATTCGAGATTGATTTGATGCTGACGGAGGATCGCAAAGTCGTGGCCAGGCACGAGTGGACGGAGAGCATGACACAGCAGTTGGGTCAGAAGGAGAAGCTCCCGGACGATAAGCAGGCAGCGCGTCTGAGCCATGAGGAATTTATTAACACGCCGATTTTGGAGCAATACCAGCCGATGGATATTGAGGCCATTATGGATATGATGGAGCGTCATCCCGATATCTATATCGTGACGGATACGAAGGAGCAGGAGGATCAGGATATTCAGCACCTGTTCACGGAGATTGTAATTGCTGCTAATGAGAGGAACCCGGCACTTCTGGATCGGGTGGTCATCCAAATATATAATGAGCCGATGCTCGATATGGTCAGGGACATCTATCCGTTTAAGTCGATTATCTATACGCTGTATGCCACGCAGGATTCACCCGCCGAGATCACGGCCTTTGTGCAGGAAAACAGCATTGACGCCGTTACCATGCCGGAGTACAAGGTCAGTCCGAATTTTGTAGCCAAGCTGAAGCAAGCGGGTGCCGTGACCTATGTTCACACCATCAATGACACCACGACCGTGAACAATTATGAAAAATGGGGTGTGTATGGCGTTTACTCGGACCTGCTGACAGAGCCGGAGCTGGAGCAGAACAGTTTGAGATACACCATTAAAAAGTGACTCGTAAGAGGGTGCTTTTCATGGCTTATTTCATGTAGCACTGCCCGTCTATGGTATAGTTCATATATAGTGATGCTGAACATCGAAGTCCGTTGTCTCCAAAAGAGACGCGGGCTTTTTCTTGATATCAGAAGATATAAATTCGAAGCATGGCCTACTTGATATCACAGGAAACCACCATCTATATGTCTGGGATTGTGCGTCATGAGGTCTGGGATTGTACGTCGATTGACGCTCTTTTCTTAGCGAAGTATCAGTCTAATTCCCTTTCCAGCTGCGTAGTTCGTATGTCGGCTTAACCGATAAACCGCAATTACCAAAAAAATGTTCGTATTTTATGCGAACATAAATTGACTTGCTTACCGTGCTAGCATAGACTTATTTTAGTATAATAGTAACCCGTGAACGTGGAGGAATGACGCTTGAAAGAGATGATACAATCCTGGAGGCATGTGTTTAAGCTGGACCCCGACAAGGAGATCGATGACGAGACCCTTGATGCGGTATGTTTGTCAGGAACCGATGCCATTATGGTCGGAGGCTCAACCGGAGTCACTTATGAAAATACCGTGGATCTGCTGTCCCGAGTTCGGCGTTACGAGCTGCCTTGCGTGCAGGAAGTATCCGATCTGGAAGCCGTTGTACCCGGATTTGATCTATACATGGTTCCGATGGTCATGAATACGCAGGATCCGACCTGGATTATGGGCCGGCATCGCGAAGGTATCGAACGCTACGGGTATATGATCCCGTGGGATCTGGTTGTGACAGAGGGGTATATTGTGTTGCACGAGAATGCTGCAGTGGCGAAGCTGACCGGAGCAGAGACTTCAATTGAAGCGAGCGCTGTCGCCGCTTATGCCCAGATTGCGGACAAGCTGATGAATCTGCCGATTGTGTACCTGGAATACAGTGGCGTATATGGGGATATGGAGACCGTTCGTACGGTTCGAAGATCGCTGGATAACGCCCGTTTATTCTACGGTGGTGGAATAACGAGCGCCCAGCAAGCGTCGGAGGCAGCTGCTATCTCAGATACGATCGTTGTTGGCAACGTTGTGTATGATCATCTGGAGCAGGCGCTCGAAACGGTCAAGGCCGTGAAGGGCTGACTTGTCTCTGTTATAAGATGTTAATAAGATCTGCCCCAAAATATAGAGGCGCGTTAAGCCAGCTCAGGCTCTATAATAGTGTGTTTTCTCCATCCACCTTGTGACGGTTAAGTATACATTTATATAATATTTAATTTTATATTCCATTTAACCAAGCAAGCAGAACGCACCGTGTCTTAGACAGGCAGCATTCTATACGATTCATAATCTTTATTTTATCTATCAGCCAGACCCAAACTTTTTTCATCTTTTCACCTTTAACCTTTAACCAAGTTTCTCCCTTATCAAATCTACACCTATTAGGAGGCAATACTATGCATTCCATTGATATACACGACGCCGTCAGACGGCTGAATCCACAGCAGCGCCAGGCCGTCGAAGCAACCGACGGACCGCTGCTCATTATGGCAGGTGCCGGCTCCGGTAAGACGCGGGTACTGACACACCGGATCGCGTACCTGATCGCCACGCGCAAAGCTGCACCTTGGAGCATCCTGGCGATTACGTTTACGAATAAAGCAGCCCGTGAGATGCAGGAGCGGGTATCCAAGCTGGTCGGCCGGGAAGGCCAGGACATCTGGGTATCGACGTTCCACTCGATGTGCGTGCGGATTTTGCGTAGAGACATTGAACGGATTGGCTTTACATCGAATTTCAGTATTCTAGACTCGACCGATCAGCTGTCCGTAATCCGAAACGTGATGAAGCAGCACAACATCGATCCGAAGAAATTCGAGCCGAAGGCAATTCAAGCAGCTATGAGCGCGGCTAAGAATGAGCTGATCTCCCCGCAGCAGTATGAACAGAAGGCCGGAGACTATTTTGAAACCCTTGTTGCCAAGGTATATACGGAATACCAGAAGCGCTTGAAGAGCAACAATTCGCTCGATTTTGACGATCTGATCATGACCACGATCCAGCTGTTTAAGGAAGTGCCGGAGGTTCTCGACTTCTACCAGCGGAAGTTCCAGTACATTCACGTGGATGAGTATCAGGATACCAACCGGGCGCAGTACATGCTTTGCCGCATGTTGGCAGACAGCCATCACCGCATCTGCGTTGTCGGGGACAGCGATCAGTCGATCTACCGCTGGCGTGGCGCGGATATCACGAACATCCTGAATTTTGAGCAGGATTATCCCGAGGCGCGGACGATTCTGCTGGAGCAGAATTACCGTTCTACAGCGAATATTTTGAACGCTGCCAACAATGTGATTGGCCTGAACACAGGCCGCAAACCGAAGAATCTGTGGACCGAGCAGGGTGAAGGACCGAAGATCAAGGTGTTCCGCGGGGATACGGAGCATGATGAGGGGTATTTTGTTACCTCGGAAATTAGCAAGAGCGTTACCGCCGGCAAAAGCTATCAGGACCACGCGATTCTGTATCGGACCAATGCGCAGTCCCGGGTGATCGAGGAAATTCTGATCAAGTCGGATATTCCGTACCAGATCGTCGGGGGCATCAAGTTCTACGATCGCAAAGAGATTAAGGACCTGCTCGCTTACCTACGCCTGATCTCCAACCCGGACGACGATATCAGTTTAACGCGGATCATTAACGTGCCAAAAAGAAGCATCGGCGACACGACCGTCGCGAAGCTGGCTGCTGCAGCCGCGGAGCGGGGCATCTCGATTTTCCGCGTGCTGGAAATCGTGGACGACCTCGGCTTTGCCGGACGGACGCGTAATGCGCTGGTGGGCTTCTACGACATGATTGCCGCGCTCAGCCGAATGGTTGAGTTTCTGTCGGTCACCGAGCTTACGGAAAAAATACTGGAAATGTCCGAGTACCGGCTCGAGCTGCAAAACGAGAATACGATCGAATCCAGATCCCGCCTTGAGAACATCGACGAGTTCCTGTCGGTTACGCAAGAGTTCGAGAAGAACAACGAGGATAAATCGCTCATCTCCTTCCTCACGGATCTTGCGCTGATCGCGGACATCGACTCGATGAACGATGACGAAGAAGATCGTGACGACGCTGTCGTGCTGATGACCATGCACAGTGCCAAAGGTCTGGAGTTCCCGGTGGTGTTCATCATCGGCATGGAGGAAGGGGTATTCCCGCACAGCCGTGCTTTTATGGATAACGAGGAGCTGGAAGAGGAACGTCGACTTGCTTATGTGGGCATCACGCGCGCCGAGAAGCAGTTGTTCTTATCCTGTGCACGTATGCGTACCTTATTTGGCCGCACGACGGCGAACATGCCTTCGAGATTCCTGGAGGAAATCCCGGAAGAACTGAAGGAAGACACCCAGATGGCGCATGACCGATACCGCCGCGGCGGCGGTAGCAATGTGGGCGGATCTTACGCAGGACGCGGCTTCGGTGGAGGCGGAGGCAGCAACTTTGGCGGCGGCCGCAGCGTAGACCTCTCCCTCAGCGGATCGACCGCTTCCGCGCAAGCTGCGCCGAAGAGCCGGGTGACGATGACAACTGGTGCGTCATCCCGTCCGGCTGTGGCTTCGGGCAGTGGGGAATTTAAAGCCGGCGATAAAGTGGCCCATGGCAAATGGGGAACCGGTACGATCGTAGCGGTAAAAGGCAGTGGCAACGACATGGAATTGCAGATTGCATTCCCGGCGCCTGTGGGCGTGAAACGTCTGCTTGCTGGCTTCGCGCCGATTACGAAGGTGGAATAACCGAGGACGATGGTGGTTACTGCATATTAAGAGCAGGATGTTTGGACAACAATGTAATACAATGATTGAACAACAGTCCACATAAGTCACAACGCAACCTATAATGGCCTTATATTATTGAAGGAGGATTGCCCCTGCATGGATTTCAAGGAAAAGATGGAGAAGCTCATTGCGGAGCTGAACAATTACAATTACCATTACTACACGCTGGATCAGCCGCTTGTAAGCGACAAGGAATATGATGCCCTGTACGACCAGCTGGTAGCGCTGGAGGCCGAGACCGGAGTGACGCTTCCGGATTCTCCGACCCAGCGGGTGGGCGGGGAGATTCTGAAGGGTTTTGCCCCGCATCGCCATTTGGCTCCGTTATGGAGTCTCGATAAGGCTCAGAACATTGAGCAGCTCCGTACCTGGCATGATCGGGTGGTCAGGCTGGTCAATGACTATAATACGAAGAATCCCGGCAATCCTCTTAAGGCGCCTTGTTATGCACTGGAGCTGAAGTTTGACGGGCTCACGCTGAATCTGACCTATCAGGACGGCAAGCTGGTTCAGGCGTCGACACGGGGCAACGGTGTAGTTGGCGAAGGTATTTTGGCTCAGGTGAAAACCATCAAGTCGGTGCCGATGACAATCCCCTACAAGGCAGGTACGATTGAAGTACAGGGCGAAGGCATCATGAACCTGTCCGTGCTGGACAAATACAATCAAACTGCGGCCGAGCCGCTCAAGAACGCGCGCAATGCCGCCGCAGGGGCTCTCCGCAATCTAAATCCGAAGGTGACGGCCGAGCGTAAACTGAACGCTTACTTCTATAATGTAGGTTATTCGGATGGAATCACTTTTGCCGATCACAAGGAAATGATGGATTTCCTGCGCGAGAACCGGCTCAAGGTCAATCCGTACATTTTCTATTTCGAGCAGTTTGACGATGTAATGGAGCAATTGGCCGATATCGAGAAACGCCGTTCCGAGCTCGATTACCTCATTGACGGAGCGGTGGTGAAGGTGACCGATTTCCGCATCCGCGAGGCGCTCGGATATACCGATAAGTTCCCCCGCTGGGCAGTCGCTTATAAATTCGAAGCGGAAGAAACCACGACCGTGCTGCAGTCGGTAACCTGGAATGTGGGGCGGACCGGAAAAATCACGCCGTTAGCGCGTGTAGAGCCTGTTGAGCTTGCCGGGGTCACGGTGCAAAATTGTACGCTGAACAATATCGGGGATATTGAGCGCAAGAACCTCAAGTTCGCACTGGGCTCCCGAGTCTTCATTCGCCGTTCAAATGACGTTATTCCCGAGATCCTCGGCAAAGTAACGGAGGAGCAGGACGGAGAAGAGATCCTGTATCCGGAACAGTGTCCATCTTGCGGATTCCCGCTGGAGCAGCGCGGCGCTCACCTCTTCTGCAACAACAAGACGGGGTGCAAACCGCAAATCGTGGCCCGGATCACGCATTTTGCTTCCAGGGATGCCATGGACATTGAGACATTCAGCGACAAAACCGCGATCCAGTTATACGACGAACTGGGCGTGAGAGAACCGGCTGATCTTTACACCCTATCTTTTGATAGCTTGCTGAAGCTGGAGCGCTTCGGCGAGAAAAAAGCCCAGAACCTGCTGGATGCCATCGAGAAGAGCAAGGAGCGGGATCTTGCATCCTTCCTCTTTGCGCTGGGTATACCGAATACCGGCAAATCCACAACCAAAATGCTGGCCGATCACTATCGCGATCTGAACCGCGTGATGGCGGCGACCGCAGAAGAACTGGTCGAGCTGCCGGACGTGGGCGGCATCGTGGCCGAAAGCATCGCCGGATACTTCGCCGACCCGTTTGCCCAAGCAAGCATTCAGAAGATGCTCTCGCTGGGTGTCCAAGCGAAAGCGCCGGAAGCACCGAAGCCGGTCAGCACCGATTCCTATTTCAGCGGCAAAACGGTCGTGCTGACAGGCACCCTCCATCTGCTGACCCGCGAAGAGGCAACGGAACGCTTGGAAGCGCTCGGCGCCAAAGTCACCGGCAGCGTGTCCAAGAAAACTGACCTTCTCATTGCAGGTGAAAAAGCCGGCAGCAAGCTGGCGAAAGCCCAGCAGCTCGGCATCGACATCCTGGAGGATGAAGAAGAGTTCGTGCGATTGCTAGACGAATCATAATACCATCTGGTTATATCTTGCAGGATCAGTTGCAACTCCATGTGAACCGAGGCTATCGATAGCCTCGGTTTTTCTTTTCCCCCGGTTCCCTGACTTCTCCCTTACTTGTGGTGTAAGCTATATTTTCTATGAATCTATGACGTTTTCGATCATTCGCCAAAAGCTCCTAAACATTCGACTGAATTTAACAAAAGCATACAGAAAAGGATGAAGGAATCTAATTTTGGATTCTAGAATAATTTACCACGGGTCAGTCTTATGCGGAAAGGAGTGGATACCATCGTTAGGCAGCGCAGATATGCTGATGACATCCCAGACCCTAATGTGATTGGGAAATCTATCTTATGGGAGGGGCAAAGCCTTGAGTAAAAAGTTATGGTCCGCACTACTAAGTTTTGTATTAACGCTATCACTCGTTGCACCAGCGGCTGGGGCCGCTCCGTCTGAACGTCAGATCGAGCTGGACAATCAGCTCAGTGCCGATGAAGCTGGGCAGATAAAGGATATTCTGAAACAGCGAGCTAAGCTTGCCGAGTTTCCGGTACTTGATCAAAGCCTGCAGAGATCTGCCGGGGGTCCTACAAGAGTCATTGTAGAGCTGTCTACTGAGCCAGTGGCCTTAGCCAAAGGGCTTTCCTCTGTTCATGGTCAATCCTTTAGTTCTTCCGCAGAAGCGAAGGTTGAGGCACAGGTGCAATTGGAGCAGCAGACTTTTATACGCAGCCTGAGCACGAAGAATATAACGCACGAAATTTCGGAGCAATATAGTTACGCATTCAACGGGGTGTCCATGGAGATTGACGGCAGCAAGATTGAAGCGCTGCTTGATCTCCCTGGCGTTCTAGGCGTATATCCCGATCTGGAGGTAACGGTTGGACCGAAGGGCGAAGTGAATCCATACATGAAAGATACGGGGCCGTTCATCGGTGCGCCGGAAGTATGGGATCTCGGTTATACAGGTAAAGGCATTAAAGTAGGCGTTATCGATACGGGTATTGATTACGTACACCCTGTTTTGAAGGATGCTTATAAGGGTGGATATGATTTCGTAGACAATGATAACGATCCCTATGAGACCACCCCGCTCGACTGGGAGAATGACCCTTCCAATCCCCCACAGGTCGATGACAACGGCAGCACGTACTGGACGGATCACGGAACACATGTGGCGGGTACCATCGGAGCCCGTGATGTGGGCGAATATGGAGTTGCAGGCATTGCGCCGGATGCGGATATCTATGCGTATCGCGTTCTTGGGCCGTATGGAAGCGGCTATTCCAGCTGGGTACTGGGAGGTATTGACCGTTCCGTTCAGGACGGGATGGATGTAATCAACCTCTCGCTTGGCAATTCACGCAATGATCCGGACTATGTAACGTCCGTAGCACTCAACAATGCTGCGCTGGCTGGTGTCACGCCAGTCGTTGCTAGCGGCAATTCGGGGCCTAACCGCTGGACGGTTGGATCGCCGGGGGCAGCGGCTTTTCCGATTACGGTAGGAAACTCAACGGGTCCAAGTGACGAAATTGCGGCAACATCGCACTTTTTCACGGATGCGGAATTGCCCGGTGAGCCAATTGATAACAATGAGGGTCCGTTGGAGCTTGGAGCTGAGCCAACACAGCCCGTTACGCCTGAAGAGCAGACAGATGTAGGAGCGCAGGCAGATGAAGCCGCTGGGCCAACATCGACTGATGACACGGCTGCTATGGTTGAGGCGGAGCCTTCCGTCGATACGGAGCAAGATCTAGAGCCGGCTCAACCGACTGAAGGAGCCGGAGAGGAGCCGGTCACGGAAGAAGAGGCTGTTGAACCTGTCAAGGATAAGGAACTGCCTTCGGCAGACGATGCCGCTCCGATCACGGTGACAGATGCAACGTATAAGCTTGAATTAATGGCTTGGAATCTGGCCGAGGATCCGGAAGTAGTCCTGGATGGAGATTTCGAACTGGTTTATGCGGATCTGGGTAAGCCAGAGGATTTCACGGGTAAAGACGTAGCGGGCAAAATCGCATTGATTAAACGCGGCGAAATTGCTTTTGTCGAAAAAATTGCCAATGCTAAGGCGGCAGACGCGAAGGGTGTTATTGTGTTCAACCAGAACCCTGGACCTATCGGTGTGTTGCTTGGAGACAGTTTTGCCTTCATTCCAACCTTTAGTATGAGCAAAGAAGACGGCGATTATATCAAATCGCTGCTCGATGCCAACCCGAATATGAAAGTGAATTTTACGGATTTTATCAAAAACCGAACCGCAGGCGATGAAATCAATGATTCCAGCTCCCGCGGCCCGGCCAAAAAGACGCTGGACATCAAGCCTGACGTGGTTGCACCGGGAACAAGCATATTGTCATCCATTCCGGCGTACGGTAGGGACATTGCCGATGCAGATTACAGTCAGTCCTATGATCGCTTCACGGGCACCAGTATGGCATCCCCGCATGTGGCAGGGCTTGCAGCTCTCATTTTGGAGAAGCACAACGACTGGACTCCGTTCGACGTCAAAGTCGCACTGATGAATAACGCCAAAGTGCTGAATACCCAATCCTACGATGTAACGGATCAAGGAGCCGGGCGCGTACAAGCACTCAACACCATCCAGGCAGAGGCTCTGGTGAAGGTCTTGGACAAGACCTTATATCAGGAGAACGGAACAAGTAAAGAGCAGGATAATATTACGGGAAGCATCAACTTCGGTAATTTCACGGGCAAAGCGGCCAAGACTGTTCAGAAAAAAATAAAGGTAGAGAGTATTGGAAATGCGGGCGGAACTTTTAACGTGGAAATCAATAACACGCAAGTCACGCCTGGGGTAAGTGTTACAACCGATAAAAGCACCTTCACCCTCAACGGTCAAGAAGAGGTCACAATAACCATTCAAGTGCCGGAAGGGATAGAGGGCGTATCAGAACAACAAGGGTATATTACCTTTACGAATGGAGCCCACACCTATTCAGTTCCTTACGTTGCGTACTTTAACCTTGAGATCACAGGTGTGAAATATACAAAAGCCTACAGTGACAAAGAGAACTATTTACCGCATGTTCCGTTGACCGAGACTGGTGAATTGGGCAAGCTTAACCTGGCTTTCGAATTTTACAATCCGATGCAGATCGTCATTGTGGATTTGTATGACAGTCTTAATCCAGGAGCGGGTGTTGACGGCGACGGTATTATTGGCCAAATATTCGGAGGGGAAGCCTATTTTGATGCAAACACCTCGTTTACGATCGGCTGGAATGGGAAGTATGCCGATTATGAAACTGAGAAAGAGGTAGAGGTTCAGGATGGTCTATACTCGATCGAGCTTTTATCCCTGGATACCGATCTCGTAGTCCACTCGGATTATGCGACGATTCCTTTCTTTGTGAAGAGAGCGGCGCCTGAGATCAAAACCGAGCTGGATGTCAAAATCTCTGGCAAGAATAACCCTGCACTAACCGGCACGATCGATGACCTCTATGTAACGGCTGTTCCGGCTCTGTGGGATGAGTGGGCAATTGATTTTGATGTGAGCGAATGGCTGGATGCCAGCTATGTTATTAAAAGAGCTAACAAAACGGTCGCCAAGCAAGGTACCTTTGATGTTGAACAGAATGGTGCATTTAACATTGCGTTAGACGGATTATCTTCAGGCAACTATACCGTTGAGCTTTCCGTCAAAGACCGTCAAGGACTTCAAGGAACGGCTTCCGTATCTTTGCAGTTGACGGGCGCGCCTGGACCAGGCAACCCGGATCCAGGTAACCCAGGTGGCGGATCTGGAGGAGGCGGTGGAGGTTCGTCCTCCGGTGGGGGTTCCACGGGAACTCCGTCAACTCCAGCACCTGAAGTATCGGGGGATGCCAAAGTAACCACGAAGAAAAATTCAGATGGTACCGAGTCTGCAACGGCCGCTCTGTCTGAAGCAGCGGTTTCGGCAGGAATTACCGGAGACGGCAAAGAAGTGAAGCTGGACGTATCGAAGCTCGATTTCGGCAAATATAGCGATGTAGCTCTTACCCTCGGTAAGGCTGCCGTAGATAAATTGAAAGCATCCGACAAACCGCTTGTGATTGCGGGTAACGGATTTAGCCTGACGGTTTCTGCTGATGCCTTGGATGATTTCACTACGAGCAGCGGATTCAGTTTAGCGGTTTCCGTAGCTGCAAGCAAAGCAGGATCCGAAAATACATTGAACGCTGTATCCCCGATCGTTTCGATCAAACACGGGGACAAGTTCAAACACCCACTTCTGTTGACATTGAACTATGACCCAACAAAAGTGAAGGATGCGCGCAAGGTAGGTGCCTACATGCAGTCGGAAAAAGGAGACCTGCAATCCGCTGGATTGCTGCAATCGGCTGCGCGTGGATCGATCACGTTCCGTGTTAACGGTCCGGGTTCATATGTGGCGGCCGAGAACAACGTGACCTTTAACGACATCGTCAGCCACTGGGCTAAGGATGAGATCGAGGTTGCTGCCTCGCAGCATATCACGAACGGTACAGGTGCAGGCCGCTTCTCTCCAAACAATGCGGTGACCCGTGCCGAATTTGCGACACTGCTTGATCGTATTTTCGAAACAGGCATCGATTGGGAAACACGCAGCAAAGAAGCGGGAGCGAAGAATCCGCTGACCCGTGAGGATATGGTGGTCATGATTACGGAAGCGTTGAAGATTGATTCTGAAGCAGGCTCCTTGTCATTTAACGATACGAATCTGATTTCGGAGGAGGCACGCGCGGCCGTAGCCTTTGCTGTGAAGGAAGGTCTGGTGAAGGGAGTGAATGGCAACCGCTTCGGACCGGGTGAGACTTCCACTCGGGCTCAGGTATCCGTGATTGTGTACCGTTTGCTGGATTATCTGAACAAAATCTAATCTAGGATAGGCAAAGGCGGATTTTTAACTATGAAAGACTCGGCTGGCAGCAGCCGAGTCTTTTTCATTTTCTCCAAAGATCCCTCATACGGGGGATGTATATCTACCCAGGCAAAAGCTACTATTTTATATAGGTATACATTCCTATTTCACTAAGGTTGTATGTTTAAAAAACAAAAAAAGGAGGATTAGAGCCATTAAGCGCAGTGTAGCACAAACATTCATTGTGATGGCCATGATCGTACCGCTTCTATTAGGCAGCCTGGCCATTCCGGTGAGAGATCAAGCTTTTGCATTACAGGTACAGGCCGAGACGCTCGGTGACATCGTTTATGATCCAAGGGGATTTGCCGGAGTCCTTCATATTTACAGCGACGGGACGACCATCAGGTCGACCAATTTATCGGAAGTCCCATCAAGCGCAAAGTGGGCCACGTTTGTGCCGATCAATTTTGACGGCATGGAGCTTTATTATAGCCGGGATGGGATTACAACGGAGAAGAGAATGCTTACCACTGGACAATTGAACGACATTCCTGCCGATGTGAAGTGGCTGACATTAAGCAACTTTGATGGATCGTTCTTTGAGAATCACCCCATCGATAATCAGCAGTATACGTACAGTGTGGACGGCGTCAATGTTTTAAGTGGTCCTGAGGTGCCGGCTAACGCGTTATGGGCCACAATAAGTTATTATACGACCACCTGGAGCGGCGAAAACAAGGCCTTAAACTACAGTCGTTCCCAGGCAAGTTACAACCTGAAGACGGACCTCATCCGGAGTGTTTCGATTGAGTCCCATGGGGCCGATCCGGGATATGCACTGGCAGGCGATAACGTTACCCTGTCCTTTACTTCGCTTCCAGCACTGCAATCTCCGAGTGTCATGCTAGCCGGACAGCAAGTACAAGCAACCGCTATACCAAACGCTGCCTTAAACGAATGGAGGGCATCTGTGACGCTGGACGCTAGCCATCCTGAAGGGCAAATAGATTTCAGCATTGCATACCAAGACGAAGGGATTCCAATGACCGTATCGGCAACCACGGATGGAAGCTCCGTATTTTTCGACAATAGCCCGCCGTCGATATCTCTGACGCAATCTACGTCAGAATGGACACAGGGCAACGTCATTGTTAACGGACGAGCTTATGATACGGGGAGCGGGGTCCAGATTGAGAAATGGGTGGAAGGCCGCCAAACGGAGTCCTTCTTCTATAATAACGGTCATTTGCCGCAAGGCGGCACATTTACCGCGTTTAATAACGGATGGTATACCTGGTACGCCAGCGATCAAGCGGGAAATGAGACGGTGCAGTACATTGAGATCGGGAACATTGATCGAGTATCACCTACGCTTAGCCTGACGTCATCGCCGACGGGGTGGGCAGCTGGGTCTGTCCAAATCACCGCATCAACCGCAGATGATCTCAGCGGGATTAAGCTCACGAAGTGGGCCGCCGGCAGCCAGCCTTTGGCATTTTTCAAGAATGGCGCCGGAACCATGTTCAGCGATTCTTTTACAGTGACAGATAACGGGGGTTACACCGTCTATGCAGAGGATCAAGCGGGGAATGCGGTAACAGAGCAGATCACGATTGACAAACTGGACGCCATCCCTCCTGTAATTTCGTTGGCGCCATCCACGACAGAGCCGACGCAGACGGATATCGCTATTACTGTAGACGCCTCCGATCAGGAAAGCGGCATCGAGATCGTCAAATGGGCAGCGGGCAAGCAGCCGTATTCCTATTTTGCGGGAGAGGGGAGCGCCTTGCGAGGGACAGGCTTTACGGTTTCGGAGAATGGTCTATACACGGTCTATGCCAAGGACAAGGCCGGGAATGAACAGATCGAGACTGTAGAAATCACTAATATTTATAAAAGTGGCCCAAACCTCCGTCTTTCACTCGACAACATCAATTGGACGAACAGCCCCGTACGAATACAGCTCGATATAACGGACAATGGCAGCGGTATTGCAGTGCAGAAATGGGCAGCCGGACATCATGATCCCAATTATTTCATGAATGAAGGCACTCCGTTTACCGGTAGCAGCATTGCCGTTGACAGCAATGGAATGTATACCGTTTATATTAAAGACAATGCTGGTTACGAGGCCGTGGCCGTCATTGAGGTTACCCGAATGGATAACGAAAAACCGATCATATCGGAGCTGAGGCTGACGCCCGAAGCGTGGACGAGTCAGGATGTCGAAATATGGGTATCCGGCATGGACAACTCCGGCGTGATCTCACTTATGAAATGGAGCGCCGGTGTGCAGGATGAAGCCTACTTCGAGCAGGGATGGGGCACAGTGTTCCAGGATGTATTTATGGTGGACGCGAACGGAGAATACACGTATATGCGAAAGACGCTGCCGGTAACGGGAATGTTAAGTCCTTGCATGTAAGCAACATCGATAAAGAAGAACCGATCATCCGCCTGCAGCCTTCTATCAAGGATCCGACGAACCAGAACGTGGCCGTGACGGCTGATGTATACGGTACGTTAAGTCCGACCATGGTTACGAAGTGGGCGCCGGGAATTCAGCCGTTGTCCTATTTTGACGCGGAAGGTAACGACTTTAACGGAACCTTCGAAGCGGAGCTGAACGGATGGTACACGGTATACGCCGAGAGTGCCGCGGGCAACAAGAGGATTGAGACCATTGAAATTACGAACATTTTTAAAAGCGTGCCTGTCATTCAGGTTACGGTGTCCCCAACCGTGCCAACGCAAAAGGAAGTAACAGTCACCGCTTCGGTCTATGCCCCGAGCCCTTTAGTTGATCGCAAGTTTGTCTTCGGACAACAGGATGCTGCCTATTTCGGAGTTGGAGGTGGTGAGCCTTGGAGCGATAAGCTGGAGGTCCATGAGAACGGCTGGATTACTTATTATGTCCGCGATCATGCAGGCAACGAGTCGGTAAAACAGGTCGAAATCACGAATATCGATCGGGAGAAGCCGGTGATTACGCTGCTTGGTGATTCTCGAATCTCATTGATGCAAGGTTCTGACTATACGGACCCGGGGGCCACGGCCATTGACAATCTGGACGGGGATCTAACGGATCGCATCGAGGTTGAAGGTAAAGTCGATACTTCCAGACCGGGACAATACACGCTCCGTTATTCGGTAGCCGATCGTGCCGGCAATGAGGCGGAAGAGGTTGTTCGAACGGTTAACGTTACGCCTCGGCCGGGTGGTGGAGATACATGACCGACTGATCCTACTCCGGGAAACGGCGGGAGTGAGCCGAATCCTTCTCCGGTAGATAAGGGGGATCAGAACGAAGGACTTCCAGGATCGATTTCAACCCCAGCACCACCCCCAACACCACCCCCAACACCACCAGCTCAGGGAAATGACGGCGACTCGTCTGCTACTCAGCCGCCCCCTAGCAAACAAACTCCTGCCTTTGCGGATATTTCCGGCCACTGGGCGGAGTCGGAAATCCAGGCATTATATGATCTGAAGCTGGCAAAAGGTTATCCTGACGGAAGCTACAAACCAGACCGTCCGGTGACCCGGGCCGAATTTGTCGCGCTGCTGGTACGGAGCCTGGGATTAGAAGGGCAATACAGCGCTGCATTCGAGGATATTAAAAATCACTGGGCTGGCGATGCGATTCGCACGGCTCTAGCCCATGGGATTATTGGTGGTTACAGCAGCCGTGCTTTTGGCCCTGATGATCCGATCACACGTGAGCAAATGGCTGTTATGCTGTCTAAGTCAAGCCGGCTTGCGAGTCTTTCCTCCGGTGAATCCAGCAAAGATATGCTGTCCTTCAAAGATCAAAGCTCTATTTCTATCTGGGCGAAGCAGCATGTATCCAACGTGGTCGAGAACGAGTTGATGAACGGATACCCCGGGGGACGCTTTTTGCCTCGAGGCTTAGCAACACGAGCAGAGGTAACAGCGGTTATACACCGTTTTATAACAGCAATTGAACAGAGCGTATAAAAGAAAAGCTTACTTAAGGACCCTTCCTTAAGTAAGCTTTTTAGATCTATTATAAGAGCTTTCCCTTGCTGCCCAGCATAACTGATTCGTGGAACAGAAGAACAGAGGCGACGGGATAGCAGCTTATAACTGGCGTTTAGTTCATTCAGAAGGTAGGAGCTATTCAGGAGATTGATGGTCTTCGTGAAGCAAACCGAGCGTATTAGCGATGGCTGCGGCTTTTCCCCTTCGGTCAACCTTCAGTTTTTCGAAGATTTTCTTGATGTGGGTTTTTACTGTCTCATGGGTAATGGTAAGTGCCGCAGCGATTTCTTTATTCGAGAGCCCCTTTGAGATCAGGCGAAGCACTTCCTTCTCCCGTCCCGTTAAATCATGCACTTCTCCCGTATGCTTTCTTACTGTTTGGAGGCCATGTTCGGAAAGCTGCAGCTCGGCATGGGAGCGGACTCTCGCATGAATGGCGAATAAAGCTTGGGAGGCAATGGTACTCAACACGTGAAATCGTTCGGGGGCAAACGCTTTCGTGATCACATCATTTTGCAAAAACAATACTCCTAGCAACTGATCCTGTACAACGACAGGAAAATAAAGCACGGAACCTTTTGCCGAATGAGCGGAAGAAGGGGAATTCAACTCGTCCATCCCTGATGTGGCAGCCGAGCCGCAAAGGGCAGCTTTGGATTCCGCTGTCTGAATGAGCAAACGCCGACTGACTCTATGGGCATCCCCAAGGAGCGTTCGCCGAGAAGAAGCCGTCATAAGTCTCCCGTCTTGCTTTGCCTCAGCTTCTACATACCACATGCCTTCCTGAAGTGTCAGTATCAGTCCGCGATGGGCACCAGCGTTCTTAATCAGGAGCTGCAAGAAACGTTCAGCTACTCGTTCCGTTACGATCTCCGAGTTAAAAATATGTGATGCCTGCATGATGGCGGCCAAATCCAACACTTGTGGATAGTTGACGATATGGCCTGAAAGCGAGATGGAGGGGATCGTTTCTTGGAAGGACTTATCCTCCTCGTTCTTAGCATTGGGTACTTCATGATGCTGCTGAGTCGGAATTGAATTGGAAGCGAAAGGATTCTGCCTGATTTCATGCTTGCAGCGCTTGGCATCCGAATCTGATTCTTTTATAGCCGCTAATCGATGCTGGGCTATTTCCTCAGTAATGCTCTGCATGTCGAAGTAGCGGTCAGCGGGGTCTTTTTCCAGCATGTTCAGGATAAGTTCGGATATCCATTGAGGCAGATGAATATCATGGAAGGGCTCAGGCCTTATGGTAAGATGGGCGTGAGCCCAAGGAAGCGCGCCGTTCGCGGTAAAGGGAAGTCTATGAGCGAATAGCTCGTAGAATGTTACGCCAAGTGAGTAGATATCGGCTCTGCTGTCCAGTCGATGGCCTATCCTCCCGGTTTGTTCCGGAGACATATAGATTGGATTGGCTTCCAGACTGCCATGTCCTTCTATATTCATTTGATCCCTGCGAACGGCGTATCCGAAGCCTGTTAAATAAACGTCCTGGGAACTTTCTTGAACAAGGAGCGTATCTGGCCTGATGTTTAAATGAAGAACGTCGTGGATATGCAGTTCCTGCAGCCTGCGGGCAGCACGCTCAAGCATTGGTATTAATACTGAGGGTGAGGAGCCGTGAATTCGCACATATTCCCTTAAGGTAATAGCGTGGATGGGTTCAAACTCCAACACGATCATTGTCTTGAATGATAGGTAGGATACTGGCTTGAACAGCCCGTCCACATCCAAGTCACTGAGGAAATGATATTCGTGGATAAGCTTCGCGTTCTCGATCGTTGTACGGGTACCTTCTTTTACAATTTTCAGGAGCATCGTTCTCCGGGTTCGCTCGGAACGGGCATACGCCACCGTTATATATGAATCCTCATAGACGATGCCGATGATCGTATATCCTGGGATTTTCAACATATCGCACATTCCTTTGGTCTAGCCTGGTCATACTATGGCTTGTATTTTGTTTAGTATACCATGTCTATTGACTGGGATTATCAAAAACAAAGCGCTAAAGGAAGGGAAGATTAGCGATACAGGCACAGATATCCTTTTTATGTCAATATAAATGACAGACACCCAGTCGATCCGTATCGGCGCGGATGATCTGGGCGTCTGTCTTATAAGGACCATAACTATGTTATTTAAAGCAAGCAATCTGAACGGTTACAGAGACTTAGCGGAAACTGTTAATCTCTTGACCACTGGTCCAGCTTATCATCACCGGGAAGAAGCAGGGCAAGCAGACCAAGCAGCGGCAAGAAGCCGATGGCGATCATAACATTGCCGATTCCCCAAGCATCCCCGAGATTGCCGAGCACAAGCGAACCGACCCCGCCCATGCCAAAAGCAAACCCGGTAATCAGCCCGGATACCGTGCCGATATTGCCCGGATGCAGCATTTGGGCATAGACGACGGTAACTGAAAAACTGGACAATAGAACAAATCCGCCAATAAGGAGCAATACAGCCGCCCAGAACGGGGAGGCGAACGGCAGAATCAACGCAATGGGTGCTGTGCCTATCATGGAGAGCATGATCATGTTGCGGCGGCCAAAACGGTCGGCCAGCGGACCGCCGAAGAAGGTACCCACAGCTCCGGATGCGAGAAATAGAAAAATATAAATCTGAGCGTTATCAATCGTGATCTTGTACGCATCCATGAGGTAGAACGCATAATAGCTGCTAATGGCTGCGCCATACCAGGAGCGGATAAATACGAGAATGACGAGAACCAGCGTTGCATGGCGTACGCTTTTGCGGCGGGCGGGATCAAGCGTACGTCCGGCGGCTTTCTTTTTAAACGTGTAGCCAGCTTTCAGCATGCCATGATACCAATGGGCAACATAGGATTGCACGAGGATACCAGCCGCGGCAACGAAGGTGAAACCGATCGCGCCGAACTGTCCGAACGGTACGAAGATGTATCGTGTCAGGAGCGGAGCAAGTGATTGCCCGGCATTGCCTCCTACTTGAAAGATCGATTGGGATAACCCTTTTCGCATACCTGCAGCCATATGAGCGACTCGCATTCCCTCAGGGTGAAAGGTCGCCGAGCCTAATCCGATCAGAACGACCGCGAACAGAACAAGGATATATGTATGTGCATATGCAAGAATGAATACGCCTGCAAACGTGAAACACATACCGATCGGTAGCAGAATCGGTGTTGGCCTTCGATCCGCAGCATACCCGATAACCGGCTGAATAATGGATGAAGTAAAATTAATGGCAAAGGAGATCCAACCGATCTGCGTAAAGGTAAGCAGCAGGTTATCCTTTAATATAGGAAAGATAGCAGGGATCACGGACTGAATCGAATCATTAAACAAATGAACGAAACTGATGGCGATTAGAATTTTATATACGGTAGCCTGATTTCCCTCTCTGTGCGCAGGACTTGGAGTATCAGTGGGCTTTTGGAGAACGATGCTTTTGTCTGCCATTCGGCGAACTCCTTTCTTATGTATATAGTCGGGCTTCAGAAAAGCGATGAACTAACCTTAAAACCTTTTCTATAGGAAATCAATTACATTTCGAGATGATACTTCATGAATTTAAAGTCTGAGATGAAGCGAATTTATAGTAAGGTCGCCGGCAGGCGGGGTTAGATATCGTTCTCTATAAGGTATAAATCCTGATAGGAACGATGTTATGCGAAACTTTACATATTTTCTTTTAAAAATGCTTGCTATATCTTTTGGATCATGGTATATTACTAACTGTCGCTTTTGACGAAAGCTTTTGAAGCTTGTCGAACGGCGTCGAAAAAAGTGTTGACATCAAGTTAAATACTTGATAAGATATAAACCTGCGCTGCTGATTGAGATGATCGGCAAAGCAGCCAACAAGTTCCTTGAAAACTGAACAAATGGATCACGTCAATGTAACACAAGCAAACGTTAATACGTTAGCTTTGAAATGAGCAAGTCAAACACTTTATTGGAGAGTTTGATCCTGGCTCAGGACGAACGCTGGCGGCGTGCCTAATACATGCAAGTCGAGCGGACTTGATGGAGTGCTTGCACTCCTGATGGTTAGCGGCGGACGGGTGAGTAACACGTAGG